>DASRBN010000015.1 GCA_035653615.1 Ktedonobacteraceae bacterium | reverse complement strand
CGCTCATGCAAGTCTTTATTCTCTTGTCGAAGCTGAAGCAGTTCTTCTTCTGGCGTCATGCCCTTACTCTACAGGATGTTGAACTCTTTGGCAAATCTCTAGGACACCTGAGTAGTTACAACATGAGACATAGATACGTTCAGCAGTACAGTTCACTAAAAGGTTCTCTAACTCATAATGGCGTTTATGTGATACAGGCCCATGGGAAGTAACGGCTTCAATAAGATAAAGCCAGTTCTTATTTTCGTCATAAAGAATAATGTCAGGTAATTTATCATGAGCTGTCATAGGTACTCCGAGTTGCTCTAACCGCTCTTTTTCATAAATCACAAATTTTTGGGCAGCATCGCCTAAATAAAGTACTGTAGCGGCGGGAGCGTAGCGAGGTCCAAACTTTTCAATAATCGCAATCTGTAGCTGATTATGCTTTCCTGGTGTAAGGTAAAGTTGTTTGCCATCGGCTAACTTGAGAGGTAGAGCATGAGTTTGACGACTTCGTTGATACTGTTCCCATAATGCACCATGATTGCTTAGAAATTTTGCGGCGGCATTTTCCCACTCTTTTGTTTCGAATTGAACCAGCACATCAAGAACGTCTCTCGTTAATCCATAGCAGAAATCTGGGCTATTAGTAGGACGTGTTGGATCATCTGGATTGCGGTCTACTAAGCGGGCCTGTTCGAATTGATGAATCACCTGCCGGCGTACCACCTCTCGAGTGTTTTCCGCATAGATTCTACCATAATGTTGCTTCATAAAAGCCATCATATGATGAATGGTGACTGGTCGATTGGATACATTTTCCCAGGGCGTTGTCTCAGTCAGGTTGCCTAATGCTAGTAGTGTTAAAGCACTAATTTCGTTTTGTTGTGCTGGTGGTAGGCCAAGATCGTGTAAAATGCGCTGGGCCTCCTGAATTTTACCCATAGACATCCTCGAATCTTTAAGTATAGGGAGTTGGAGATCATTCTCCTCACTTCCCACAATCAGGTCTTTCCCAAGATCCTCCATAAGGATAGTTTCGATTGCATCAAAATCTTGTTCGATTCGCAAATTTATCACTTGTTGACCTAATCGAATAAGTTGATCCAATGGAGGTAATGGCAGTTTTCTCAGTTCAGTAGCATTAACCTGCGTGTTGCCATTTGTTATCCGAAAGTAACGATCAACGAGAGTGCTGTTGAGGAAAGCTGCTACTCCTACAGCTTCCTCATGAGAAAGCGTTCCACCAGGACGATACAGATAATTCAGGTGATTTTCAAAAGCAATCAGATCTGTACTAAAGGTATTCTCTAGTAGAACAGCTGCTGTAATGCGGCGTGGTTCTTCCTTAGCACTAAACCGTCGTAAAATAATCTGTGTTGTATTCTTAGTAAGTAATTTATGCCCTGCCTGAAGCAGTATCCCTTGTGGTTTGTCAAATTGCTCAAGAGGCCACTTAATATCCATGCGTTTGACATGCTGCAACCATAAAAGAGGAACGGCTCTGCCTTGCTTCACGTCCTCTACAGATGTTAACATATCAAGGCTCCGAAAAGGAACGACAGGACCGGTTGATATCTCCAATCCATATGTTGCTAGTCGATCAGGCCAACGTCTGAATGCTTGCAAAAGATGTGTATCAATGTCGCTTGTTGGTAAGTGTAATACAGGGTCATTCTGCCTTTCATCGAAAACGAGCCGACGCTGCACTTGTTGGGTAAGTGGGTGGGCCAAATCTTCAATTCCCCGACTTCGTGAAAGAGTGACAAAAGGAGCATCTATGGAAACTGCTCCTTTCCTTATACCAGCGAGGATAATATTCTCCTGAAGTACATCGGCATTTTCGAAAGCAGATCGCCTGGAATCAAATATATGCATAAATTCGGGCATAATGGTATAAAAAAACTGGTGACGGAAGTGCTGGAAATATGTACCGGAAGCAAACGATCGAGGTGTAATTGAAATGAAACGCCCTCCTATTCGCAAAGAAGATGCTGCTAAGGACATGAAGATTGTATATATGTTTGTTCGACCATGTGCAATATCTTTTACAAGTCTGGCACGCGTATCTTTTTGATTAACCTTGAAATAAGGAGGATTGAGAATAGCAAGGTCAAAAGGTTGTTGAGGTTGAAGTTCATCTGTCCACAAGGATGTTTGGGAAATTTGTTCTGCCATGGCTTCGATAAAATCTTGCCTGTGAAGCTCGATGGATAGTTCGATACCATGTTCTTGGAGAAAGTCTCTGGCGTAGTTAAGAGCAAAGGAACAAAGGATATAAAGTACAGGATCAGCTTCATAGACGATGATAGAAAACCTGGATATCTTTTGAACAACCGCAAGTTCGCAAATAGCGCAAGATAATATTCCTGTGCCAGCTCCTGGATCAAGGACCCGCATTCGATCGTGAAGTTCTCCCGCCTGATTCGCCATGTAGCGTGCCACAATTGGAGGAGTAAAAAATTGCCCGGCATCACGTCGTCGGGTCTCACTAGTATTAGCAGCATACCATTCTCCGAGCATTTGGCATACTTCAACAGGTAAGAGGTCTGGCGAAATAGCGGGGGTATGATTCCATGGAATGTCGGGAGCTAGAATCCGTAAATTATCTAATGGAAGTGCGTATGATTTAGACTTTCGAACCTGCTCCATCACCATGGCTATTTTCTCTCCATATCTTTGTTAGAACAGTTGCTCATGATTTCTCATAATGCTACCATCTCTTATACTGGTTAGCAATATTTCAGGGACTAATTGCTACTAAGTTAGCAACTTGACATGTATTCATGCTCCTATATACCTAATACATCTCCCATCCCAAAAAGCGGAAATCAATCCCCCAAATTGACAAACCTCACCGACCCATCTGCCTCAATCACCATCTGGTACAGCGTCCTGCCAGGAAAGGCAGTGCGCAGTTCTTCATATTGCGCAGGGTTGCTGGCCCAGGCGTAGATCACATTGCCTTGCAGCAGCGGGTCGTTTAGGGGGAAGAGAATGAACTGGTAAATGGTGTAATCATCCGTTACAACGATGGCACTGTGCAGGGGAGCATGATATATCTCCGACGCGTCAACGTTGTACCAGGCCGGCAGGCCGGTGTAGTTGGTATGCAGTGCAATCTGGCGCGGCATGTAATATCCCAGATTGCAGGCTATCAGCGCTACAACCAGTGCTACCGTAATGAGGCTGAAAGCAGGCCCGTTCCGTACTTTGTTCACGGGTAACGTATGATGCAGCCACTGAACTGCTGCGCGCCCGGCAGCTATGCCCGCCGAATTCAGAGCCAGGATGCCGCGAGCAGTGAGGATGAGCAGGAATGGCAGTGTTTCAAAAAGGTAGCGCGGCCCGAGGTAAATGCCGTGGTAGAAATAGCCAATATAAGCGCCGGTCATGATAGCTGCCCCTGCCAGCATCAGCCAGTCTGCGCCTTTAGCTCGCCAGGTCAGGAACGGCAGTGCCAGAAATGCCAGTGTCAGATAAAACGGCCAGCCGAAGAGGTCGATCTGGAGAATGGTCAGCAACTCGTCCAGGTTGACGAAACCGGCGGCCACCGTGTGCTGCCCGTAGAAGCCAACTCCCTGCCCAAAGCCCCAGTGGTCACCGGCGAAAAAGAGGCTGCGCGGCGTCGTTTGAGGGTTGCCAGTCAAAATGGCATTGAAGCTGAAGTAAAGACCGAGAAAGATGATTGCGACCGCGATAAAGCTCAATCCCGGTATGATCCAGCGCTGCCAATCATGACGTAGTCTTTTCCAATGAAGCAAAAGCACTCCCAGCAGGACAATGAGAACGAAGAGGACAGCAACCAGGTCGCGTGTCAATGCTGCCATGCCGAAGCAAACCGCCGATAACGGCAAATTCCAGCCTGCCTCGCCCTGTGCGAAACGCAGCAGCGCCCATAGTCCCCAGACGAGGTAGAAGAGCGCAACTGCATGACTCAGGTAGCTGGCGGCAAGGTAACTGTAAAACGGCGAAAGCGCACCCAGTAAGATCGCCAATGTTGCCACCCGGCGGTCATAAAGCCTCGCCGCTATCAGCCCGATACCAAGCAGTGCGAAGGTTCCCAGAACCGGTTCGACCAACCAGGGTATGCCCAGCCAGATGCCCGGAACCAGAGTTAAGGAGGTGCCAGGTTCATATTGTCCAAACCACTGCCCGTTGAATACCACCATGAAAGGCCCCGGGAAACGGTCTATCGCTGCTGGTATGGGAACGGAGAGGTGTTCCAGCGCGTACATTTTCGCTGCAAAAAGATACGCGCTGGCATCGTAGATGTGCGGCTCAGCGTTGTACTGGACGAGCGAAATCCACGATACGAAAATCAGAGAGCCGGTGAGCGCAATCAGGGCAACCGGGTGGATGGCTTTGGTAAAACTCTGCCAACATTTTCGCAGGTAAAGACTGAAAGCAGTAAGATGCTGCTTTGTCTCTTGCCTGCTTGTTTGTCCAGCCGCCGGCATTGTTGGAAAGTCAGGTGGACTTTCCATAACCTGTGATGTTGAGCGAGGCCATTTTGTTTTTATGATGAACCCGATTACGCTTTCGCCAATCAGGACCATGAGCAAAAGTATCACGGCCCAGAGCATGATCCGCACCAGCGTGTCAATAACCATGGCGACAAAAGGAAGAGAACTGATTGGGAAGAATGCGCTGGTCACAGGTTGATTGGCGGCCTGCCCTTGCACATCGCGGGTGATAGCAATCTGGCGGTCGTTACGGTCGAGCGTGATATGCAGGATTGTGCCATCCGCTGCGATCAGGTTGAGCGTCATGGGTGTCTCTGGGCGCTGTAGTTCTACGCTTATACGTAATGATCCGGCGTTCGGCAGCACTACTTGCGAACCATTGAGGGGCCAGTTCGTCCCTCCAATCGAGTGACCACCGGCAAATACTTCAAGGTTGCGCCAGCGACTGGTGCCATCCAGGTCGCGCATCCATGCCTGGAAGTGGTAATAAGGGGACGAGGAAATAGAGTGCAGGTATGCCGGGTCTAATGTCAGGTTGTTGGTGCTGTCGGTGCCATCAATCTGGTATTCATGGACTACCGGGTCGCGCGGCGCGAATTGCAGCGTTATGGGCAGCGAGATGTGACCAAGTCGCAGGGTCTGGCTATCAACATGAAGTGTAGCGATACCGCTCTCAATATCGATCTCAACCGGTAAGGCAACGGTATAGCATAATGCATCCAACGCAAGTAATATGAGCGCTAACAGCGTTAAAAATGACAATACAGCCACACCACGCGGGATTCGTGATTGTAGCTGTCGCATAGAGTTATTTCTTCCTCCGATTTGTTCATGCTGATGCCTGTTTTACCATACGTGTCAATCAGGAATATTTTCTGATGAGTTTTCCCTCTTGACCTATGCTGCGACTGTCCTTATACTAGTGAGGCAGAGGCACCTACATTATTGGCCTGAGCAGTAATCACTCCTCTTTGATAGAGGAAGGAAGAGATAGCAAAAGTTGAAGATCGTTATTCGCTGGCGGCCCCTGGCCCTGTCCGGCATAGCGTTGCTTGGGCTGGCCTTGCGTCTTTATGTATTAGATTGGGATTCGCTTGCCTCGCGCTTTCAGTACTTGCTACGCGTGTATGGACCGGCGTATGCGTATGGCAATAATTTTCATCCAGATGAGCGGCAGATCATGTTTCATGTTGTTCAGCTGGCCTGGCCGGACAGTTGGGCGCAATTCTTCGATGCTGCCAATTCTCCCCTCAATCCGCACTTCTTTGCCTATGGTTCTTTCCCGATGTATTTATTGGCGGGCGTTGGCAATATTCTGTCGCACTTTTCCCCCGCATTAGCGAATTTCGCCAACCTGACACTCACCGGTCGCGCTCTGAACGCGATTTTTGATACCGGCACTATTCTCCTGACCGGCGGCCTGGCACTTTTGCTGGTGCCTGATCGCACTCCTGGTCGCCGTTATGCCTGGTCGGCAGCATTGCTGGCCGCGGTGTTGGTGGCATTCACGCCATTTCAGATCCAGCAGTCGCACTTTTATACCGTCGACACAATGCTGTTGTTCTTCGTTACCCTGACTATCTTTGCTTGCGTCAAACTTGTCGATACCGATAAACCAGTGCGCTGGTCGCTGATCGTTGGCCTTGGTTATGGCCTGGCGCTGGCGACTAAATTCAGCGCCGCGCCCTTGATTGTACCACTACTTGTGGCCCTGGCTTTGCGCTGGTACAAATTGGGCTTTTCCTCCATGGTTGCCGCAACCCTCATTTCTGTTGTCTCAACCATCCTGGTATTTCTTATAGCCATGCCATATGCGCTGTTGGATCATACGAATTTTGTGCAGCAGATTGCTTATCAGGGTGACCTGGCCCGTGGATTGATTGACGTGCCTTATGAGATACAGTTTGCAGGCACGATACCATATGTGTACGAGCTACAAAATATGGTGATATGGGGTCTGGGTGTGGTGCTGGGTGTTGTGGCGCTGGCAGCACTGATCTGGCTATGCTGGCGCGTCTGGAAACGAGATGCGGGTTCCTGGCTGATCGTGCTTTCGTGGGTGATTGTTTATGGCGCGATTACCGGCAGCTTCTATGCCAAGTTTATGCGTTACATGCTGCCGATCTATCCATTCCTCACTTTGATGGCGGCTGCGGGACTGCTGGCCCTCTGGTGTTGGTTAAAGGAGCGGGACTGGCACATCAAGCAAATTCCCCTGACTGTTCTTGCTTATGGCGCTATTGCAATCGTGCTGGCCGGGACGATTTTTCAGGGCCTGGCGCTATTGAATGTCTATAGCCAGCCCAATACACGTATTCAAGCCTCGCTCTGGATATATAGCCATATCAAACCAGGCAGCGTTTTGACGTATGAGCAGTGGGATGATCCGCTGCCTGTGGCCGTCGATGGACATGACCCCTCCATTTATCAGCAGGCTACCTATCCTGATCCCGATGCGAATGGGCAACCTGTGCAGGGGCTTGACCTCTATGGTGCGGACACAATACAAAAGGCGCAGGAACTGGCAAAGCTTCTGCCCACCATCGATGCCATTACCATGCCGACGGACCGTCTTGATAAATCGATTCCGCGCCTGCCCGCTCGTTACCCTCTGACTATTCACTATTACCAGTTGCTGTTCAGTGGCCAGCTGGGCTTTCATCTCGCCGCGCAGTTCGAAGTGCGCCCCAACCTTCTGGGTATCACGCTGGACGATAGCGGAGCGGACGAAAGCTACTCGGTTTTCGATCATCCCACGGCGCGCATCTTTGTGCGAGATAATCCCTACCCCTACACTTCCGCGCAGCTCCTGCAAAAGTTACTGGATGGTGTGCAATTGCCGGCTTCTGGCACCGGCCTGAGTGGTTCGCAGCGTTCCTTGCTGCTGACCGCTCAGCAAATCGACGACGATCAGCAATCGCCCTCATTTGGTTCGCAGTTTCCACAAAATAGCCCCTCGAATACGTATCCGGTCTTCTTCTGGTGGTTGGCGCTGGCGCTTTTGGGAGCGCTGGCATATCCACTAACGTTTTCCGCCTTGCGTGGACTCGCGGACCGCGGCTATATTTTCAGTAAAACGCTGGGCATTCTCTTGCTCGCGTACCTCGCCTGGATGCTGGCTAATTTGCACCTGATTGCGTTCAGTCACCTTTCGATGCTGGTTGTGTGCCTGTCGCTCTTCTTTTTGGCGCTGGTGCTGTACTGGTGGCAACGGAAAGCTATAACTGGATTTATACGCCAGCGCTGGCGATTGCTTTTGATTGAAGAAGGTATTTTCACGCTGGCTTTCCTTGCTTTTGTCGCTATCCGCTCATTCAATCCCGATCTCTGGAATCCTTTTTTGGGTGGTGAGAAGCCGATGGAGCTGGCGTTTCTCAATGCCGTGCTGCGCAGTCCCTACATGCCACCTTACGACCCATGGTTTTCAGGTGGGTACATTAACTATTACTACTATGGGTATGTAATCTCCGGCGCTTTGATTAAACTGACGGGCATTGTTCCCACGACGGCATTCAATCTAGCCATCCCCACGCTGTTCGCATTGACTTTTACCGGCGTGGTGACGGTCGTCTATAGCTTTACGCGGCGTTTCTCATTAGCGCTGCTGGGCGGTTACTTTGCCGCGTTGATAGGCAACTTCGATGGCGCATTGCAACTCAAGCAGCAGTTTGCGGCCCTGTTGTCGCACATGCAGCCCGCCGCATTTAATTACTGGCAAAGCAGCCGCATTATTCCTTTTACCATCAACGAATTTCCTTTCTGGAGCTTCCTGTTTGCTGATCTGCATCCGCATGTTATCGACCTGCCAATAGCCACATTCATGCTTGGTATCGTTGCCGCCTTGCTGCTCTTTGATGGATCGAAGGATGTTTTGCCGGGCGAGCAATTTCAAGGGAAGGTTGCCCTCTCTGTGCTGTATGGATTGGCGGCTTTTGTCTTTGGCACTATTGCGTGCGTCAATCCATGGGATATGCCGGTGTATGCGCTGATCCTGGCCGTCGTGCTTTTCCTGCGCACAATAAAGGCGAAACGAGGAACGGGGAAGCTGGAAGTATCTATTTCGCTGGTCTTTACACTTGCCGCGTTTGCTTTTCTGGCTATTGCCGGCTATCTCCTCTACTGGCCCTTTTATACATGGTACCAGGAACTCTACGTCAATGGGTTTGGGCGAGTGAGCCAGGGAACAAGTTTAGGCGATTATCTTACTATTTCCGGTTTATGGATCTTTCTCACGCTCAGTTTCTTCCTGCTCGAACTGTACCTCTGGTGGTCGCGGGCGCGTGCATCGCGGTCGGGCGGCCTGATTATAGGCAATTCTAAATTCAAGGGTTTCCCGGCACAACAACAGGTAGCCGGTTATTTATTGCTCTGTGGCGTCGTGTTGACCTTTGCGGCACTGCTCGGGCTGAAGATAGTTTTATTACTATTGATCGTACTCGGCGCTTTCCTGTTCGTAATGCAGGTCAGAGATGCTCCTTTCCTTGGAGTCACGAATGCCGCCAGCATCAAGAAATCATTCGAGCTTCGTAGCCTCGATTTCCAGTCGCAGTACACTTACCTTTTGTTGCTCATGGCGCTCGGTATCGGTCTGGGGGTTGAAATTGTCTATATCCGCGACTTTCTGGATGGTGGCGACTACGAGCGCATGAATACGGTCTTCAAGTTCTCTATGCAAGCCTGGCTGTGCTTTGCCGTCGCGGGAGCATCGGTAGTACAGAGATTATGGAGTTATTTGCGCGGCTTCCTCAAGCAGGCATGGTTTCTCATTTTCGCGTTATTGCTGCTCGGCAGTTCGGTGTTTCTACCATTGGGAACGCTTTCGCGTATCGATGACCACCGGGCGTGGGCCGCTGCGAGTCCACCCGCACAAAGTGCCACTTACACACCAACGCTGGACGGCTTTGCTTTCGCGCGCTCCTGGTATCCCGGTGATGCGCAAGCAATTAGCTGGCTCAACGAGAATATCACGGGCTCACCGGTCATCCTGGAAGCTGCCGCGCCCGTTTCATATGCATGGTTCAATCGTGTTTCCGTCTACACGGGGCTTCCCGATGTTTTAGGCTGGGTTGACCACGAGGATGAGCAGCGCTATAACAACCAGCCCTTGAATCGTATGACAGATATTGGTATTATCTATACCACACCTGATCCGGCTCAAGCTCTTGAATTGCTCTACTATTATCATGTACGCTATATTTACGTGGGTGAATTGGAACGCGAGGCGTACGCGCAGCAATCGACGGCAGGCCTGGATAAATTTGATGCAATGGTTGGTAGTTCGCTGCGGCTGGTCTATCGATCAAACGGCGTAACGATCTACGAAGTAATGTAAGATGTAGTAAGATAAATGGCCCGAAAAGGAAACAAATGGGCGAATCCAAACGTCAATAACAGCGATAAAGTGGTAATCTACGTAAAATTGTAATGCCTGGCGCGTGTTTTAATGTAAGGGCGTACCCTTGTGGTGGCCCTCCCATTAGAATCGAAGCTCAATCTGATTGAAGGTGTCTATGCTTCAATTGTTACAAATGTGGGCACTGGTGGAAGTGTTGGGAATCATCTGCCTGCCATTAACTATCACCGTATTTCATAATCTGCCAGACCGCGGCTGGGCTTTTACGAAGGCTATCGGCATAGCGCTGCTTGCATTTTGCGTCTGGTTGCCGTTAATGTATGTGCAAGCTCTCCCATTCAGCCAGTTATTTATTTCCGGCGTTTTGCTCGTCCTGGCAGCCCTCAATCTGATAGGTTTTGTGAAAGTATGGCGCACGCTGGTACAATTCGTGCGCTCCAATATTTCTTATATCATCGTCTGCGAAGTTGTCTTTCTGGGTATGGCATTCTTGCTGGGCTGGATTCGATCCTATGGGCCGGATATTCGCATCAATGAAATGTTTATGGACGAGGGATTTCTCTCGGCGATCATGCGCAGTCCCCATTTTCCGCCCAATGATATGTGGCTGGCCGGTTACCCAATCAACTACTACTACTACGCCCACTATACGATTGCGGTGCTGGCAAAATTGTTGGGCCAACCCTCGTATGTCGCATTTAATACTGGCATTTCTACCCTCTTCGGCTTAACAGCGATCAACCTGTTTGGCGTCACCTGCAATATCGTGGCCTGGGCACGCTATCGCCGTAAGAGAGAGCTTGCGACGGTTGGGGGCCCTAACCAGGTCGGCCATGTCATTCTGAGCGCAGCGAAGAATCCGCCTCCGTGGCCCCAGAGATTCTTCGCTGCGCTCAGAATGACAAGGGTCACGGCTGCTTCGGCCCCTACGGCACCCCAGCGCAATGCTCGAGCCGAGCGTCCCGATAGAGTATTCCCGCCGTTACTTGGAACAGTTCCATATGGGCTACTGACCCTCGTCATGGGCCTGATTCTCGGTAATCTTGCCTCGACACAGCAATGGTGGATACAGCATGGAGACCTGCCCCCATATTACTGGTATGATCCATCACGTGTGATCGATAAAACTATCAACGAATTTCCCGCTTTCAGCTTCCTACTCTCGTGCTTCCACGCGCACGTGCTGACGCTGGCGTTTACAATTGTGGGTATAGCCCTGGGGCTGAATCTATTCCTTGAACGTAATGGAAGAGGATTGTTTGCCTTTGGGCGCGGCTGGCGGCTGCCGTTCACACTTGGCATGACGGCGGTAATTATCGGTGGTCTCTTCACTATGAATGGATGGGATCTGCCAACCTACCTGGGTATCGCGCTCATCTGTATCGCTTTGCAGCAGTGGCTGGCCTATCGCTCGCAGTTCAGCCTCTCCCTGGTGCTGGATGTCATTACTGCCGGGTTAGCGCTTGGCGCATTGTCGTTTTTCCTGTTCGCGCCGTTCTATATTAATTTCATCTCACCGTCGCAGGGCATTGGCATTGTTGGTCCGGCAGACCGCTCTCCGCTTGGAGACGAAGTACTCATTTATGGTATTTTCGCCTTTATTTTCATCTCATTGCTCATAATCACGCTGTTCAGAAAACAGACTGCTCCAGGTTTCGTCGCAACGGGAGGTCTTGTGGCGCTGCATGCACCGGGGAATGCTTCCAATCTGGATCAGAGAACTGCTCGTAATGGCGGGCAGGAGTATAATCAGGCAAATTCCCATAATACCGTAGGGGCCGATTTATCGTGCCCAGCGCCGATTTATCGGCCCGCCCCCTCCACCAGTGGTACATTGATGCCTGATGGTGGGCGAAACCGCCTGCAACCGGCCACGAATATCGAATCTGGAAAACTTACCAGTGAATTTGATAATATGCTTGCTGCTCCTGAAAGCGATGAAGTAGCCATGCATGATAGCCTGGAAATGCCTACAATAAGTCCGCTGCCTGGTAATGGTCGCTCGTCTGAAGACAACACTGTTCGTCGTAGTTACTGGGATATGAGACTGATCGTGGTATTGATCATCCTGGCAGTTGGGCTTGTGACGCTCGTGGTCATGAAGAATAGCCTGACGTTTGTGGTGACAGGGAGCATCGCGGCAGTAGGAACGATGCTGGTACTCACCAATCTGCGTGATCGCCCGCGCGCTTTTACGATACTTCTGGGTACGGTAGCATTTGCGCTCGTCGCTATCTGCGAGGTTTTCTATCTGAAGGATGTCTTCGCGGATAATTTCCCGCGCATGAATACCGTCTTCAAGTTCTATTTCCAGTCCTGGGCGTTGCTCTCCGTGACCTGCGGCGCAGGACTGTACTTTATTATGGAGCATTTTCGACCGGCGGCAAATGCGACGGCGGAGCAACGTTTCACGCGCAAGACGGCGCAGGTGGTCTGGATGGCCGCGCTGTTTTTGTTCCTGGTTGCGGGCTTGATCTACCCTATCGTCGGTAGCTACCAGCGCACTGGTCAGTTCGCGTCTCGCACGAATAGCCTTGATGGGCTGGCCTATATGAAGATTTCCGACCCCGCCGACTACTACGGCATCCAGTGGCTCAATAATAATATTCAGGGAGACCCGGTTATCGTAGAGGCTGTAGGACCTGACTACAGTGACTACGCTCGCATCTCTGCATTTACGGGTTTACCAACCATCATGGGATGGGTCGGACATGAATACCAGTGGCGAGTGAACTGGCTGAACAGGCCTGCCAATGCCGCCGATTTCGACCGCCGGCAGAACGACGTTACCAGTATCTATACAAATAACAACCCTGATGTCGTTTTATCCTTGATGGCTCACTACAATGCCCAATATCTATATGTTGGGCCTCTAGAGGAAGAGACATACCTGGGTGCTAATCTGCATCGTTTCAGTTCATTTATGCAGGTAGTCTATTCCGACCATGGTGTGACGATTTATAAGGTGAAATGAAGTTTTCGGGTTATAATAAGTATTGATATCTCCCGGTGTAGGGACAGCGCCTGGCGCCTGTCCTCAAACCGGAAAAATGTAGGGGCAGCGCCTGGTGCCTGTCCACGTGAGGAGTAGTCCTTTGAAGAGTTACGAAACGAGGCCGCGCAAGAATACGGAAGAGGTAGAGGATTCTCTAGTAGAGGCCGATTCTACCACAGAAGCGGAAATGGCAGAGGTCGGAATAATCAATGAAGAAATCGACGTGCCCGGCGCTGAGATTACCGACCTGGATGGTGTTGAGCCGCCTCCTACGGAAATCGAAGCTGAGCAGCCTACGCGCCGCAAGTGGTCGATTTCTCCGCCTACACGCGAGCAAATTCTACAATGGGCTCCATTCATTGGCGTGATCATACTGGGAGCGGTGCTGCGTTTCTGGGGGCTTGGCGATAAACCTCTTCATCATGATGAAAGCCTGCATGCCTACTATTCGCTGCAATTGCTCCATGACCTGGAAACATGGGGTAATTGTATCAATCCGCCTTATCCTGGGTACACCTGCTATACCTATGATCCACTCCTGCACGGGCCGTTTCAATTTCATCTCATCGCATTCGTCTACTGGATCAGCCACCTGGTGGGCGCTCCTGATAACGGCGTGAATACGACCACCGTGCGCATCGGAGCCGCTACCCTTGGCACGATCATTGTTGGACTGCCCTACTTCCTGCGCGACTATCTTGGCAAGATTGGCGCCTGGCTAGCCTGCTTTCTGCTGGCCGTCTCTCCCAGCATGGTCTATTTCTCTCGTTTCGCGCGTGAAGATATCTACATGGCCTGTTTTACGCTGCTGATGGTGGTCGCCATTGCGCGCTACATCCGCAGTCGCAAGATGCGCTGGTTCGTAATTGCTGCCGCTGCCTTCTCGCTCTCCTATGCTACGAAAGAGGCCACGTTTTTAACCATCGGAGTCTTTGGCAGCTTCTTAGGCGGCCTGATCGTCTGGGAAATAGGCAAAAGGTTCCGGCTCAGTTCGCCGGATCAAAAAAGGACGCTCTCCACGGCCCTGGTTCCGCGCACGCTCGCGCCGATTTTCCTGGTACTCTATGTCGTGATTGCCGGCATAGCGGCTAAAATCCTGCTGCGCTGGCTCGATTACCTGGCGGTTTATACCACTGATCCCAAGACGCAGCCCATCTCTGACGCATTTGTGCAGGGATTGAAAGACAAGACCGTCGCCATTGTGCCCTGGCTCGGCATTCTGCTTGGCGTCTACGTCCTCAGCATCCTGGGGCGCGAAATGTTCGGCAAAATCCCTCCGCAGGGACGGCGTGGCCTTGCTAAAAAAGTCAATCCAAAGCTACAGCCGGTGCTTGATACTATTCTCACTATGCCGTGGACGCACTGGTTCTTTGGTATCCTGGTCGCCTGGACGATTTTCCTGGTCTTGTTCACCGTCGAATTCACCAATATTCGCGGTGGTATCGGCGATGGTATCTGGGCCGGACTCTACTACTGGATACAACAGCAGCAGGTTGCACGCGGCGGCCAGCCCTGGTACTACTATTTCCTGCTCATCCCCCTGTATGAGCAAATAGGAGTCGTCTTCAGCATCGTAGGCATCATCCGTTGTATTGCCAAACCCAATCCATTCCGCCTCTTCCTGTTGTACTGGTTCGTAGGCAACGTCTTCATCTACTCCTGGGCAGGTGAGAAAATGCCCTGGCTGATGATTCATATGACGATGCCCATGATGATCCTGGCAGCCATTGGCCTGGAGCCGGCGGTGAGGACGGTTATCGTCATGGTGAAAAATCGCCTGGCACAGCAGAAAGAGCGTACTTCGCGCTCGACATCAATCGCTTTGAACGGCGCAACTAATGGTCAACTGCTGCCTCCACGCCCGCGTCGAAAAGTGGGGGTATTGGCGGGCAGCGCAGCAGTTTTCGGCGTCGTCATGGCGGTATTGCTGCTACTGCCGACCCTGCATAACATGTACGAGGTCACTTATGTACATGCCGCTGATGGGCCGCACGAGATGATGGTCTATGTGCAGACTACCACCGATATCAACATCGTGATGGCGAAGGTCGATGAACTGGATCAGAAATACTATCATGGCGATCACCAGATGCCTATTGCGCTGACTAACGATGCCACCTGGCCGTTCGCCTGGTATGTGCGCGATTATCCCAATATATGTTTCAACTATCCCACCGGTTGCCCGAACTGGCCGAAGAATATCCCGGTGATTATAGGCGGCGGGGATGACCCCTATGCCCTTGAGACGCAGTATGGCGGGCAATATGCGTGGCACCAGTACCATATGCGTACCTGGTGGGATGAAGGATACAAACCACCACCGTGCATTCCCACAAAGGCAAACAACAACTGTGCCGGCCAGCAAACATATGGCGGTGTTGGTCCCGGCCTCTGGCTCAGCTATGGCGACAACCCACCGCCGGGAGCAAAGTTTAACCTGGGCCTGGCCGTCAATAACATCTGGCAATGGTGGTGGAATCGCAAAGCTATCGGCAGCACCGATGGAGCCTACGATATGGTGCTGTTTATCCACAAGGGACTCGATGTAACGCCGTAGCCTGTAAGCAATGCCAGAAGACAGAACCGGCACCCGCGCGGGTGCCGGTTCTGTCTTCTGGCATTGCTTACAGAAATCCCTTTTCTCTCAGAAACTCGACCAGTGCCCTGGCCAGCTCCTCCGGTGAGCCCTCCACGAGGCGCGTCTTGTGCCCGGCTGCGCCTCCGGCAATGATTTCTCCAATGCGTTCAAACGCGCTGTGGCGGCTATCGGGAGCAGCAATCCTTCTTGGGCGCGGGCGAGGCACGTATATTTCCAGCAAGGTGGTTTCCTCTGCTTCTGCTCCATCCGCCTGGTCGATTAATGGCAGAGGATCAATCACCGGGATGGTGGCTTTGAGAGCAGCCAGGTGGGCTGGCAGTGATGGATAGCGTGGTTCATTCAAATCGCCGGTGACGGTCAGCAAAACCGGCAACTCCGCCTCAAGCACTTCCCGGTAGCCGCGTTCGAGCCTGCGCGTTACCTGCAACTTTATAGTATCCTGCCCCTGTTCGCGTAGCGCGTGTAACTGCATCACACCCGTAATTTGCGGGAGAGCGAGTTTTTCGGCGAGGGCGGGTCCAACTATTCCCGATGACCAGTCGCTACTCTTATCGCCGCATAGGACCAGGTCAGCTGCTGGCACCTCTCTTTGAATACAGGCGCCTGATGCGGCTACGACCGCAAACGGCCCCCAATCACCAGCCTGCGGATGCCAGAGCCGCAGCGCTGTATCGACTCCGATAGCCAGCGCTGCCCGCAGTGCCCCTTCGGCATCCTGCGGCCCCAGCGTAATCGCGGTGACGCTGCCGCCGAACTGCTCTTTGAGACGTACAGCTGCTTCAACGGCGCAGGCATCCGCCGGATTGAGTATCTGTACGAAGCGTTCGTAGTCTGGCTGTCCCGTAATAGGGTCTATGTAGACCGAACTGCTGTCCGGTGTTTGTTTGATGCAGACGCATATATGCATACTATCTGGTATCGTTCCCTACAGACTAATCTCCACTTCGCCTTCGATCTCCACCGGAATGCCAAATGGTAACTCCGCCATACCCACTGCCGAGCGCGCGTGCTGCCCTCTCTCGACTCCGTACAGTTCGATAATTAAATCGGAGAAGCCGTTGATCACAGCCGGTTGGCGGTTGAAACCGGGGGCCGAGTTCACCATACCGTGTACCTTTAACCACGCGGTCACACGGTCAAGGTCGCCAATCGCCCTTTTCAGATTGCCCAGTATTGCCAGAGCCACCAGGCTGGCAGCGTGGTACGCCTCTTCTACCGATACCTCCGTGCCGACCTTTCCCAGTGGCCCGGCAAGCGAACCATCGGCATTTTGCGGGCCGTGCCCTGAAATATAGGCACGATTGCCATGCACGCGCACCCAGGGAAATGGTAACTCCAATCCAGCAGGAGTCTTGAGCGGCTCGGGCAGCACAAGTCCGAGCGATTCCAGTTTCACCTCGATTAACATTGTTCTTCTCCTGTCGTGTTAACTCAGGGCCTTTAACTCACAACTCCTTCATTTTGCTCCATCTTATTCTACAAGACAAGAGGTAGTGCGAACTACTATCGTCCGTACTACCTCTTAATCAAGTGAGCTGTGCTTTATTTAGTTCTGACAGTTGTTATCGTCATTACTGGTTCCGGGCAACTGTGGATAGGTTGCATTTGCCAGGTCTAAGCACATATCGTTTGCTACGGTTGTGCCAACTTGCATGAGCCAGACGTGCCTGTCGGTTGTGAAGCCTGGCTGAACGCCGGGGCCTTCCATAATAATCATGACGTTCTGGTCTGATGCGCCACGCCCACCGTGTTCCGCTAACTTGCTAAGTGGTGGGGTGTCATACACGACAGCCTGTGTGCCATTTGATCCGTCTGTTGGCCATACAATAAAGTCAGGGGTACGATACTGCGGAGTGACCATATACTGTCCCAGACCTGAGGCTGGCGTTATTGCCTGAATGCCGAATTGGGACATGTTCTGCGGTGTGCTCAACAGGTTGATGGCTGCCTGTGCCTGCGAGGGATTCTGTAACCAGACAAGAGCGACACGGTCGGTTGTGGTTTGATCGGTCGGTATACCATGATCGTTCAAATACTGGTCGATGCTACCGGGACCATGATCTGGAATGGCCTCGGTCAATGCGGTATTGCCATGATCGTTGACAATAGCAATCTCAGTCTGATTGTAAATGCCAACGCTTTTGAGTAGTGCTACTGTCTGAGCAATCTGATTGTCCTCGAACTGGATCGTTGAAGCGACCTGCGGGGAGTTGATCCCATATTCTTTCATAATGCTATTGGGAGCAACTGCATAGAGACCGAAGACGTTGGGTCGATTAGGCCCGGAGTTGATCTCAGCGCGCACGGTATTAAAGTTCATCTGGTCGTATTGCTCAGGTGTCCCCTGGAAATCGGCAAATGTTGGGGTTTGTAGATTATCAACTCCCGGCCCGCTATATACGGAACAGGTATTGGGGCCATCTAAAACGTCGTAGGCCGGGTATTTGGAGATAAATGCTGTACTCAAACCACCAGCTTTGGCCGCTTGAAATAGTGTGCATGCGCGTCCAACATTGCGATCCTCGGTAATACCGGGCGGTAGGACGGGAGTTTCGTCGAGTTCGATCAAATGGTTATATTGTCGATCCCAAAAAGTTTCGTAGGGAAACCCATGATGGGAGGCGTCAGTTCCGGTAAAAATACCCATGATGTTGGTAATCGAATCGGCAGGTACCTGCGCTTGAGCATTGGTATAAGAGGCCCCACTCGCTTTCAAACTGGTCAGAAACGGAGCATTCGTGGCATTATACAGCTCAGGATGACCGCCATCAAGAATAACGATAAATGCATATTTTGCCGGTACGCGGTTATTACCGTTATCAGCATGCGCAAAGGTATGGTTTTTGATCAGCAACCCCGTTGCAATACTGGCGACGAACAGAAAAAGCAGTCCCCCTCTGAAAATCCACCTACGAAAAGAGATAGGTGTTCTGGTCATGAAACAAACTCCTCAAAATTACAACTGTTACGAAACTCTACAACCAGATAGAGTTTAATCAATGCTCATCATATAACATGAATGAGAAAATTAAACAAGAGGATTAGGCAATCTGGGTTGTATCAGGTATTTATACAGCGTACAGGGTAGTGGATGGAAAAGAAGTAAAGAAAACCGGATAGGTGCAAAAAGTAAGCTTTTATTAAATAGACAAATTTCCTATTCTTAAGTGGAGAATGCACATTATGCTTGACAAACCGGTGTGCATTTATGATATTCTCTGCAAAGGGGTCATGAGAGCCTGCTTTAGTTTAGCTCGCAGTTTTCCAGTTTTTGAAGATACACGGTCAATGTCGTCTGGAGGAATGAATATTTAGGGAATGCTCTGGTGGGTCTTTTCGTTGGTGTAAATAGGGCTCCTATAAATCAAGAGGATCAGAGCTAAAAGGGTAGAGCTGATGGATAGTAATGGAGCGAATGGTGACGTTTCTCGGCCGGGGGCAGGTCGATGGCCATTAATGATAACCGCACGATTGTTTCAAGCTGCGGCAAATATGCGGCAGATAGATGAACTATTTCTATGGCTAGCTAATGTAAGTGTGCAAAACCTGGATGTTCAAGTTGCCCAATTCTGGGGATTGCAAACAAATCGTACCGGTGAAGTATTTACTCAGTTACGTGCCTTAGTTTTTCAGGACAACTCATTACCTCAGCATGTTGTTACAAATAACCATGTTGTAACGCTGGCCGGAAACGTCCTGAATCAGCGGCGTGGTTTCATGATGCAGAAGGTGAGCAACCTGTTTTCCCCGTTCCAGGCTGATCTTCTGGCGCGTTATGGATTGAACTATTGCTCATGCTACTTCCTCAGTAGCGCTCTATTACTTCCTCCTGCCTACGATCCATCTTCTCAGGGGCAACTGTTACCCATGCCTCTAGCACTGGCTGTGCTCCTTTTCCTGCGGCAGGTTCCTTCACAAACCACTATCTCGGCATTGGGACTTGTGCTGGAGCAGGCGATACAGGCTGCCGGTACGTATGGTCTGCTCCAGCCTCCTGCTGCGACAGGGAATCATTCACTGAGGAATGGATATGCTCAGCAGGAGCCGCGGTCAGCTTTACCAGAACTCATTCCCCATCGTTATGAGGACGATAAGCTCTTGAAGTCGAGCAATCCATTTGCCGGTTCAGGCGCCATTACGGATAAGCAGGCCCGTCGCCTCTATAATGCTGTAGACGGTCATAGAGCCGTGAAAGAGATCTGTGAAGTGACCGGTATGGATGCAAAAGAGGCACGCAGGGCGTTAAAGATTCTCATGGCTCAGCACCGGATTCAGTTCTATACCCCAGGTGGTCAATTAGTGGATGACTCGGCATTGCAAGATGTGCTGTAGTGCTTTTATGTAAGGAGAATATTTGTATGGATATTGCTAATCTGCTTTCGCTCACGCTATTTTTCGTTTCCCTGTTCATTTCGGTGCGCGCGTTTTATCTTTATATACAGGCGCGTAGCCGGCGCATTTTCATTCTAGCGTTGTCTATGGGAATGATTGCGCTGACGGCAGTAGCCGGATACGCAGGGGATAATGTTACAAGTATTAGCCTCAATGTTGATTGGTTCAATTACATTGGGCAGACAGTGAGCTTTATCTTTATCTTGCTCAGTTTTTTCCGCAACTCCGATGAATACCTTCGTAGTCTCATGCGTTGGCATATTGTAGTATCTCTATTACTCCTCGTTTTGTTATTCCTGGCGCCGGTATTGCCACCTGAATTCCCCGCACCTGCTGTCACGAAATCTATTCTCAGCGGTTCGCGCGGCTTCATCTGTTTTGTCATCTTTTTCTACTACGTCTATGTTTTTATGAGGAAAGAGACGCGCTTTAGCCTGCTCATGGGCATTGCCTTTCTCTTGCTTTGCCTCGGCTACTCCATCATTATTCCGAAATATGTGACACCGAATGATGCACTGGATCAAAATGGAGATTTGATTCGCATAGCAGGTCTCCTGGTTCTATTCCTGGCAGTGTTATTGCCAGAGCGTTCGCAGCAGAGTTACGCGGAAACAGGCGCATAATTCGGGTCTGCATCCCTGGGGAGGTAGGGGCCAGATTCATCGTACCCTGGAGTGGAGCCATCCATCCCCACTCCCCTGAAATATGGAGAGCCATAATTCTCGATATGCGCATAGCCCTCTCTGGTGTTGTATAATAGCTGTGTTGCGTGTCCTGCCATCCGATTTGTAATTAGACGCGGCTAGTTTTTCTCAACTCAAGGGGGATCTCATTGATGAAAAATTTCAACGCTCTTCTGCGGAGAGGGGCACTTGTAGGGGCACTTCTTTTCCTTATGCTTGCAATGAGCATGGCGTCCAGTCTCCTGGTAAAGGGTTCTACCTCTATTGCACGTGCTGGTGGAGATACTGAACCTGCTAAGTATTCCTTTGTCGTATTTCTTGATGGCGTTTTGCCAGGGATGATTACAAGTAAGGATGCGCCATTTATTACCAGCCTTGGACAGACGGGGGCGCACCTGACAAACGCGGAAACGGCAGTGCCGGGTGACTCGATCACCGATATTACGGCGGACCTGACCGGGACGTATCCAACTCAATCGGGGATGATCTACGAAACGTTTTATGATCGTCATTACAATCAGGTGATTGAGTTGGATGAGACACCTATGCTTCCGCCAGGTTTCACATTAAAAAATGCCGGTAACCTGCTCTATGCGGAGACGCTGTTCCAGGCCGCTAAGGAGGGGGGTCTACGAACAGAGTTTATCTCGAAGTATCCCGCGTATAGCATTGAGAATGGTCCAAAGGATCTTGGACCTTCACCCAGCATTGATATACTGCGCACACCTACCTTCGCCAACTTCAAAGGTACGCCGCAGCAGTACGATCATAAGAATTTCGATCACCTGCGTGCAGATATTCTGTCGGGGTCGAATCGCCCGAATCTCTTCGTGATCTACGCGGTGGCTCCTAATAGTATTGAGAAGCAGTATGGTATCAATGCGCCGCAGGTCGCTCAGGCGATTTCATTTGAAGATAACGAGATAAAACAAACGGTGGATACTCTCAAGCAAGCAGGCATTTATGATCAGACCGATATTGTTGTGACGGCCGATCATGGAAATACTGCTGTGAATACTGCTATTCCTGATAGTGGGCCAGGGAGTATCCAGCAGTACCTGGACGATCATGGTATACCGGTCATTCAGGCAACAGCTGACCAGGTGTATCTCGTATGGTTGCAGGACCCCTCGCAGACGAAGGCGGCTATCAAGCTGCTCTCTCCTCCATCCGTGAGGCGGCAGTTCGGCATCAGTTACTTTCTGAATCAGGATCAGTTGGAGGAACTTAACGCGGCTCCTCAATACCGGACGCCAGATTTTGCCATTCAGCCAACTATTGGCCGTCATGGAACTCCTGCTGTCGTCTATACCAGCCCTCCGCTCATGAAGCACGTGGAACATGGCGGATTTAATGCGAGCGATATCAGGGTCCCGTTATTCATTTCCGGCCCCGTCATTAAGCAAGGGGTTTCAATTGACGATCACGTGTTCGACATGCAGATTGGCTCAACTCTGGCCTATACGATGTGCCTGAACCTGAAAACAGCTACCTTGCCACCGCTTAGTGAGGCCCTTAGTGGCCAGGTAGATTGCGACGGCCATGGAGCGCAAAAGATTTCTTACCTGGATGTTCTGCCTTTCTCTGTGCCTTTGCTGGCAGTACTGTTTGCTCGCCCATGGTATCTGGGTCGCCGTCGTACAGTAACTTATCCCCAGGGATAGTGTTATCGTAGTTGCTGTGGCAGATACGCATATGCTAAAGGTGCTGGCAAGTGTTCTTTCAGCACCTTTAGCATCCATTAGGGGCATTCAAATATTTTGAAAGAGGGTTATACTTCCAATGGCTCAATTACCGGTAGTCCTCATTATCGATGATAGTGTACCGTCACGCCTTTTAATGGCAAGTGCTCTTCAAAATGCCGGGTATGATGTGATAACGGCGTCAGATGGGCCTGAAGGAAGGATAAAAGCACTCAAGCAACATCCCCGTTGTATCATATTGGATGTGGTATTACCAGGAGTCGATGGATTCAGGCTATGCAGGCAACTGAGAGCATTAGATCCATATCGTAAACTCTCTATCATTCTGGTTAGCGTCAAAAATACTGCCCTGGATCATAGCTGGGGGCTACGCCAGGGCGCTGACCGTTACTTACCCAAACCATTTTCAGCCGAGGAGCTCATCAAGGTTGTTGGAGAAGTAATCGCTGAACACTCTTGATATTCTCCTTGCAGATCAGCATGCCTCGAACATGCCGGTATCTTTCGTAATATGGATTGCTCCATGCGCCGCCAGTTCATTTTCAAGAAATTGGGTGAATTCCGCGATCTTGTTCTCAATGGCAGCCTGTCCTGCTGTTGTCGATAGCACGTAGTCCACGAGAGGGCCAACCTCGGTGACGACCAGCCCATCTTCGTAGCGGTGCAGCGTAATTGTCTTAAACCAGGGCGCGATTTGTTCTGCTCCATTCTCCAGACCAAATTGTAGGGAAAATAAGTCGCCACGTGGGTCAGGCAGCGCGGGATTGAATTTTTTGAGCAACTGGTACAGTTCCTGCATATGTTTCTGGCCATTGGTGACGGCATAGAATTTGCCACCTGGCTTTAGCACGCGACGAATCTCCGACAAGGCTTTCTGGCGGTCGGGCACGTGATAGAGCATGTGGTTGGCAATCACGGCATCAAAATGAGCATCCTCGAAAGGGATAGACTGGATGTCAAATAATTGGAAGCTGAAATGTCCCTGAACCTTGCTCAGATTGCGTTGTGCCTCTTGCAGCATCCCTCCTGAGAAATCCGATAACGTGATATCCCAATTTTCAGGAATGCGGTCTCTGTTTTGCGTCCATAAATATCCAGGCCCGCAGCCCGCTTCGAGGATGCGCGCCGGATGAGGGATGCTGAAATGATCGAAGACCCAGCGATGAAAAGGATAGGTGTTGGTGCTGAAAAGCTGGTGAATGCGGATGCGCGCCTGCAGATTCGAGGAATCTTTGTACTGGTTTGTCCGCAGATATTCCTGAAACTGGTTTGTTTGACGATGTTCCTGGTCAGATGCCGCCATGTAGCAATCCTTTCATTGAGAATATTTAAGATGCGCGGAAGCTAACTCCCCAGCCGCCACGCGGATAATCCCATTCGATAGCTTTGCGTTCGCAGGCGACATAGCAGGTACCGCATTCCAGGCAGTGCTCGTAGGAGAAGTGCATCTCGCCTCCCAGCAACTCGAATAGACCGGCAGGACACACGTAAACGCAAGGAGTGGTATCACACTCTTTGCATGTTTCGCTATTGACGCGAATATGCGCCGTTTTATCGACTTTGAAGCGTACCAGTTCCAGCCGCTCCTCAATGGGTTGCATTCATGACCTCCTGCTGCTACCTGACCTAAAAGAATAGGGCGCGTGCAGCCTGCCAGCCGTCGCGTACCAGCGTGCGCAGCGGCACTTTCCCCCGCATAGTTTTAAAGATAGTGCGTCCCAGCTTGCTGCGCGGTGTGCCATTCGAGCGAAAGACATTCTCTGCAGCCTGGCAGAACAATTCAGGATAGAGGTTCTGCAAGCGTTCGTTATTGACAAAATCAGGAGCGCGGTGGAAGCGTTTCAGATCTTGCAACACAAAGCTCTGCTCGAGCCGCTTGCGATAGCGCGACATGCTGAGCGCCGAGAAATCGGACTCGGCATGGGCCTGCTGAATCGTCTCTGCCGCGGCCAGCCCTGAAGCAATCGCGAAGTTCATACCTTCCAGAAAAATTCCGGCGGCAAAGACAAAACCTGCCGCGTCTCCCACCACCAGCAAACCACCTTGTGAGAGCTTGGGCAGCATAGCCCAACCGGCTTCAGGAATCATATGCGCCGAATATTCCAGCGTAACGCTATCGCGCACCAATGGGGCAACTGATGGATGCTGCTTGAACTGATCGAGCAACTCATAGGCTTTGAGGCGCTTTTCGGCCAGCGATGCGATCTGCGTAATCACACCAATGGAAAGCGTGTCGCGATTGGTATAGAGGAAACCGCCGCCTTTGACATTGCCGGTGGCAAATCCCACGAATTCATTGGCCATGCCCTCATCACCGGTCAGATTGAAGCGTTCTTCTATGGTGTCAGCATCGAGCCGTAGAATCTCCTTGACGCCCAGCGACATTTCCTCAGCGCGAAACTCACGTTGCAAGCCGGCTTTCTTCGCCAGAAAAGAATTGGCTCCATCGGCAGCAACCACCACCGGCGCGTAAAGCTCTCCATCCTCGCGGCGGCAGCGCACACCAATCACCTGCTCTCCCTCGTAAAGCAGGTCGTCAACCACGGTCGAGGTGATGAGCAGCGCGCCCTCCTCCTCGGCTTTGCCGGCGAGCCAGCGATCAAATTTGGGGCGTAGCACCGTGAAGCCGTTATAGGGCGGGTGCGCGAAATGACTCGTGCGAAAATCGACCGAAAGCGCGGATTCCTCGCCCAGGAAGGTGACGACGCGCCGTGTCAGGTAGCGTTCAACGGGCGCCTCTTCCCAATAATCCGGCAGCAGACTGGCCAGTAGCTCAGGAGCATAGAGCGCGGCCCCCGACACATTCTTGGCGCCCGCGTATTCACCGCGCTCGATTAAGGCTACGGATAATCCGGCGCGGGCCATCGCCAGCGCGGCGCTGCTTCCCGCCGGTCCGGCGCCCACAACGATGGCGTCGAATTGCTGTGTTGTCTTCATGCGCGGCACATTCTTACTCAAGTCCATTCGTTCATGCGATGGCCTCATGATACACGTTGTCTAATCCAAATGCAAGCCGGGTTACTCTGGTTATTCTCCAGATGTGAGCCAGGTGACGAGAACCGGAACGGCTGGACGACTTGGAGTGAGAGATTCTTCGCTGCACTCACCTTTGGAGAATCATCGGGGGTTACTCCAACTCGCGCACCTCGCGCACCAGCAGAGGGATCAGCACAATTGCCAGGTTGAATATGCCGAAGACAATGAAAACCATTGCCGGGCCGATGCGGTCGGTCAAGATGCCACCCACTACCTCACCGATGGGAATCATAATAAAAGAGCCGAGCGAATCCAGGCTGACTACGCGCCCCAGCTTATCGCTGGGAATCGTTTCGTGCAGGATGGTGAACCAGATGGTATTGAAGAAAGCCAGCCCGAAACCGACCAGCACACTGGCCAGAGGCGCGATAACCGGCGCGAACACACGTGGAAATGGCAGGCCGAAAATCAGGATACCAATGCAACTCAGGGCGGTCGAGAGATAGGCCAGCAGGCCACGCTTTTTGATGCGCGTAGCCTGGCCGATCAGCACGAGCGCCAGGAATGAACCAATGGCTCCCACTCCACTGATTAGACCGAGCAGCCATGCACCCTGACCGTAGACATCATGCACTAGCTTGGGCATGGCAACCGAAAGTGCGGCAACAAAGCCAACATTGAAGAGCGCGAAATTGGTGATGCTTACCCACAGCCATCGCGAGCCTCGTACATAGGCCAGACCCTCCCGAACATCGGCAATCACACTGCGAAAGCCTTTGCGCTTTGCGAGCAGTTCCTCTTGACCGCCTTCGTTCGTGGATTGCTGAGTTTCAAGCGCGTTGAGCATATGCCGTTCAGGAATATGGACGGGCAGGAGAAAGGCGACCGAGACGAAGTAGCTCAGGGCATTGGCGGCAAAAGCACCCATCGGGCTGAACAGGGCGATCAGTCCGGCGCCCAGTATCGGACCGAGCAACTGCGCCAGGTTGCCACTGAATGAGATCAGCGCATTTGCCGAGGCCAGTTGCTCTTTTTCGACAAGGTCGGGCGTTATCGACACCACTGCCGGGTTGAAGAAACCATCCACAATGCCAAAGATAAGCGATTCGACGACCAGGTGCCAGAATTGCAACAGACCCGTAAAGCCGAGAATACTGATAAGTAGCACAACTACGCCGCGCCCCCCGTCTGACCAGAGGATAATCAGACGTCTCGGCATACGATCTGCGGTCACCCCTCCAATCAACAGGAATGCCAGCCGGGGAATGGTGCTTGAGACAAGTACAATGCCCATGGCGGTGCCGGAATGGGTCATCAGCAGAACCTGCCATGCCAGGGCGATATAGAATATGCCATCTCCCAGGCTAGAGACGCTCTGCCCTATCCAGACCATCCTGAAAGAACGGAATTTTAATGCGCTGACAGATTGAAAGCGTTTACTTACAGCCGCAATCATGAGCGTAAAATGCCTTATTGACCATGCACAAGCACGATCTTACCGATTGGCTCGCCCGATTCCAATATGCGATGCGCCTCTGCTGCCTGTTCCACCGGCATCGTGCGGGCAATAACGGGAGCAATGGCCTTTTCGGCGATCAATTGCAAGATGCGCTCCTCGTTTTCGGGAGATGTATGTAACACGCCACCTCCAATTACCACAGTGCGTTTGAGGCGCCATGTTTGTGTATCGACGGTGGCCTTTTGACCGCCCAGGTTGCCGATAAGCACCACGCGTCCATCGTTCAGGCAAGCATCGAGGCTGGCCTGCAAAGTTGTGCTGACGAGTTCGATCACCAGATTCACGCCGCCAGCTTTTTGAACTGCCTGTCCAACATTCTCTTCTTTATGATTGACCACCAGGTCGGCTCCTAAACGGCGCAATTCACCAGCCTTGTCTCTGTTGCTGGCAGTTGTCGCTACCCAGCATCCGGCATGTTTGGCGAGCTGTATCGCAATTGAACCTACACCACTCGAACCGGCCCAGATCAACACACGCTCTCCCGCCTTTAAATGTCCAAGATCAAATAATGCCCCCCAGGCCGTCGATGAAGTCAGGCCTGCCGCTACTGCCTGCTCAAATGTGACTCCATCAGGAATGCGTACAAGATGCGAGGCAGGTACGGCCATTTTGCTTGCATATCCGCCGCCGCCTTTCGCCGAGACTGCATTGGTAGTCAGCACTCGTTCGCCAGTGTGAAACCCGTTACTATCCTGCACGACAATACCGGCAGCTTCCAGGCCAGGAGTAAACGGCAGTTTGTTAACAGGGCGGCTGCCATCGCGTTGAAAAAGGTCAAGATGGTTAACCGTGGTTGCTTTGACCTCGATTAGTACATCATCTGACCCTGGAACGGGATCAGGCACTTCGGTGAGTTGTAAGACCTCAGGCCCGCCATATTGGGCAAACTGTACGACTTTCATATGTATCCCCTTTCGTTAGTACTATTCTACTTGAACGTCCCGGATTCGAGAGGTATCCTTTCCTCTTTGGCAGCGGCGCGAGCGCTCAGGATGGCTCAACCCGTTGGGATTGAAGCATATCCGCTGTCAGCAAAAGCACCTGGCTCGCGTCTCCGAGCAAGCCCAGGTCGGCCAGCGCGAAGATAGGAGCCGTCCGGTCTGGATTGATGGCTACAACGGTCTGGGCCTCGCGCATGCCGCTGATATGCTGGGCCGCGCCGGAGATACCACAGGCGATATAGAGTTTTGGATGAACACTCTTACCGGTAGCACCAATTTGCCGTGCCTGCTCGACCCAGCCCCGGTCGGTCGCCACTCTTGTCGCGCCCACCGCCGCGCCAATCATGCGCGCAAAGTCGGCAATATGTCTGAACCCCTCCTGTCCCACTCCGCGCCCGCCAGCAACGATTCGTTCAGCCGCATCCAGTTCGATCTCCTCTGGTGAAGGTGCCTGCAAAGCAAGACGCCGGATGCGCTCCTGCCCGGGACCGACAACAATCTCCGGTATCTCGCGTTTGATCGCCAGTGTTTGGGATGCACCTTGCTCGTTTTTTACCGGTGTACCGCGCACTCCTGGCACAAGGGTTGCCAATCCGGTTTTCCCATGCAATTCGGTGCGCGTCTGGACATAAGCGCGTCCTTCATAGACTGAGCGTAATGCTAACAGAGAATCGTTGTGCAGTTCGACTCCAAGGCAGCCCGAAACGAATGGAAGATGTAATCGTGCCGCGAGCCGTGGTATCCAATCCCGACCGTATAGCGTGTCGCTGGCCAGCACAAGTGAAGGATGCTGCTGCTCTATCAACCATGCCAGGGCGCTGACATATCCGCCGGTTGTATACTGAGCCAGCAGTGGGTGCTCCAGAACGTAGAGGTTGTGCATGCCTGGATTTGCCAGATAGGTCGTATCCGGCAATGGCATGCCGGGAGCAATGAGAATGACCGCGCATACTTTTTCCTGTTGGTGCTTTCGCGCAATTTCGACCAGTTCGGCCAGCAACTCGTCGCTATTCTCATGAAACGCAATGCCATCATATTCAAGCACAGCCCAGATTTCGGACATGGCTTCACCTCCGTTAGAGAGTATATCAGGCATGATGGGCGGCTGCAAGGCGAATCTCCTGGACAATCCCTCCTGGTTAAAAGTACCAGAAGCCTTTTTAGAATGGTACAATACCTTTATGGTTGCCAGGTTCCATCATTTTTCTTAGAAGAGAGGCTACATGACCACTACGAATACCCTTCCTATCATCATTGGGCATAATGATACATTACTGAGTCTTTATCTTCCTGAGCGTGGGGGAGGACGCAGCTTTTTTGTACGCAGCGATAAGGGGCATATCGATCTGCCGCGCGCGCAGGCGGCTGGCCTGGCAGGGGGATTCTTCGCGATCTTCGTCCCCCCAGAGTCGCATGGGGAGGCGGCTCCCCGTATGAATATCAAGGTAACCGAGAACGGCTACGAAATACCGATGCAAGCGCCAATCGATCCCACTTATGCTCAGCGCGTGACTATAGCAATGATGGCGATTCTATTTCGTCTTGAAGCCGCATCCGAGGGACAGCTCAAAGTCGTGCGCACAACGGGTGAACTTGAGAAATGTGTGCGGGAAAGAGTACTTGCGGCCATCCTGCATTTCGAGGGGGCTGAAGCGATTGATCCGGGCCTGGATGCGCTCGAAGTTTTTTACCAGGCGGGGCTGCGCTCACTGGGCCTTGTATGGAGTCGCCCTAACATCTTCGCGGAAGGCGTGCCTTTCAGGTATCCTCATTCTCCCGATACCGGACCTGGATTGACAGAAGCGGGCAAAGACCTGGTGCGTGCCTGCAATGAACTTGGCATCATGCTCGACCTCTCTCACCTCAATGAGCAGGGTTTCTGGGATGTCGCCCGCTTATCGAACGCGCCACTGGTGGCAACACATTCCAATGCGCAT
This sequence comes from Ktedonobacteraceae bacterium, assembly GCA_035653615.1. Lineage (NCBI taxonomy): Bacteria > Bacillati > Chloroflexota > Ktedonobacteria > Ktedonobacterales > Ktedonobacteraceae > Ktedonobacteraceae bacterium. The sequence continues at coordinate 316,926 of DASRBN010000015.1, read as the reverse complement.
ACGATCAGCCCCTCAACACGCAACCTGACAGATAAACAACTCGCCGCAATTAAAGAATCGGAAGGCCTGGTGGGTTTGAACTTTAGTGTTGGTGATCTGCGCCAGGATGGACGTAATGACCCTGACCTTCCGCTTGCTAAAGTCGTCGATCATATCGATTATCTTGTCGAGCAGCTGGGAATTGATTGTATCGCGCTGGGTACCGACTTCGATGGTACGCGGGTTCCGCTGGAAATCGGCGATGTGACCGGCTTGCCGGGGCTGGTTCAGGCGCTACGCGAGCGTGGATATGACGAGGAAGCACTACACAAGCTTGCTTACCAGAACTGGATACGTGTTCTAAGCAAAACGTGGAAATAGCAAGAGCAGGTTAACCCCATCATTTGTCTTATGTAGTTTTATATAAGACATCTTCTCTAAGATGTGCTTGGCTAGGTATTTATACCTAGCTTATTTCGTTGTTCGCAGAATAACGGATTGAGTAAGCCGGCGTGAAGGATTGGAGAAGACGGGACAGGTATACTTGTGGTGGAAGCAAGAGGGCTCACAAGCAACGGAGCCTGCTCGTAGCTGCCTCATGCTGCTTCAAACCTTGGTTTCTGTAATGTCACGCTAGTGAACAAGAAAGGAAGGAATGACTCGCATGCATCGTCCTAAGTTTGTAGTACGATTGTTATCTGCGCTCAGCATGGCCATGGTCCTGGCATTGACTTTTGGTGTATTTGCAGTATCAAGCGCTGGTGCTCAGGCGACCCGGCAAGTATCTCGCGTGAATGGAACGCCACGTTTTTATGAGTTCCACCACACGTTCACCCCACAGCAGCTGGCTCAGTCAGCTCTGACAACCTGGACCTCGTCGTTCAAATCTGAGGGAAGGACGTGGACCTACACGATGGTCGGTACAAACCCGTCCAAGGGTTCTGCGACAACGACTACCCCGGTCACCATTGTCCCCCTGCTTATGAAGTTTTCGGATGGCAATAGCTTCGATGGAACCGGGCAGGTGCCAGTTTTGACCGGTTCGCCGCTTTTCCAGAATGCTCCATTTATTAGCGGCACCACACAGTACGGTGACGCTGTTGCTCGTGCCGAGTTCTGGAACAGCGTCAACAAAAAGAGTCCCAATTACCATACCCTGCTTGGAACTCCCACTATTGCCAATACGGTGACGATGAACATTCCATCAGCCGATGGCGCTACTGCGCATGATCCATCTACCGGCAAGCTGATCGGCCTGGTGAATATTAACTGGCTCGATCCGCAACTTCAGGGCTTGATTACTTCGATGCACTTCACGAACAACATGCTGCCGATCTTCCTGTCTTACATGGTCTATGCTACGGCCGGTGCTCCTGTCCTGGGGAACTGCTGCATTGGTGGCTATCACAATGCCTTACAGAACATGCAGACCTACATCTGGACGACCCAGGTTGACGAGGGTGTCCAGGGTGGTTTCAGTGAGGATGTCAGTGCGTCCAGCCATGAAATCCTGGAGTGGTTCAACGACCCCTATACCAACAATGTTGTACCCAACTGGAAGTCGCCAATCGCCCCGCAGTATGGTTGTAATAACCTGTTAGAGGTAGGTGACCCACTTGTCGGTGTACTCTTTACAGTGAACGGTTTCTCAAGCGATCATTTACAGGATGTCGCTTTCTTCACGTGGTTTGCGCGTGAGAAGAAATCGAAAGCCATCAACCATCTTTACACCTACCTGGGGACTTTCACCGGCCTTTCTGTGAAGTGTTAGACCTCAGCAGTAGCATTGCAAGAGGAAGCTGAAAAGCTGGCGGGTCCCTGAAAAGGGACCCGTTTTCTTAGCCCAAAGCCCTTGCCGCTCTCTCCCCATCCAGAATCGCGTGTTCAACGCGCCGCGGGGCAATGCAATCCCCGACGCGGTACAGTTCCTTCACCCTCCCTTGCAACTGCCGGTACAGGCCGTCATTAGCAACCTGTGGCGTAGCCATCACCACCAGGGCAAGCTGCTCGATCTGACGGGATTGACCGGTATAGTTGTTGACGATGGTGGCACTGCCCGCTGCCAATCCGGCCAGGAAATGATTGGCTGTCAATTTCACGCCTTTTGCCAGTACGCGGCGATACCATAGCTCGATGTCCAGCGTGATTCCCAGGTCGCCGCCAACGTAGAATTGCGGCGTTACCACCTCTACCTGGCAACCACCCTCTGCTAGCCACTCGGCTGTACTGGTTGCCTGGTGAAAACCGATGGTGTCATAGACAAGGACGGATTCTCCCGGTTGAGCGCTTTTCTCGCCCTGCAACACCTGCCAGACCGTGGCAACGTGTGGTAAATCGATGCCGGGCAGGGGCGGAAGATTGGGATATGAGCCTGTCGCGATAATAACCGCATCGGGGTGTTCGCGCTCAATCATCTCCGCTGTAACCTCGACTCCCAGGTTCACCTCGACTCCTGCCTCCTGAATTTCGCGCTGCAGGTTGCGCGAGGCATCGCCAAATTCTACACGGCTGGGAACGCGCACGAGCAGGTTGATCTGACCACCCAACTCTTCTTGTTTTTCATATAGCCGGACACGATAGCCGCGTTGTGCTGCGACCTTCGCCGCCTGCATCCCTGCTGGACCTCCGCCAACGACCATTAACTGTGGCCTGTGCAGGCGCGGTCTTTGCTCTTTGAACTCGTGGGTTTTGATAAGATTGGAGAATTGAAGTTCGTTTCCGGTCGCGGGCGTTTGAATGCAGCCGAGACTTAAATTAAGGCCCATGCGCCCGATGCAATACTGGTTGCAGGAGATGCAGAGCCGGATCGATTCGCTGCGTCCTTCACGCGCTTTGCGTGTAAATTCGGGGTCGCAGATCTGGCCGCGTACTACGTCCACCATATCCGCCAATCCCTCGCGCAGGATGCGTTCGGCCTGCACCGGGTCCTTGATGCGCCCGGTACAGAAGACGGGCAGTTTGACCGTTTCGCGAATACTGGCCGAGACGAACAATTGGTAGCCGGGCGGTGTGTGCATCGAACCCTCTACCATGTAGAGGTTGTGAAACTCGCCAATGCTGGTATTGATGAAATCAAGCTGCCCCGTTGCTTCCAGGCGCCGCGCGATTTCGCAGACATCATCGAGCGTTAACCCCGCCGGTATCAATTCATCGCCACAAAGCCGGATGCCGAGCGTGAAATCGCGTCCAACTTCGGCTCGCACCGCCTCGATTACCTCCAGGGCGAAGCGCATGCGGTTTTCCAGGGAACCACCATAATCATCATCGCGCCGGTTGTAGTAGGGTGAGAAGAATTGTCGCATCAATGAACTATGCGACGATTGGAGTTCTGCACCATCGAACCCTCCTTCGCGCACGTGTCGTGCTACAAGTGCGTAGCCGCGCACGATTTCGGCAATCTCTTCCGGCTCCAACTCCTTGCACATCTCGCGGTGAATCGGATCGACCAGCGACGATGGCCCGACAACGGGACGACGCGAATAGATGCTGCTGGCCTGCATGCCATTGTGGTTGATCTGCGCGAACATGCGCGTGCCGTAATCATGAACCGCGCGCGTCATGTGCCGGTAATGGGGAATGACATGGGAGTCGAAGCCATGTATGAGCTTTTGATAGGCCCAATCGCTCGGATGCACCGATTGCTCTTCGGTGATGATCAGCCCGCAGCCGCCCCTGGCTCGTTCCGCATAGTAGGCAATCAGTCTGGGCCCTGGCAAATTTTCCTCGGCAAGATTCGTCAGGTGCGCGGCAAAGACCACACGGTTAGGAATAATTGTCTGTCCGATACGTATGGGTGTAAAAAGATATTGATATTGTCCTGCCATCAGACCTGCGCTCCTATCTGCCTGCCCTCTAAAATCGCCTGCTCGATGCGACGTGGAGCTATGCAGTCGCCCGCGCGGAAGAGGCGAAGTACCTTTCCCTTGAGGGCATAGTAAAGTTCCTGCGCAGGTCGTTCATATGTTCCCAGGACAACTGTATCGGCGGCAATAGCACGTTCCTCCGCCATAAAACGGTCTGTTACAATTACCTGACCCGGTTCGATGCGCACAATTGATGTGTGAGGCGTCATGACCACGCCGGAAGCCATGGTCCGCTGCATCCACGGTACGATATCGTGTGTGGCAACAAGGTCGCGCCCGACGTACCAGTCTTCGGTCAGTATTTCGACACTATATCCCTGCGCCGCCAACAGTTCGGCGACCGAGAGGACTCCATGCGATCCGGTTTCGTCAATAATCACAACGCGCTTGTCCCCAATGGGCTCTCCAGATAAGATTTGTCGCACACTTCTCACGTGTGGCAGATCGTGACCAGGAATGGGCAGTAATCCCGCACCGGGACTGGCCCCCGTCGCGATCAATACCGATTGGGGGGATTGTTCAAGAATCATTGCTGCCGTTACCTCGACGCCCAGGTGAAGCTCTACACCGAGCTTTTCAATCTCTTCCTGCAAGTAGTCCGTAATCAGCTGTAATTCTCCCCTACCAGGGCCTTGTGCGGCCAGCCTCACAGTACCTCCCAGCGAGACTTCGCGTTCGTACAATATGACCTGTTTCCCTCGCAATGCTGCTGTACGAGCCGCTTCCAGTCCTGCCGGTCCGCCACCGATGATGTAAAATGGCCCGCGGGATGTCGAAGTGATAATGGTGGTGCCAATTTTTTCATTGTCAATCACATCAGGATTGACATTGCAACTCAACAAGACGTTCATAGTTGAGCGTACCTGGCAGCCCTGATTGCAGGCGATGCAGGGACGTACCCGGTTGGCGTATTCCTCCTGCGAAAGCCTGGGCAGGTTGGGGTCGGCGATCAATGGGCGGATCATTTCAACTCCATCGGCCTGCCCTGGGGCAAGAATCCGTTCGGCCTGCTGCGCGTTCATGATGCGCCCCGCGGCGAAGACTGGGATCGTCACCACGGCTTTGATCGATGCGGCTAATGCAACTGCGTAACCCGGCGGCGTGTGCATAGAGGCATGAAATGGGAACATGTGCGTGCTGAAGATGCTGCCCATCGTAATCGTCAGGTAATCGATGCGTCCCGTGCTGGTAAGCGAACGCGCTATCTCTGCTCCTTGCTCCGGCGTGATGCCACCCCAGGGGGCGAGTTCATCGGCGCAGAGACGGATACCTATCACTCTATCTTTTCCCATGACGGTGTCTACGGCTTCGATTGTTTCCTGCACGAACCGCAGCCGGTTTTCCAGCGTCCCTCCATAGCGGTCGTCGCGCTGGTTAGTGAGCGGTGAGAGAAATTGGCGCAACAATGAGCGGTCGGAAATTTGCAACTCGACCCCATCGGCATCGCCCTGGGCAGCATGCTTCGCGGTCAGCGCAAATCCCTCGATCACGGCAGCGATATCTGTCAGTTCCATAGCTTTGGGAATCTCGCGCGAAGCCACATCCTGCACTGCCGAGGGCGCCCATAGTTCGTGTTGATGATGGTCGCTGCTGGACTGCTGCCCATTATGATTGAGTTGAACGATTGCCAGCGCTCCATGCGCGTGGATGCGCTCGCTCACTTTTGCAATAGCCCGGGGCGTTTCCGGCAAATAGCCGAGCAGCGCCTGCTCATAAGGGAGATCGGAAGGGTGGACGATATGCTCTTCCAGCACGATGATGCCGGCGCCGCCCTCGGCGCGCGCGGCATAATAGCCGGCATGCTGCTGGCTTAAGAGATGATACCGGGCAAAGTTTGTCGTGTGACTGCCAAACATGATGCGGTTGCGTGCTTCACGCGGCCCGATAGGAAGAGGTTGGTAGAGTTTGTTCTGCATGGGGATATTATAGCGCATTTTGCTTATTCTGATTGATCCTTTTCCTCAGATTGCTCCCAATCAGATACGCACCCTACAGTGAAAAATAGGGATTCCTCCTGATGGACAAAGAATTTGATCTGGCCTATACTCTGTTGCGAGACTAGTATCCGCCTGACCCTCACATTCCTGGCTTTGAGCGAGATACTTGCTCGGGGGAAGAGAGCCGCAACAGGGTATTCCCTCGTGTGTGCCGATTCTCTCTACCATTTGGAAAGGATGCTACAGCGTTATGCTACTTTCGCGCAAAGCGCTTCAACGAGTTCTCGGGACGTTGTGGCTTATCGACGGCCTCTTACAGCTACAGCCACAGATGTTCACGATGAATATGGTCAATGGTGTCATGAAGCCGATGCTGGATGGCCAGCCGGGAATTATTGAGCCAAGCCTGCAATTTATTGTCAATCAGACAACGCTTCATCTCACCGAGGTCAACCTGCTCATTGCGATTGTCCAGATACTGCTTGGTCTGGGCTTCCTGTTAGCCAATGATCGCTGGGTAAAAGATCTGGTCATCGCTTCTTTCGTATGGGCCTTGATCGTCTGGTTTGGTGGCGAGGGCCTGAGTATGCTGCTCACCGGGCAGGCCAGCGCGCTCACCGGTGCGCCGGGGGCAGTGATGCTCTACCCGCTCCTGGGCCTGGCAGTCTATCCGCGCAGGCAATCTAAAAATACCGCCGGGAAAGCCGGTGAAGATGGATTGCTCTCACGGCACGGCCTGCGCTGGGTTTTCGCCGGCTTCTGGTGCTTCGTGGCGCTACTGCAATTGCAGCCATACTGGTGGCAACAGGGGCAGATTTCTCAGGCGATAAGCGCAATGGTTGGCCAGGGAGGGCTAAATACCATACTGGTTGACCCCGTTCTCACCCAGATCTCTAACGCGACCGCTAATCTCGAGATCCCACTTAATATCGCGCTGATTGTGATATTTCTGGCGCTGGGTATCGGCATCGCGGTGGTCAAAGAGGAGCAACTGCGTCCATTCCTGATCGTCTCCATCGTGGTGAGTCTGATCATCTGGTATGTCGTCCAGGGGTTCGGCATGATCTTTACCGGGATGGCGACCGACTTCAATTCAGGATTATTGTTGGTCGTTATGGCGCTGGCAATATGGCCATCTGCGCGTCAAACGCATACTCAACCTGCTCGCACCAGATTTGCGCGTGACCTGCGCCGCGAGATCGAGACAGGAAACTCAGGAGCAGCCCAGGTCTGATGTATAGTAACAACAAGCATTTCGGACGCATTTAACACTTTTCAGGAGCATCATTTGGTGCTCCTTCTTTGTCTTAAAAACCAACTTCAGCTTCCCTGCGTGTCAAAGAATGTAAGTAGATATTTTTGTAAAGAGGAGTATCGTATGGACGCAGCTGGACTGTTGGAAAAAAGCAACTTGATGGTCATTCAGACAGTGGAAGACCTGCCCGAAACGGCGTGGGATATTCCAGGAGCATGCGGTAACTGGTCTGTAAAAGATATTGTCGCGCACCTCGCTTCCTATGAACATATTATCGTCGAAGTGTTGAGTATCTTCCAGAAAGGGGAACCTACCCCTTTGATCCTGAAGTTTCTCCACCAACCGCAGCAATTTAATAATGAGGAGGTCGAGGCGCGTACGTATGAAACGGCCCAACATATTGAGGATGAGTACCAGGATATGCAGGTGCAGGCAACATCATTGTTGATGCAGATTCCCACGGAGAGGGTGTTGGAGAAAGGAACAATGCCCTGGTATGATGAGAATGCCTCTCTGGCCGATTTCATCCAGCGCATGTATGAGCATACGCAGGAACATTGCGCGCAAATTGCACGCTTCCGTCAGAAATTGTAGGTGAAGAAGATATCTTCGCCCGGTTGGTCAGAATATGCAAGCCAGAAATGATATCTCTCCCATGAAGAGCGGAGGGGTTGGGTATGTTATCATATATAACAGTCCAATAGCCTGAATCGTATCTTTTAGGAAATCGCTTAAAAGATGACACAATCAGGACGGATGAGATGGGAGGTATCACCATGGGTGAGATACATGACGAAAATGGGCTGAAAACAAATATTGCCGGGCTATATAATCGCGTTGCCGCAAGTTATGGCCGCGTGGGGCCTGAAAAATATGCTTATGCCGGACGGCGCCTGGTCGAACACGTGGGCATTGCTGAGGGAGCGAAGGTGCTTGATGTCGCGGTGGGGCGAGGCGCAAATCTATTCGCGGCGGCTGAGAAAGTCGGTCCCGCTGGCAGGGTAATAGGCATTGACCTGGCCGAAAAAATGGTGGAGGAAACACAGGCGGAGATCGAGCGCCGCCAACTTTCCCAGGCTACTGTCATGCAAATGGATGCCGAACAGCTTGCTTTCGATGATGCCTCTTTTGATGATATCCTGTGTGGATTTGCGATCTTCTTCTTTCCTCATCTCGAACGGGCATTGTCCGGGTTTTTGCGCGTCCTGCGCCCCGGTGGGAAGATAGGATTTACGGTAGCGCAGGATGTGGACGCGCTTTCCCAGTGGTATGGCAAGCGCCTCACCGACTATCACGAGCAGTATCATTTCCCACTGCGTGTTGGAGATCAACCACTTAATTATTCTGATATTCCTTCACACCTTACACATGCCGGATTTAGAGACGCGCGGGTTATACATGAGCGGGCGGATTTTGTCTATACTGACGCGCAGCAGTATTGGGATGAAAAATGGACGCATGGCACGCGCTATTCCCTGGAACACATGCCGCCAGAGGTATTAGAACAGTTCAAAAGCGAGGTCTTCGCTCAATTGGAGGAGGCACAGCAATCGGGTGGCATTCACGAAGTATGGGACTTGCGCTTCATCATCGCAATCAAGTGAATTCATTATAACGTAATGATGCAGTAGTATTTGCCTGCTGAGACAGACTGGAGGACACCTTGACGAGCAAGCGACCTGAGGGCGAGCACATCCCCTGGAATGAACGAACCTGGAGTATTGGATCACTCACAGAGATAAAGGCGAACAGCAAAGTCTATGGCCTTATTACGCATGGTTCCTATGCAGACGGTACTCCTTTGCAGAGCGCCGTGCATGTCGTGGTCGGAAAAGAGGAAGGGCCGGTATTGTATGTTCAGGCGGCAGTGCATGGTGATGAGGTGAATGGCGTCGAGGTTTTGCGCCGCGTAGTAACGAGCGTTGAGCCAGGCCAGTTACGAGGAATGTTGATTGTGGTGCCGGTTGCTAATGTCGCCGGCTTTGTGCAACATCAACGGCGCAATCCACTCGACGAGGAAGATATGAATCGCGTCTGGCCTGGTAAGGCGAGCGGACAGGCGAGCCAGCATATCGCCTACGATCTTTACCAGCAGGCCATCCACTATGCCGACTATGTCATTGATCTGCATACGGCCAATAGCAATACGGCGCTGCACATCGTCTATGGGCACGGAGACGAGGCCAGCCAGAATATAGCAGAAGCTTTTGGACTGAATGTCCTGCTGGAAGAAGAGGTTACCGAGGATCTGAAGCAATCGCGTTTTACCGGCAAACTGCGCAACTTTTTGACATCGCAGGGCATCGCTGCCATCACCCCCGAACTGGGTGGCAATAATTGTTTTGAGGAAGAGCATATTCGTCTCGGCGCGCAGGGCGTGATCAATGTGATGAAATATCTGGCCATGCTGGAAGGCGCGATGGAATTGCCAGCGCAGCCGCCCATCACGCTATTCGGCTCGCATTTAGACAGGGTATGGGCCGCACAGGGTGGTATCTGGGTCTCAAACGTAAAGGCTGGCGACAGGGTCAGCGAAAATCAGCCGCTCGGACAGATCTATTCGATTCGCACGTTTGAGGTCGTAGAGTACCTCAAAGCTCCTTATGATGGATACGTGCTGGGTACGAGCGACGTGCCGATTGTTAATATGGGCGATGCCCTGGTCAATATTTGTCGCTTTTGATTATGCCGGGCTGCAAAACAGGAAATTGTTGCGGCAACCGGAAGAATTTACAAAAACTTTACAAAGTTCTGACAGAACTTTCATGCTTCTTTCATAAGAATCCCCTATGATAAAGTTCTATTTGAAACTGAAGAGCTACCTGGTAAGTGGTAATACAGAAGGCTCTTTTAGCCCTTTTTGGTTGATATAAGTACAAAAGGAGAACGTATGGCTAGTAATGCAAATGTAGGTAGTCCTATTAAAATCGTGCCGATTCACGGAGCTGAGGCACCAGCTGCTGGTACACCGCAACTCACCTATCGGGGTGGGCCGGTAATCAGCAATGTGCAGGTCTTCACTGTCTTCTGGGGACAGGCCTGGACGCAGTCACCTCAAAGCGACCTGATTACGCAAATCAACGGTTTCTTCGACTATATTCTCACCAGTTCGCTCATCGACCAGCTGGCCGAGTATAATACACCAACGCAGACCATCGGATATGGCAGTCGCACCGGCACGCTCACACTGACTTCCCCGGATGTAGCTCAGACGGTATCCGATTCTGATATCCAATCAATGTTGCAAAACCAGATTGCCGCTAATGCGCTTCCACAGCCAACGGCAAATACACTCTACTTCGTTTACTTCCCATCAGGCGTTACTGTATCGCAGGGTGGAAGTAGCTCGTGCCAGACATTTTGTGGCTACCATGATGCCATCAATGGGCAAATTTTCTATGCGGTAGAGCCATATCCAGATTGCGCCGGCTGTACTGCCAACATGGCAGTTTTTGACGCGCTGACGAACACCAGCTCTCACGAATTATGCGAGGCTATCACAGACCCTATTCCGGCACAAGGCTGGTACGACGATACTAACGGCGAGATTGGCGATATTTGCGCCTGGCAAACGAAAACGGTTGGTAGTTATACAGTCCAGAAGGAATGGTCCAATAAGGCCAATGCCTGCGTCTGATCGCTCACTTCGTAAACGCTTCAGCGCCTTTTGAAGCGTAACCATGGCGGCGGGCGGTCGTCGAAAACCGTCTGCCGCCAGACGAGCTTACCGCTATTGTCATAGAGTTCGGCCTGCATCGGCCACTGTACCTCCTGATCCTGCATCGTGGCGAAGAATACAAGACCATCCTCTACCGCGTCCTCAAATACCTGCCCGGCGTTGTTCAACAATCGCACGCGTGCCACATTAAAACCGTTATCGATCACTTCGCCATGCGCGATGAACTGGAACTGGTTGTTGGCATGACCAGCTTTGCCACCGGACAAGAAGATCAGTGGATGATCGCGAATTGGCACCAGGAATTGCGAAACGAGTTCTTCTATATTGCTGCTTGAAGAGGCGCTACAGACCATCCAGGAATCGTCTGCGCGCTGCCTGAGGACGAACGTCTGCCGGTATTGATCTCCGTTGATACCGGCAAAAGAGACAAAGTACAATTGCCAGCCTGGAATGGCCTTCTCTCTCTCGAAGCGCACCGTCGCCATATTCACCTCATCAAAATGAGATCGGTGTCGCTCATCGTTCAGCCAGTCGAGAACAACTTGTTTCGTTGCGTTCTCGGCCACAGGCTGCACTTTTTCTCGTGCAGGTGCAGGCATTACGGGCTTGCGAGTAAGTATGGTATATGCAGTTAAGGTCTGGCCGGGAAGAATTGCAGCGGCAGTGATGAACTTGCTCTGTGAACGGCGCTTGCCAGAGCGCATTGCGGCAAGTTCGCCGGCAGCAGCGAGGACGCGCTCTCGAAATTCGGCTGCGTCGGGTTGTCCATGTTGTATCGTCATAATGATCGTTGATGGGGGTAAAAGATAGTCAAGCGGCTGTGGGTAGTTGATGAAATGAATGGTCAGGCTCGGAATACCGTTGGAATATGGCAGCAACTCATCATAAAGCCTTTTTCTCGCTCCAGCTTCGGCCTTATGCAATTGTCTCGACAGGTCACGTTCCCAACTTCTGCGCTCATTTGAAAGCGGCCCATACTGGTTCCATAAAGTGGTAAGCTGGTTACCTACAGTGGCATCACCTTGCCAGGCGGCAGCCGGGAGATGCGCTTCGGCAATAAGCCATTTCGATAGGTCCTTCTGGCTATGTTGGGGATCCTCTTTTGCTCTTTGTTGGAATCGCTGTCGCTGTGTTTCCTGCGCATTGATCACACGCGCGAACCAGGATTGCCATTGTTCCGTGTTCAAGCCGGATGCCTGTAGCGAGCCATCTCCGCCGGTATGATGATCGAATGGAGGGACGTGTAAACCATCGATTTCCAATACCCAGACGCAAAAATCGACCGCCATATTGAAACCAAAGCTATATGTCCAGGAATTTCTTGAATGGAGCAATTGCATACGATGCCTCCTGATACGCCTCTCTATCAATCTCCAAGCAATCCCGGTGGAGATTCAAGCGAAGATTGCGGGCACTTGCGCTGCTGTAAAATGAGCGGCGGCAAGGGGTTCTGCTTGAAATTAAAAGCGTTGTACATATTGTTCGCCAGCTTATCCAGTCCTCCTAACGAGGGTAAATTGAACTGCGTTTCAACAAACTTGACCATAGATACGAAGTTGTAGACTGTGTGGTCAACGAACTGCGGCTTCGCGTAGGGCGAAATCACAATCAGGGGCGCGCGCAGGCCGTATTCCAGGTGCGTGTTCGGCCCGACCGGTGGCACCACGTGGTCATAGAAACCACCGTAATCGTCCCAGGTCAGAAAGATGGCGGTGGAATTCCAGAGCGATTTATTTTTCATAACCGTGTTGATCTGTTGCACCGTCCAGTTTTCGCCTACACAGACACTGGCCCCGGGATGATCGCTGTCAGTATCAGGCTGCACCAGCCAGCTCACGGAGGGAAGTTTGCCATTGGCCGCATCTTTCGCGAATTGGGTGTAATCGACGACATGCGTTTGCCATTGCTGCGTTTCACGAATATGTTTGATGGCATCGTATGAGGAAAATTCATACCCGGGTTGGTCCTGCGCGGGCGCGTAGTAATTCCATGAAACGCCGGCGGCAGTTAAAAGATCGCCGAGCGTCTGGAAATTAAAACACGGAAATGCCTTTGTCGTTGACCCATTAGAATGAATTTCTAACACGTAGCTGCCCGTCGGGGCATCACATCCCCATCTCGTTTTATGTCTTCCACCAACGATAACCGGAATGTTGGCCGCGTCATCGTCTTCCGCCGCGATGGAGAAGAGATGATTGGGGAAGCTATCCGACTGGATGGTGGTGAAGAGATGGTCGGTCAGCGTGAAAGTCTGCGCGTATTTCCAATAATTTGGAATATCCGATTGATAGAATTGCGAATCGGCTACGTCAACCGGCTTGCCATTGATGTACTGAATTGCGCCGCGTTCTTTCGAGAATTTGTCGAGTTTTCCGTGATCATACGCGGTTAGAAACGCCGAATGGTCATGAAGAATATCCAGGAAGAGCCTGTCGGGCTGGTGATTTAAGCGATGGATTTTACCTTGCGGGTCGGGATACTTCGTCGCTCCATCAGCTCCTGGGAACGTCCCGAACATGCTGTCAAAGCTCCGGTTCTCCTTGACCATGATGATGATATGTTTGATGGGATTGCTGGCGCGTGGAGCAGCTTGAAGCGTGCGAGGCGCGGCTGTTGGAATAAGGCACATCACAACAAACAGAATGACAAGGGTATTCGCAATATACGCCTTCTGGAATCCCTGGAACCGTTGATGGAAGAAATAAGGCTGGTTTTGCTGATTATTCATCTTCCCGACCTTTCAAAGCTCTGAATGAAGTGTCGTCACCTACAAAATACATGGTATGTAGTAACCCCACCAGCAAGTTCCTGGAAAAGAGGAGTGGCCTTCCAGAATCTCCTGTACTTATCGTTGGTTCCATAAGTACAGCAACAAGTGTAGCCGAAAAAAACCTGAAAGTAAAGGCCAGCGATTGCCTGATTCTTTTGTGATGCTCGTGCCAGGCGCAGGAGAATCTGTCCAAAAGGACAGGGGATGTTGACCGTTCCTTTTGGTACAGTAAAGGGTGCATCATTTGATATAATTGAAGGACATATTAGTTACGAACTTTCTGGAAGGAAGACTGGTTGAAGATGTTGCTCGTCAAAAAACCTGCTTACAAATGGGTCGCGCTTTCAGTTACTACGATTGGTTCGCTCATGGTCGCAATTGACTCTACGATTGTGATCCTGGCGCTGCCAAATATGCTCCAGGACCTGCATTCCGATCTTGTACGCATGACATGGGTGATTATGGGATATCTCATCGTGAGTACGATCCTGCAACTCACCTTTGGCCGTATGGCGGATATGTTTGGTCGTGTAAGAATGTATAATCTTGGATTTATTGTCTTCACGATTGGCTCTGTCCTCTGTGGCCTGGCCCAGAGTGATACTATGTTGATTGGCTCCCGTGTCATCCAGGGAGTGGGCGGCGCTATGCTTTCCGCAAATGCCATGGCGATCATTACAGAGGTCTTTCCCGCGGAGCAGCGAGGACAGGCGATGGGCTTTAACGCCGTCACCTGGGGTGCGGGCAGCGTGCTTGGCCCGGTGCTTGGCGGATTCATCCTGGCGGTCGCAAGCTGGCGCTGGATTTTTCTGGTGAATCTCCCCATCGGCATTATTGCGACTGTTGCCGCTTTCCTGCTTTTGCACGATATCGCGCCGAATCCTCGCGGGGAGCGTTTCGATCTGTTCGGCTCGTTCCTCTTCTGTATAGGATTGATCGCTCTATTGCTCGCGCTAACCGGAAGCATTGGGGCGGGTTGGCTGGCTCCTTCTGAACTTGCGCTCTATGCAATCACCATCATTGCTTTTGTCGCCTTCTTCTTCTGGGAGCGGCATGTGGCGTTCCCGATGCTGGATTTGAATCTCTTTACGCGCCGTCGCTATGCCTTTTCTGTTGCCGCGGCGACACTGCAATCCCTGGCCGTTTTTGCCGTGCAATTCCTGCTGATTTTTTACTTGCAGGGTGTACGAGGATATAGCCCTCTGACGGCGGCGTTTCTCATCCTGCCCTTGCCGGTGATGACCTCAGTTTTTGGGCCTCTTGGGGGGCGCTGGGCAGACCATGATCGTTTCCACGGAACGACTCCAGCGACGGTAGGGCTGGTGCTTCAAATGCTGGCCCTGTTGATGCTGGTTTTTCTGACTCCCACCACATCTTATCTGATGCTGGCGGTAGCGCTCGGCCTGATGGGGCTTGGCAGTGCTTTCTTCTGGTCGCCAAATACCAGTACGACCATGGGAGCCGCGCCACGCAACCGGCTGGGTGTAGCCGCCGCCACGCTGAATACGATGCGCAATGTTGGTATGGTGTGTAGCTTTGCGCTCGCGCTAGCAGTTGCAGCGGCTTCAATGCCACCTGCGCTGGTGAATGCTGTCTTCCTTGGCACAGTGGGCCACCTGCAGCCCGCCATCTCTGCCATATTCACGGGCGGGATGACGCATGCTTTCATTGCCTCGGCCTGTATCTGTTTCCTCGCCATCCTGTTCTCAGTCATTCGCGAGGATAGGCGTCGTACTGTAGCTCCTATAGCTGCTGAGCCTCCATTGACTTCAAAAGAAACAACCCTTTCGGAACAGCCGGTGAAAGGGGGAGACTGAAATAAAATGATCTACCCTGCCTGGTTGCCTTCAGGTAAGGCACGTGGAGAGAGCAGCGCATAGTCGATCACGAATACGCCCAGGTTGACGAGTGCAGGACCAATATCGGACAATGCCTGGATCATCAGTTTATGGGCTTCTTGCTCGCCAATGATAGGTGCGCAGAAATACTGGCAGGTAGCGATTAACGCCGCGAAGCCTTCGAGTACTTCCTGTCTAGGCAGGCGGTCGAGCTGCGACATATCGGCAACCGAGAGGTAGCCACCGGGTGCAATCTGCAAACTGGCAAAAGCCGGAAATGCCGAGGAGCAGTCATCCAGAATATCGCGCAGCACGGCCAGAGCCTCCTGCGGTCCTATTAAATGAACCACTGCCAGCGACACCCTGCGCGTTCCCTCGACCAGCACCTGCCATTCCTGGGGCGTAATCAATTGCTTCACCTCCGCCGATGCCATCAATCCACCTTCAACAACGCGTGGCGTTTCAATCACACCCTCTCTTTGCAACAGAATAAGTAATGCATCAAAAGCCTGCTCTTGTGCATCATTGATCGGCTCGCCTTTTACCGGAAAGGTGCCTCGCTCAAAACGCGCCGTGGCTCGTTTCCATGCACGGAGTTCAACCAGCGTTGCGTTCGCACCCCCTCGACCGCTGAGAATATACTCAAGTTTGCCTGCGCGGAAGTAGAGATGAGCCACGCCGATCCGGTCCATGTTACGCAGAGTCAGGCGGCCATAGGCGCGCGAGTGCCGGATTGTATTCACAATCACGGCCAGGTCGCGTAAGGAACCTTGCCATGAAAAGCGCCTTGAATGAACCTGACTCACAGTTAATTTCACCGGCCTCTCAAAATTGCGCGAGCGTAAAAGATATTGCACAAGTACTTAATATCGCTCTCGTTGCATAATACAAAGAAGAATTGCTGAGTGTCAAGTCTCATTTCATCGACCAGCAATCAGCTTCATAGGCTGATCGCCCAGTGATAATTGAGGACTCACGAATCCTGGTTTGATCTGTCCTTTAGAGAACAGAGAATCACAGGTGGCGGCAACCTACCGGCAGCTAGATGGTTGTTAAAATGGAATGCGTAATTTCACTACTTTACATCTGGCTATTTTTCAGTTAAACTTACAGATGAACTTGAAGGACATATCTGCCTGGAATGTCCTGAACATTAAACATAAGGGTGCTATCTGCCCCTTTTTCAAGTCCGTCGGCTATGTCTGGGGGAGATCATAGCGATCATGTATGAGGTATCAGGGTGGCATGGTGGTCGTCCTATGCCTCTTTTGAGCGTTCATTTCCCCATCTTCGTTATCCTACCGGATGAAGAAACGGCTCTCATGAGCATGGATTGCCAGGCGGGCAACTTTTATTTGAAAGGGATGAGCATGTTTCAACAGCAGAAACAAGAACATACCTTCTGGCGAAGGTATGGGATATCGAACAAAACCCGGTTGTTAAGTATCCTTCCCATGCTGCTTGTGCTTGTGGCCATCGGGCCGGTGCTTAATTCGCAGTCGGCCAAGGCAGCTCCTCAGGCATCCTATCCCATCAAACATATCATCATCATCGTTAAAGAGAACAGGACGTTTGATAACTATTTCGGTACCTTTCCTGGTGCTGATGGAGCGACCACTTACAAAAACAAAAAGGGGCAGATACAACCTCTGAACCACCAGCCTGACCAGCTTTTCTTTGATATCGGCCATACCCATACTGATTTTTTGAAGGGCTATGATCATGGGAAGATGGATGGGTTCTCACTGATTCCCGGTGCTGAGCAGTATATCAATGGCAAAAAGACGGACGAAGCCGATTCCCAGATGTACCAGTCCGATATCCCCAACTATTGGCAGTACGCGCAGACCTTTGCCCTGCCCGATCACTTCTTTTATAATATCGACTCAAACAGCTTCCCCAACCATATCTTCTCCATCGCGGCAGAGGATGATGATGCCAGTGATATTCCTAGAATTCCAAATGGGGGGCACGTGTTGAAATGGGGTTGCGACTCTCCTTCCGGTACTACCGTCCAGGAGATTCATTCAAATGGCAATATCACGCATCCTTACCCTTGTTTTTCAGATTTTGAATCTATGGGTGATTTACTGAGTCAGAAAGGCATTTCCTGGACAGAGTATGCACCGCTCTACGGACAGGACGGCTATGAGTGGAACGCGTATGATGCTATCAAGAGTGTCCGCGATTCCGGTCTCTGGAAGCAGCATATGGCCGACTACACGCAGTTTGTCAAGGATGCCGCCAATGGCAATCTTCCCACCGTCAGCTGGCTCGTGCAGCCACACAAGTACAGCGATCATCCTGGACAGAGTGTGTGCCAGGGTGAGAACTTTACGGTGCAGGAAATTAACGCCGTCATGAACAACAAGTCGCTCTGGAATAGTACCGCCATCTTCCTGACCTGGGATGACTTTGGTGGCTTCTATGATCACGTGGTGCCGCCGGTTGGCCCCAATAAGTACATCGAGTATGGCCTGCGCGCGCCTTTAATCGTCATCTCGCCCTATGCGAAGCCGCATTACGTTGACTCGACTCAGTACAATTTCTCCTCCATGCTCAAGTTCACGGAAACCATTCTGAACTTGCCATCGCTCGGGGGACTGGATCAGTCCGCAAATAATCTGATTGGCGCCTTCAATTTCAATCAGAATCCCTTGCCACCGCTGATTTTAAAGCAACGGAACTGTCCGGGCTATGTGCAGGTCGATCCCAACAGTATTGATTGGAGTTAGAATTCGTGGTTTCTGGTAGCGCGACCATAGGGTTCGCGCGGGGCCGATTTATCGGCCCTCTTTGTCTGCCCGCTGCACCAAGTCATTCAATGCGCGGCGAACATATACCGTTGTCACCTGTTTTCGATAGTTTATCGTCAGGTCGGCATTATCCAACGGCTTTGAGCGCTTCGCCGCGCTGGCGGCTGCCGCATCGATGACTTCAGGAGTCAGGCGCTGTCCCACTAACAATGCGGCTGCTTCCTTTGCTTCGACGGGATGAGAGGCGACGGCTCCCAGGGTGATGCGCGCGTCCGCTACATTACCATCATGCGCGAAACGCAGCGCTGCCGCGACGCCAAGGATAGGAAAATCAAATGAACCCCGGCGGCGCAGCTTCATGTAGGTGCTATGCCAGTTACCGGCGGGAGGAAGGATAATTTCGCTCAGTATTTCATCGGCAGCTTTTGTATAGGGATGCATGCCGTCGTCGCGAAACAGATCTCGTACCGGCAAAACACGCTCGCCCCGCGCGCTTACCAGGCGTACCGTCGCTTCCAGGCTGACCAGTACAGGGGCAGTGTCCGCCGAAGAGATGGCCCAGCAGCGCGGGCTTCCCGGAGCTACCAGGCAAATATCCCCATCCTTCTTCATGCAATAGCCAATCGATTGCCGCCAGAATTCTGTCTGATTGTAGTAGTTGCAGCGCGTATCCAGCAGCAGGTTGCCACCGAGAGTGCCTGCATTACGTAACTGTGGCGTCGAGACCGAACCTGCGGCGATAGCCAGCGCGGCATAATGCTGCTGAATAACCGGATGCTCGGCAATCGTTGTAAGTGTTGTGCCTGCTCCGATGCTCAAACCCTGTTCAGGCGAGCCGCTAATGCCCTTCAGCGATGCGATGCCGCGCAAGCCGATCAAAACCGGCGGTGTGAACTGGCGGCGTTTCATATTGGGATACAGGTCGGTGCCGCCTGCGACGAGCATGGCCTGCTCCCCTTCTCGCGCCAGCATTTCCGTAGCTTCTTCGAGATTGCGTGGAGCAAGATAACGAAAAGGTGGAAGTCGCAGCATCAGGATTGTCCTCCTTTTGCCGCAACTCTCATATCCGTATGCTGCCCATTGCCATTGCTGCGTGCCAGTTCAATCTCTTCAGGCTGCCATTTGATGAGGCGGGTCGGCCACGGAGATGGTATTTCGACCGGCTTGACGATGGGTGGTTGGCCGGCGCCTTTTTCCTGGCTCCTGGCTTTCAATGCCTTCAGTACCTTGTCCGCCGTAATGGGAACCTCGTCGATACGCACACCAATAGCGTCGTAGACAGCGTTGGCAATTGCCGGAATGACCGGATTTAGCGGTCCCTGGCCTGCTTCCTTACCCCCAAACGGCCCTTCCCTGTCGGGTACTTCGACCAGGATGGTCTCAATTTCGGGCGTATCGAGGGTGGTAGCCAGCTTATAATCCAGCAGGGAGGGTATTTTGTGTCGCCCCTTGCGGAAGATTTGCTGCTCCATGAGCGCTTCACCATAACCCATGTACGCGCCTCCCTCAACCTGGCCCGCGACCAGCAAGGGATTGATGGACTGTCCAACGTCGTGCGCCATCCATAACTTCTCTACGATAACCTCGCCTGTCTCTACATCGACGGCTACCTGAGCAACGCAAGCTGAATAGGAATAGGCCGGTGAAGGGCCGACACCGGCTCCCTTGTAATCGCCGTGAATGCCCTCCGGTGGAGCATAAGAACCGGCAGCTACCAGCGCGCCATAACGAGCTTCGGCCAGCTGCACCGCTTTTACGAACGGCAGAGTATTGCCGGGGTCGTTTGTATCGAAGATCATGCCATCAGCGCTTTCCAGTTGCTCAATCGGCGTGTGCAACTGTTCGGCAACGACCGAAAAAAGCTGCTCTTTCAGTTTGCGGGCTGCGGCAATAGCGGCGTTGCCAGCCATGAAGGTGACGCGGCTGGAATATGAGCCAAGATCAACCGGCGTCAGGCTCGTATCTGCCGTCTCCATGTGAATCTGTTCCGGCTGGATACCCAATTCTTCGGCAACGATGTACGCCAGTATCGAGGTAGACCCCTGGCCAATATCGGTCGAGCCGCAGTAGACGGTGACACCGCCGCCGCGATCAAGCCGTATCTGCACAGCCGAATGCGGCAGGTCATTCCAGTAGATGGGCTTGCCCGCGCCGCAAATATAAGAGGAAGCGGCCAATCCAAGCCCGCGCTTAGTCGTCTGATTGGATTTCGCGCCTGCATGGTCAGTTCGCTGATCGGATGTTCCTGATTGCTTTGTCAAATGGAAATCTTTCCAACCGGAGCGTTCGACGACCTGGTCGAGGCATTCACCGAGCGCGCAGCTGGTGATGCGCAATCCATTCACGGTGCGCGTATATGGCTCAATCAGATTGTGGCGGCGAAATTCAACCGGGTCCATGCCGAGGTCGTGCGCGATTTTATCCATGTGTACTTCTACAGCATAGCGCGGCTGCGTCGTTCCATGACCGCGCTTTGGACCACAGGGCGGCTTATTGGTGAAGAGGCGCATGCCCTCGAACTTATACGCGGGCAGCTTGTATGTCACCGTCTGCAATGCGCCCGTGTAATACGTGGTTGCTATGCCGTAGGAACCGTAAGCGCCGCCATCCAGGAATGAGCGGAAGTGCATGGCGGTCAGCGTGCCGTCTCGCTTCACGCCGGTCTTGATCCACATTTTGACGGGATGGCGACCCCGGTGAATCAAGAAGACTTCCTCGCGCGTGCAGGTAATTTTTACGGGCCTGCCGGTGCGCCGCGAGAGTTCGGCGGCGCAGATTTCATGCGAGAATGGATCGCTCTTGCCGCCAAAGCCACCGCCGACGTTGGGCGCGATCACACGGATATGCGATTGCGGTATGCCCAGCACCTTGCTCAACTCACGATGAACATAGTGTGGGGTCTGGGTGGAAGACCAGAGAGTGAGTTTGCCGCCAACAGGATCGCTGGGATTAGGTTCCCAATTCGCGACACAGGCATGCGCTTCAATCGGAGCATGATTGTTGCCCTCATAGTAGAGCCAGTCTTCGCGGATGTAATCAGCTTCGGCAAAACCGGCCTCGACCCCACCAAATTCGTAGGAGACGGCCTTGTGAATGTTGCCAATACGCGCCTCATCATTGATTTTTACCTCGGGATGCGCGAGCGCTTCATCGATGCT
Organism: Ktedonobacteraceae bacterium; assembly: GCA_035653615.1. Classification (NCBI taxonomy): domain Bacteria; kingdom Bacillati; phylum Chloroflexota; class Ktedonobacteria; order Ktedonobacterales; family Ktedonobacteraceae; species Ktedonobacteraceae bacterium. Next base: position 295,691 of record DASRBN010000015.1, on the reverse strand, counting down.
CATCAGCGCGGGCAGCACCTCGTATTCAACCTGGATGAGCTTGACTGCTTCGTCGAGGATATCGGGGTCGAGCGCGGCAATCGCGACGACCGGGTCGCCCACGTAGCGCACCTTGTCGATAGCCAGCGCGTACTCATCCTGGCTGGAGGGAAGAATGCCATATTTTTGTGGCAGGTCTTCACCCGTGATGATGGCGATGACGCCTGGCAATTCCAGAGCCTTATGCGTATCGATGGAGAGAATGCGAGCATGTGGATGGGGAGAGCGCACGAGTCGTCCATAAAGCATGCGCGGCAGCATAATATCGTCGGCATAGAGCGCGCGACCGGTTACTTTGCTGTAGGCATCGACCTTCGGACGCGGAGTACCGATGATCTTATATGGAGGATGAGCCTTTTGCACTTGCTCGTCTTGCTGTTGCTTCATGATACGCCTCCCTGCATGCGTTCGGCAGCGGATTCAACCGCCTCGTAGATTTTCGTATAGCCAGTACAGCGGCAGAGGTTTCCCGCCAGCGCATCCTTGATTTGCTCGCGCGTGGGCCGCGGGTTTGCCTGCAACAGAGCAGCGCCTGATAGCAGGATACCCGGCGTGCAGTATCCGCATTGCGCGGCGCCCAGTTCGGCGAACGTCTCCTGGAGGGGATGGAGTTTGCCGTTTTGTTCCAGGCCCTCGATAGTGGTGATCTCGCTTTCCTGCACTTCTAGCGGTAATGTGAGGCATGAGAGCATAGGGATGCCGTCAATCAGGACTGTACAGGCACCGCATTCGCCAAGCTCGCAGCCATGTTTGGTTCCGGTCAATCCCAAATCTTCACGCAGCACTTCGAGCAGCGTATGATGTGGCAGTACTGCTACTTCGCGGCGTTCGCCATTCACATGTAGCGTAATGAGTTCACGCAATGTGGCCTCCTTTCCTGAGCGGTGGCAGCTTTATCATACTGCGCCAAGAGAGCGTGAGATCGCCTCTGCTTCGCCACGCAACTCAGTTGCGGCGCGTTCAAGAGCGGAGCCGGAGAAGCGCGAGGAGAAGCCAACCATCCAGAGCAGAGCGATGAGTCTTCCGCTTGCGCCATAAATTGGAGCAGCTACCGCGTTAACGCCCGCAAGATATTCCTCGTAGTCAATACTCACACCGTTATGAATAGCCTCTTCTATGCGGGCCAGGTATTGTTGAGGGTCTAAAATCGAATGTTCGGTGAAGCGAGGCAGGGGTTGAGCGTGCAAATACTCCTTGCGTTGTTCCGCCGGCCAGCTTGCCAGCACGAGAGGGCCAGTGGCAGCTGCCAGCATGTGTACGCGCGCGCCTCGCGGAGCAGTGATGTGTAGAGAAGTCGTTTCTCCTTCATCCACGATACACTCGATGATGCGCACGCCTTTTTGCTCAATCCTGCCTAAAAACACCGTCTCGCCGCTCTTTGTCGCCAGCCTGCGCATGGCGGGTACAGCGAAATGACGCAAACCGGCACGTTGGATGTAAGCCTGTGTAATATCGTAGAGGCGCGGGCCGAGTACATAACGACGCTCCTCTATCTGCTCGACCGCTCCGCTGCTCTCCAGCGTCTTGAGGAGTCCATGCACACTGCCCTTGCTCATGTTGAGCATGCGCGCAAGGTCAGAGAGAATCAGCCCCTCTTCTGAGCCACTCAAGATGTCCAGTAGACGAAAAGCGCGCTCAACCATGGGAGCCGGCGCCGTTGATACCGTTGTATTTTCTTCATCCACCTGGGGATGTTCGTTATATTGAACTATTTGTTCTTCCATGGGAACAGCATAACGAATTTTGGTGGGAAAGTCAAGTGGCTGCGCCCCCGGTAGGGTTTCCTTAGAGCCTTTCAGGGTGCTTCTTGCGCCAGTAGCGCATATAGCCCTGTACCGTCATCGCATAGTTCGTGGCGATTTCGTAGCGTTGGATGGCCTTTGGATTGTTGGCAACCCGTTCCAGCTCGGGCTGCGTATGCTCGATGAGCATCGTAATGATCTCGGCCTCGTCCTTGCCATCGCGCATGGCGGCCAGCACGAATTCTCCCCAGGCATAGAGTCTGTCATGCAGGCGCTCGAAATGTGAATCTATGTCGCGGATAGGGCCGAAATGCGCGATATACAACACTTCAGGATGCAGGCTCTTGATCAGATTCATGCTGTCCGACCAGGCTTCGAGGTCGATATCCGGCGGGGGTGTTGGCGGGCGCACATAATCTACATCCTGCAAGCGCACTCCGGCCACGTCTCCCACAAACGCTTCGCCTGAGTTGGGGTCGAAAAAGGTGACGTGGTGTACGGCATGCCCTGGTGTGTAGAGTACCTGCAGGTGACGACCGGCAACATATAAGGTATCGCCGTGTTCGATGGCGTGCAGCCGCTCCTGGGGTGTTGGTTCGATCTCGCCCCAGAGCAATTGCATGCGTTCGCCATAGATGCGTGCCGCGCTTGCCACCACTTTAGAGGTATCGAGCAGGTGTGGAACGCCTTTGCTATGAGCGTAGACCTGGGCGCGCGGCATCCGGCGAACCAGCGAGCCGGTGGCGCCGGCGTGATCCAGGTGGACATGGGTCGCGAGGATATGCGTCACATCCCGCGGGTCAAAACCGGCTTCTCGTATTGATGCTAGAAGGGAATCCAGCATACTGCCCGGCCCAGGATCGATAATGGCGAGATCATTGGCTTCCGCCAGCAGGTAGGAGCCAATGATGCCATGTTCACCCAGAAATGGATGAGAAATCAGCCATGCGCCGGGGCTTACTTGAGTGACATTCGACAAGCAAAGCTCCCTCTATTTCTTTGCCGAGATGGCCTTTGCCTGTGTGAACAGGAGCAGGTAATCCCTGCCGCCCGCCTTGGAGTCGGTCCCGGACATGTTGAAGCCGCCGAAAGGATGCACGCCGACCAGCGCCCCTGTACATTTGCGATTAAAGTACAGATTGCCAACAAAGAAATCTTCCTTCGCTTTTTCGATGCGCTGAGGGTTGTTTGAATACAGCGAACCCGTCAGTCCGTACTCGGTGTCATTTGCGATGCGGATGGCCTCGTCGAAGTCTTTGGCTTTGATGACGGCCAGCACCGGCCCGAAGATTTCTTCCTGCGCGATGCGAGCATGAGGGTCAACATCGGCTATTATGGTTGGCTCGATAAAGTAACCGGGGCCATGATGTCCGCCGCCAACAACCAGGTGTCCCTCCTGCTTGCCGATCTCGATGTAATCGGTAATTTTCTTCATGGCGTTCTCATCAACGACCGGGCCTATCGATACTTCTGGATTCGTGACATCGCCTACGGTCAGCTGCTTCGTCTTCTCGATGATCTTTTGCAGCACCTGGTCATAGACCTGCTCAACGATGATGGCGCGCGAGCCTGCCGAACATTTCTGCCCCTGGAAGCCAAAGGCCGAGGCGACGATACCACTTGCCGCGGCGTCCAGGTCGGCGGTCTCATCGACGACGACGGCATCTTTTCCGCCCATCTCCAGAATGGTGCGCTTGATCCACTTCTGTCCCTTGCGGTGCTTAGCGGCGAGTTCGTTGATACGTAATCCCACGTCGCGCGAACCGGTGAAGGCAATGTAACGCACCTGCGGATTCTCGACCAACGCGTCCCCAATCGTGGAGCCGGAACCCGTGAGGAAGTTGACCACACCCGCGGGCAGGCCGATATCTTCCAGGATGCGCATGAACTGCCAGGCGATCATCGGTGAGGTGCTGGCGGGCTTAAGGATGACAGTGTTGCCGGCCACGAACGATGCGCTGGTCATGCCAACCATGATGGCGGCAGGGAAGTTCCAGGGTGGTATCACAGCACCCACGCCGAGGGGGATGTAAACCAGTTCATTATCTTCGGTATCGATATGAACCAGCGGCTGCTCACTGGCCAGGCGCATCATCTCACGAGCATAGAATTCAAGGAAGTCGATGGCTTCGGCGGTATCGCCATCGGCCTCCGGCCAGCTTTTACCGACCTCGTAGATCATCCAGGCATTGACATAAAATCGGCGCTGTTTCAGTAGATCAGCTGCCGCGAAAAGATAACCGGCGCGCTCTTCAGCCGGGACGTGTTTCCAACTTTCAAAAGCCTCCGCGGCTGCCTGTACTGCTTCGTTTGCCTGCTCGACCGTGGCTTTCGAAAAATAGCCAATTACCTGGTCGGGCTGTGATGGATTAACCGAGGCAAATGTCGCCTCGTTCGTTATCTTTTTGCCGCCGATAATCAGCGGGTACGTCTGCCCCAGTTCGCTTTTGACCTGCTCCAGCGCCTCCATCTGCGCGCGGCGGTTCTCCTCTTTCGTAAAATCGGTGTAAGGGGCATTCACAAAAGGCGTCGCTGCTCGTGACGCCACACTCTCAATCATTTTTGCCATAGAAAAACACTCCTTTGTGTGTGTGAGACAGTTTCTCCCTCATTGTACCTCATGGAGAGGGTAAGATGGTAGGGAGTTTTCACACGAACAGAGCCAGGTGTGCGACCGGCATTTCAGGCGCATACCTGGCTCTGTTCGTGTGAAAGGATTTCTTAACTCACCAATTCCGCCAGCATATCGACCTGGTTCAGGTCGGCAATGGTGGGCCAGAAGATCAGTTCGTCTACTCCCACATCAGCAAATGCTTTCAAGGCCCCTTTAATTGCCTCGGGAGTGCTTGGGACGCTGGCGGCGATTCTATCTGCCATCGGTCCCATGAACGAATAATAGTGACGAATATACTGGGCGGCCTTCTCAGCCGCATCTTGTCCCAGTCCATAGTAAGTGGCGCCAACGAATCGTGGCTTGCCGGGCCTGCCCGCCTCTTTCCAGGACTGCTCGGCTACATTATAGCCCTGGCGAGCTGCATCTGGGCCTCCGCCTCCGCTGATAAATCCATCGCCCCAACGACCTACGCGCTTAATAGCTTCCGGCGAATAACCCCCAATCAGCAGTTCTGGCCCGCCTTTCTGCACGGGGTTCGGGCCAATTGCCCCCACTTTATCGCTTACTGGCTGGCCGGACCAGATGCGCTTCATGGTTGCCAGTTGCTCATCAAAGCGCTTGCCGCGTTCGTGAAATGGAACCTGCGCGGCCTGATAATCATCTTGCCGGCCACCGACGGCGATGCCGAGCGTCAGGCGACCATTGGAGAGCGCATCGATGCTGGCAGCCTGCTTCGCGAGTATGGCGGTGTCATGTAATGGGGCTATCAAGATACTGGTCATCAAGCGCATGCGCTCTGTCACACCGGCGACTGCCGCGAGCGTGATCAGTGGTTCATAGTTGGGATAGACCAGGCGATCAAGCACGGCGAAACTCGAGAACGGTCCCACTTCTGCCAACTTGGCCCAGTCTAGAATAAATTCACCCGATACTCCCGGTATTGTGCCGGGCAGTCCAATCGCAATTTGCATTTCTTATCCTCCAGGATGTTTCTTAGAGTTTTACATACGCACGTTCAGCGTCCCCACATTTCCCGACGCCAGGTCTATCACACGTATGGCATGGTTGTTCGTGTCCGCCACGTATAATTTGCCGCCAGCAGTTGCCAGGCCGCCAGGTTCATTGAATTGTGCCGTGTCAGGCGCACCATCAGTATATCCCGCCTCGCCGCTGCCGGCAAAAGATTGTACTTCGCGTGTTTGTGGGTTCAGTACTTTGATACGATTGTTATAGGTATCGGCGAGGTAGACCATACCATCGATAAAGCAAACGGCTTGCACATGCTGCAAGAGCACCTCGTCGCCCACACCATTCCTGTCGCCGAAATCGAATAATCCCGTTCCAACCAGTGTGATTACGTTTTCTGTCCCTGTCAGGGATACAGCTCGGACCGCGCTTGTCTCACTATCAGCCACATATAGCACGCGGTTATCATCCAACGATAGGCCGTTGGGCTGGGCGAAGAACGCTTCTGTAAGCGTGCCATCACGAATATCCTCATGGCCGGTGCCGGCAAATGGCTCGATTTCCTGGCGGTCAATATAGTACACGAAGATCTGGTGCATCCCCGCCATGGCAATATAGAGTTGGTTGCTGGAGTGAACGATATCCCAGGGCGAGCTCAAGGCTGCATTGAGCGCAGGCCCCCACGCGGTTGTATCGCTCATGCCGGCCTGCTCGCCCGTTCCAGCGATGGTTTCGACCTGCTGCGCAGCGAGATCGACGCGCCGGATCATGTGATTTTCCGTGTCGGCCACGTAAAGAATCTCGCCGTCGAGCGTCACACCTTGCGGGCGATTGAATTGAGCCTGCGCGAATGGCCCGTTTGCCTTGCCCGGTTCTCCGCTGCCAATGATATGCCGTACCTTACCTTCCAGGTCCATTTCCAGCAGGCGATGATGAGCGGAATCGCTGATAACCAGGCGATTTGCCGGGGCATCGACCGCCAGCTTGCCGGGGAAGGCCATAATTGCCTCCGGCGCGGTTTCATGCGCGAAGCGCAGCGGGCGGTGATTGAGCAAGTTTTCGGCGTCGAACTCTTTAATCATCTCTGCGATGAGTCGTTTCGCGCCATCAGGATTAATTTCCCCTTCGTGCCTGGCAATCACTCTATTTTCCGGGTCGATGAACATCAAGGTCGGCCATGCCCGCACGGCGTACTCTCGCCACATGCGCATGGAGCGGTCATTGACGACGGGATGGGTAATGCCATAACGCAGCACAGCGTCTCGAACGCTTTCGGTATATTGTTCGCGTTTGAACTTGGGAGAGTGAACGCTGACGACTGCCAGCTCGTTGGGAAAGGCGATTTCGATCTCACGCAACTGCGCGAGCGCATGCATGCAGTTAATTCAGCACAGCGTCCAGAAATGGATGATCAGAATATGATTGCGAAACTCCTTGATATGCAGGGGGTGGTCGCTATTGATCCAATCCAGCCCGGTTGGAAAGTCGGGCGCCCGGACTTCGCCGCGATATGTTCTTGCCATAGATGTTCTCGTTTTCACTATAGAAGATCACAAATCAGTCTATAGCATCATATCATACGAGTTTAGCGATCTGAAGGTCCGGCAACGGTAAGCGGAACCGTAGTTCCGCTTACCGTTGAGGTTTGGCACTATGGGCTGGGTACAATACTCCACGTGTTGCCGTCCCAGTTCTCGGTCAGTGTGTGTCCGGCAAGGTTATTATCCTGGTATCCCCCAACAGTCCAGATGTCGCTGGCGGAGATGACAGCGATGCCCGACAGAAAATTATTTGTTGATCCCGGCGCGTTCGGGCTTTGCACGACGCTCCACTGCTTGCCATTCCATTGTTCGATCAGCGTCTGCCCGGTGAATGCTAAGGACTGCCCAACGGCCCAGATGTTGCTGCCAGAAACGACCGCTATATCATCAAGAAGATTGATCTGCCCTGGATTGGGACTCTGTACGATGCTCCATTTCGAGCCGTTCCAGTGCTCGATCAGCGTTGTGCTGAAACCATTGCCACTGCCGGCGGCCCAAACATCATTTGCCGAGGCCACGGCCACTCCACTTAGATTGTTGACCGTTGATCCTGTTGGATTGGGACTCTTGACCACGCTCCATTTCGAGCCGTTCCAGTGTTCAACCAATGTCTGTTGCGAGTTGCTGTTACTGGAAAAACCACCAACGGCCCAGAGGTTGTTCGCGTTCACTGCGGCTATGCTACTCAGGCCGTTTCCCGCTGAGCCTGGATTGGGACTTGTAACCACACTCCATTGTGAGCCATCCCATTGTTCGACTAATGTTTGCGATGAGGTGCTGTTATTGGAAAAACTACCGACGGCCCAGATATCACCGCTGGAAATGACAACGATTCCATCGAGCGCATTAGAAAATGAACCTGGATTGGGGCTGGTGACGACGCTCCACTGCGTGCCGTTCCAGTGCTCAATCAACGTCTGCGATGTAGAGTTGTTATTGGAGGAGGTGCCGACGGCCCAGATATCACTCGCGGAGACAGCAGCTATGCTGCCAAGTGCATTGGACGTTGAGCCTGGATTGGGGCTGGTGACAATGCTCCACTGCGAGCCATCCCAATGTTCAATCAGCGTCTTGTCAACGAATCCGATAGTACTTGGCGTGAGATAGTATCCTACCGTCCAGACATCGCTGGCCGAGACGGTTGCGACGCTATTCAGGAACATCCCCCCGGGGAATGTAACTTTGGGTGCTTCTGTTTTAAGCCTGAAATGGCCCTGGAAGGGTTGCCAGGATGATGAATTGGCTTTTGCCTCTACCGCTGTGAGAGACAGCGCACCCAATAAAAGAGTAACGACACACAGCAGTATGGTTCCCTTGAGAAGATGTTTCATCTTGTTCTCCCCTGCAATTGCTTGCTAGTAAATAGACGCATGTGAGGAAGCGGTTGCTCCCATAGGCAATGCTATCGAAAGTAGAGGTAGCCGCCCATAAGCTACCAGCAGCTAGCCAGGGCCAATAATGATTGAACGAGTTTTGGTAGGAATAGAAGGCACTCGAACTCCACCTATATTGCTCACCTTCACAAGTATAATCGATAACTGCTTGAATGTAAAGTGACACAGGCAAGAGATGTTGGATCGGTCGTCCAGTCATAGGGCCTGGGAAGAGCAGGCATTGAAGAAATAAGCATTCCTACAATTCCTTATGTAGCAATAAGATTACAATGGCCTATCTGACATACCCAGTTGAGCGCTCTTGCATAGCTTCAGCTCTTTAGAACTATGGAATAGTCGGACGAGAGTCAAGTTGAGGCTTTCTCCACCAGTTATTCGTATTACACACGGAGGTGGGAATATAAGTTCCCTCGAAAACAATGGGTGCAACAGTCGATCACAGGTCTTTTCGAATCATTGACCAGGAGAGGCTTCAATGGATGGTGTCCTGGAATATTTGAGAGAGCAACTCGTCCCGCAGGTGTTGCAACACTGCTGGCAAGGACGCGTCGTGCGCATCTGGATGGTGGAGCAGACCCCGGCAGAAGCACCGTATCTTCTGGCTTTGCTTTTAGCTGATCATTTGGGGCCGGATGCAGTCAGTTGGAGCATCAAGATTTTTGCTACCTACAGCCAGGAGAAGATGGTAGCAGAGGCACGCCATTTCACCTTTTCCGAACAAAGCCTCGCCCACCTTCCGCTCAACTATCAGCAACAGTTCTTTGAGCGCGTGGATGCAGGAAATAGCGATCAGCCGTACTCCTTTGCTCTGACCGGTGTGGTACGCCACCTGGTGATCTTTGGCAGGCATGATCTGCTCAACCATTCCCCGTTATCTCACCTGCACTTGCTGATTGCCCTGCATGACCTCGATTCGTTGACCCTGCCGGTGCAGCAGGTGGTACTCGGTCGTTTTGCGACCTCCCTGACCGGCGGTGGCCTGCTATTGCTTGGCCCCGGTGCATCTGTGCAGCCACATCCACATGTATATGAGCTGCTAGATCCGCGATGGAATCTGTATCGCTGCCGCGCAGTACATCCTCTCGCTGCCTCCAATAGACCCCAGCAGTCGATTCCGGCGCTTAAGGGAATGGACATGGCTGTTGCCGCAGAGCATCTTTCGTCACCTCAAGAGCAGGTCGTCTCAGAAGGAGTGAGGCCTTTCCCGTGGCAATTTGATGGAGTAGGCATGGTGCTGGTGAACCGGGCATATCGTATCATGTACCTGGATAGCGTTGCCGCTGAGCTGCTGGGTGTCCCCGGAGAAGTGGTTGGGCAGGATTTCAGCAAGACAATCTCCGGCCTATCGGAGGCGTTGTTGCGCCTGGCACTTGTGTCTGTTTTTGAACAACATGTGCCGCTGAAGCTCTCCCTGCGCGCGCAGGCGCAAGATGCTTTTGTGCAGAGACCTCCGCTCACACTTCAATTTGCCCACCTGCGTGCCGCAGAAACTGAGCCATCCCTCGTAGCTATTTTGATCAGTGATGCCAGGCAGCTTTCGCTTGGCTATCCCACTTCCGAGAGCACGAAGCTTGCTTCGCGATCAAGAGATTCCTCTACTGAGAAATTGGAACCCCTACAAGAAACATTGCACCAGGTGAATGAACAGCTCGAAAGCCAGATGGCGTTCTTTCAGCAAACGCTTGAGGACGCGGAACGGGTTCATGAGCTGTTGCAGGAAGCCAATGAGGAACTGCAGGCGACCAATGAAGAACTCGAAATCACGAGCAGTGAGGCAGCAATGGATAATCAGGAACTTCATACCATCACACACGAGCTGCAGGTTCGCCTGGAAGAGCAGAAGCAAGCGAGCCGGCAACTCGAACTCCTCAATCGGCTCAAAGACGACTTCATTAGTATCGCCGGTCATGAGATCAAGACGCCCTTGACCAGTATTCTGGGCAATGTGCAGTTAGCGCTCAAATACCTGTCTCGCCTCACACTTTCAGGCTCGGAAGTAGCAAAGGAGCAACAGGCGATTCAACAAATCCTTCAGCGCACGCAGCAACATATTCACCGCTTAACCCGCTTAGCGAATGATTTACTTGATATCGCTCGTATTGAATCTCATACGCTCCAGTTCCAGTTCGATCGCTGTGAATTGAGCGCATTGATACGTGCTGTTGTGGAAGAGCAAGAGCAACTGACCTCCGGGCAGCGCTTTGTACTCTCGCTGCCGGAGTATCCAATGCATGTGCTGGCTGATGCTGATCGCATCCGGCAGGTGGTCAACAACTACCTGTCCAATGCCCTCAAATATACTCCAGTTGGTCAGATGATAGAAGTAAGGCTCCAGCAAGAAGACCAGGCGGTGCGATTGCTGGTGCGCGACCAGGGACCAGGTCTCTCGCTACCGGAGCAGCAACGGGTATGGGAGCGGTACTACCAGGTGCCGGGGATCGAAACTCAAAGTGGCTCCGAGGTTGGCCTGGGATTAGGTCTGGCCATTTGCCGCTACATTGTTGAAGCTCATGGTGGGCAGGTTGGGGTGGAGAGCGTTCCAGGGGGAGGAGCGACCTTCTGGTTTACCTTGACGCTTCTTAACACAACAGCGGTAGTGACATAAGTGCGGGCGCGAACCCATCTGCTACCGGGGTGCGAAGATAATAGCGGTGATAACTAACACAATAGTCCCAAGGCCGATCACAACTGTACCGACTACAGACCACATGTAGAAGGTGGAGTCATAGGTATCTCCGGCCAGCCTTGACGACGAAGGATTGGTGGGAATGACAGGCAGATCAAAAAGAAGGAAAGTTTCTGTACTGTAAACGTGAGGACCGGAAAAAATTAGTGAATGTACATCTGAGGACAGGCCAGGGCGAACTATTGCGCCGGATAAATGTTCAGATTCGAAAACTGCGCGGTAGCGCCTGGCTTCGCCTCAGGCAGATTTGAAACGAAGAGGGCAACAGACCCGCTTGTATAGCTATGATCGGTGATGGTCTTTACAAGCTGGCCGTTCACGATAAATGATAGGTTGGGACCTTTCGCGATAATCATGATGTGATTGACCTTGCCTTGCTTTTGAATGGCGGGATGGAGCGTGTAATCCACGAGTTTTGTATCGCTCGAGTGGCCGCTTGCGTCCGTCGCACCCTTGAATATTGCATACGAGCCATCACCATACAGTTCGAAGCGATAGTAGCTCGCAAGGTCGCTCTCCGCACTTGAGGAACCGCGAATATAGACTCCATACCCGTTGTTCTGGTCGCCCTGCGAAAGAATTGCGTTCACCGTCAGCGTAAAATTGCTGAAAGACCTCTGGCCGGGCAATAGCTCCCAGAGCAACTTATTCTTGTCTATTTGCAAGGCCAGCGCGCCATTGCCCAGGGTGACGGCGTAGTTGCCGGGAGAACTTTGCAGGTTCCATCCGTATGTATCGCTGGTAAAGTTGTCTGAAAAAAGGGGCGGCACTTTTGGCGCAGGATAGGTTACTGCCTGAACCGGCGCGGTTTGCTTCGCAAAAAGTGTTGAAGGTGATATGCCTGCCGCGTGCAGTGCTACAAGGGTAAAAAGAATAATCACCAGAAAAACGCTAAGAAAATAGAGCAAGGGCGCTCGCTTTTGTAAAGGCGATGGTTCCTGTCTTTTGCGATAGGATGGAGGTACTGGAGAAGGTGGTTGCATAGTACTATTGGATGGTGTAGGGGCGAATCGGTAACCACAACTGAAGCAGGCAGCACTACCCGGCGCTAATGGGGCTTTGCAACGGGGGCAGAGGCGTAAAAATGCTTTTTGTTTTGATACCGACATGAAGGATTCCTCAAATCTCAGCAATAGATCAAGATATATTTTCGTATGTTTATACGTTACATCTTATAGCTTTTGGTAGAGTTGCGTCCAACGCCCATTACTATCTGGTAGGATTCTTCGCTGCGCTCAGAATGACATGAGTGGGCATGTCATTCTGAGCGCAGCGAAGAATCCTTATAAGATGAAGTATAATAGCGGAGGAGCAATATTGTAGCAGAGTAGGAAATATTTCCTTGTATTAAATGGAACCGTTTTAGCCGGATAAGAGAGAATAGCTGCTTATCATGAATAGGAGAATGTTGACCAGCCTTGCGCTGGTAGTGCTTATCGTTATTGCGGGCGCCGGCGCCTTCTGGTTCTTCCGGGCGGCATTTACGCCTGCTGCACCGCAGCAGGTAGCGCAAACACAACATGATAGCGTTCCGCGCTCGGAAGAGGCGCCATTTTCCACGCAACGAGCGCTATCAATGGTGTCAAATCAGGCCCGGACAACGTTATTGCCGTGGGGAATTGTGCTTGACCCTGCGCATGGATTTATCTGGGTCGCGGAGCCGGGGTGCGAGCCAAAACCGAAGTGCCCTACCAGATCGCAGGGAGTTCTCGGCCAGTATGCCTTCTCCGATGGCAACTTCATTCAAGATTTCAACGAACCTGCCGGCTACACCGGTCCACTCTTTCTAAAAGTGGATGGCGCTGGCAATGTCTGGTTTACTGAGCCTACCAGCGATGCGATAGGCGAATTTAGTCCGCAAAGCGGGAGCTGGAATCAATGGTCGTTAAAGAAAGGCAGTTCGCCGTTTGACCTGGTTTTCGATGCGCGAGGAAATCTCTGGTTCACGGAATTTAGCTCGAACGATATCGGTTTTCTGAACACGAATACACACCAGGTGGTAGAGACTCCTATTCCTACGCCGGGCAGCAATCCATATGGCATGACTATCACTCCACAGGGAACGATCTGGTTTTGCGAAAATGCAGCGGGAATAGACCAGATAGGCAGCTTTACACCTACCCAATCGGGAACCATCAAGATCAAAGAATACGGGGTTGGCAGCTTTCGACCGCATCTGATTGCCTCTGACGGTGCGGGAAATATCTGGTACAGCGGGGGATTTAACGGCGCGATAGGCGAGTTCGACCCGCGCACGGGAAAGAATACGTCGTATGTGGCCTATACGGGCGCCTGCCTGACTCCGCCCAATTGCACCGGCACGCATATTTCAGGAATCTATGTCGATAGTAAAGGCAATATCTGGTTTACCGACTCGCTCAGTCTGCGCGTTGGCTATATCGTTCCATCGACGGGCCAGATGGTGGCGCGTACCATCCATGCGACGAATGCGCATCCCAATGATGGGCTGGTGGTGGATGGTAGCGGCAGGGTATGGTTTACGGAGGAATACCGGCAAACGCTGACAATGTGGCCGCCAGGTACGGTGAGTTAGCCAGTCTCTTTGCGCGTTAGATAATGCCGGTATCCATCGCCCTCGATGGCTTCCATTACTGTGAAATGCGCAGCATGAAGCCAGTCATGCACTTGCTCAGTGGTCGGATAATAATGATATCCACCGTGGTGAGCATATTCGCCATAGAGGAGCGGCAATCCCAGGCGCTTACCGGCTTCGTAAGCTATCTGCAACTCCTCTTCGGTCTCTAGCTCGACCGTGAGATACAGCAGGCCGTTTTCATACAGCGCCCTGGCGAAATTGTCTAAGACGATGGGCCAGTCCTCTGGAAAAATATTCTCCATCGCATCCATGCAGATCACCGCGTCAAACGTATCCACGAATGGCAGCTCTTGCAGGCCAACATGTAGCACAGGCACCTCTGGGAATTTGCTGTGGGCGCGGTTGAGCATCTGCTGGGACTGGTCGGTTCCTTGCACGGAAAATCCACGCTCCAGTAAGAGCGGCCAGTATTTGCCCGTTCCGCAGGCGGCGTCGAGAATAAACGCTCCTGGTTGACAAAGATCGAGGAGGCGCTCGATCATGTGACGGTGTGCAGGATTGATGTAGCCTCCCCAATGATCATCGTATTGCCGGGCATAGATGGTATCCATTTGTACTTCGTTCCACAGCCGACGTTGCTGCCGCCACTGTTCGCGATCCATAAAGTAAGCTCCTGCTTCAGATTCGTAGACTCTTGACCTGCCGCACCATTGCGATATGCTGCTCGGCCAACAAATCGGCTGCGCGATACGTGGGCACGTTTTGTTCTCTGGCAATCGCAAGCACCTTCTCCATCGTCTCGTAGATGCGAGCCACTCTTTCCATGGCGCGCTGGCGCTGAAAACCGCCGGGTCGAAGGCTATCGAGGCCTGAAAGCACTCCTCCGGCATTGACGATGTAGTCGGGCGCGTACAGGATGCCGCGCTCCTGCAACATATCGCCGTGTCGATCCTCCGCAAGCTGGTTATTGGCCGAGCCGCATACGATCTTGCATTGTAGTTCCAGCAATGTGCGGTCGTTTAATGTGCCGCCCAGCGCGCAGGGACAATAGACATCGACATGCAGGGCATGAATTTCATCGGGATGAACAACTTTGACCTCGTATGCCGTTGCCATCTGCCTGACCCTCTCCTGGTCGATATCTGCAATAGTAACTGTTGCCCCGGCCTCAATCAGGTACGGGAGGGCATGTTTTCCTACGGCTCCCACGCCTTGAAGAGCCACGCTGCGGCCCTGCAGGTCGGCGCTGCCGTATACCGCTTTGAGACATGCTCGCATTCCCTGTACAAGGCCAAATGCGGTGGCTGCGGAGCTATCGCCTGGGCCGCCCCACGATTCTGGTAGAGTGACGACATACGGTGTTTCCATGCGTATCACTACCATATCGTCCAGGTCGGTTCCCGAATCTGGCCCGGTCAGGAAGAGCCCATTGAGACGGTGAATGAAGCGACCAAGTGCCCGCAACCGTGCCTCGGTCTTATCGCGCTTTGGGTCGCCAATCACCACACATTTACCCCCGCCATAGGGAACGCCTGCCGCTGCGCACTTATAGGTCATGCCACGCGCCAGGCGTAGTGCGTCGTTGATTGCGTCCGCCTCCGTCTCGTATGCTTTCATACGCACTCCACCGGCGGCAGGACCCAGGGTGGTGTCATGAATAGCGATAATCGCTTGTAGTCCAAGCGTTTTCTCCTGGCACAAGAAGATGTTTTCGAAGTCGTGCTGTTCCATCAGCTCGAAAATAAAGCTGCGCAAAATAATCCTCTCCTAAGTAGTATCAAGCCCGTTCATAACAGCACTATATCATAACTTTCCCCTCTTTTCAGCGCGGTATCGCTGCAGGCTTTCAAAGGCCTGTCGCCATTTCCATTCCATTCCTTGCATTGGAACCACATTGCAGGAATGCGCACATTCCTCTTTGAAATCGCCTACCATGCGAGATAGGGAAATACCCATCTATCCAGCGTTCATTTAGATAACGTAAAGCCCCTTGATTGTTCATTTCGTAGTCAGGAGAATGTGTATTCATGGATCCGCGACAGTGGTTCAATACGCGCCAGACACGCCGTAAGGCGTTGCGCAATCTCGGCATACTCGCTGGAGCCGGTCTCTCAATCGATGCCGGTATCCGGGCAGTGAGCAGAGTTGCGGCTTCGATGCCGGGCAGCAATGTCAATCCCATCGACCACGTCCTGGTTGCCTGCCAGGAAAATCGTTCCTTCGACCACTATTTCGGCTATTATCCACGGGCGGGAAGATTTGGCGTGCCCGCCAATTATTCGCAGCCGGATGGCAATGGTGGTACCGTTACCCCCCATCATAATTTTTTCCCGATTACCGGTGATAACTCCCATACCTGGCAGGATATTCACAAGGAATGGGATAACGGAAAAATGGATGGTTTTTATACCACCGATGGCTCTAACGCGCTCGGCTATTACGATGGCTCCGATCTCCCTTATTATTACGCGCTGGCGAATGCGTTTACCCTGTGTGGCAATTATTTTTGTTCATTGCTTGGCCCGTCCAATCCCAACCGTTTCTATCTTATGAGCGGCACCTGTGGCGGCAATACGACCAACAATGGGGATCGCGGGAGCTTCGACTGGCCAACCATCGCCGATCTGCTCGATCAGTATCATATTTCATGGAAGTGCTACAATCTCGGCCTTGGTACCGGCACATCCCTGGAAGATTTCAACATCCTCGTGTATTTCAAAAAATGGCAAAACGATGCCCGGCTGATGTTCACCGAGGATGATTATCAGAACGATCTTGCGAACGGTACGCTGCCGCAAGTCTCGTTTTTGATTACTGAGGCGCTTATCAGCGAGCATCCACCGGCCGATATCCAGATGGGCCAGCATAAAATGGCCGATGTCATCAATGCGCTTATCGGATCGAGTTCCTGGCAAAGCTCGGCTCTGTTCTTTACCTATGACGAGGGTGGCGGCTTTTTCGATCATGTGGCGCCGCCGCAGGTCGATGCGTATGGCCTGGGTATTCGCGTGCCAACGGTAGTTGTTTCGCCCTATGCCAGGCGGGGCTATGTTTCAGGGCAGTTGTACGAACATAGTTCGATTCTGAAGTTTATCGAACGGCGTTTTGGCCTGCCCACGCTGGCAAGTGTCAACCACCAGTTCGATACCTCGACGCCGGGGACGAATAACGATGCGGCCAATGGCAAGCCAACCGGTCCAGCTGCGCCACCTCGCGACGGCCTTGCGCGGATTGGCGATTTCTACGAGGCATTCGATTTTTCACAGAATCCCGATTATTATCCGTCGCTGCCTTCATTATAGGAATGCTATGGCGCTGGTGGCAGCAGTGGCAGCCCGAAGCCCCAGTTGAGCAGTGATTTGGCGTCGTTGAAACGATGGGTGGCGTCGCTACTGTGCAGGACGACGCCAATGAGATGGTGGCCGGAGCGTGTCGCCGAAAAAACCAGGCACTCTCCGGCTTCAAGGGTATAGCCGGTCTTGATGCCGGTTGCGCCAGAGTATGTGCTGAGCAAGAGGTTCGTGTTGGTCCAGCTATAGGCATGATGCGCGCCGGTCGCGGGAAGCGTGTAGTGCTGGGTATCGACAATCTGGGCGAAGAGTGGGATGCTCATGGCATAGTCGGCCAGTCGCACCAGGTCATAGGCGGTTGTGTAGTGACCGGGTAGGGGATGACCGCCAGCGTCATAGTAGGTAAGCCCATCAGGATTGATGTAGTGGGTTGAATAGAGGTGTAAGCGGTAGGCGAACAGGTTCATCAGGTTGACGAAGTTGCCGGTCGTGCCACCCACGGTGTCGGCGATGGCGATGGCGGCGTCGTCGCCTGATGGTAACAACAGGGCGTACAGCAGGTCTTTCAGGGAAAGCTGGTCACCGACTCGTAGCTGGGCATTGCTGCCATTATTCAATATGACCTCGTTGATGGCGTCCTGGTGGATGGTGACGAGTTGGTTCAGGTGGCCGGCGCGTAAAGCCACCAGGGCGGTCATGATTTTGGTTGTGCTTGCCATGGGAACGGGGCGTTCGGCGTTTAGATCTTCGAGGATATGTCCAGTATCGGCATCGATTAAGATGGCTTCAGAGGCGGTGATCGCGGGCGGTTTGCCTGTTACGGTAAGGATAGGCGTGGGTTTTGGGGTGGGCGTGGGGGTAAAGGGCAAGAGGGTTGGTGTCAGATAGAGGGCAGCCTGAGAGTTGCCCCCAAATAGATTTTCACCAACAGGCGTCAGGATAAGCACCGGCACCAGCAGCAAGAGCAGGATGGCGATGATGATGAGGATAAAAGCAAGGGTACGACGTGTCATACTCGTTCCATGTTTCCCATCTGAGACGGCCCCTGACGGGGATTCTGAGCGCAGCGAAGAATCCCCGTCACATCGAAAAGCGGCTACATTGCATCGAGCCGCGCTACAAGCAGCTCTTTCACTCGCTCCGGCGTGGCTTTTCCTTTGAGCTGGCGCATGCACGCTCCCACCAGGAACATGACGGCATTCGTCTTGCCCTTTTTGTAATCCTCGACCGCCTTTGGATTGCTCGTGATGGCCTCTGAGACGATGGCCTGCAACGCGGTTTCGTCGATGGCCTCGATTTTCCTGGAGACAACGATGTCCTTAATCAACTCGGCAGGAACGGTGGTGTCGATGTCTACCTTTTTGTTGATGATGACGTTGGCGATGGTCTTCGGCTCTACGCCTTGCTGCTGGCCGACTTTCACCGTCTCCTCGAAAAAGTCGGCGAGGCCTCTTTCTCGTGTCAGCAGTTCCGCATCATAGTCTGTGATGTGGTAGCTTTGTATAAAGCGCGCCTTTTTCGCGTCTGCCAATTCTGGTAGCGTCTTACGAAGGGCATCGATCTGTTCGGGTTGCCATTGGAAAGGCGGGATATCAGGTTCGGGGAAGTACCTGTAGTCCATGGCTTCCTCTTTTGTACGCTGACCGAGGGTGATATGCCTTTTTTCGTCCCAGCCTCTGGTCTCTTGAATGGGCGTCTCTCCACGTTCAAGGATGCTGCTCTGGCGCTTGAGTTCGTAGTTGATGGCCCTCTCCACGAAAGAGAACGAGTTGATGTTTTTGACCTCTACTTTGTAGTCCGGCAAGCTCGTTTGACCTGGTTTACGCACAGAGATGTTTGGCTCGAAGCGCATCTCGCCCTTGTCAGGGTTAGCAGCGGCTACGCCAAGGTAGCGGATGATTTGTTGCAGCTTTTGCAGGTATTCTTTGACCTGTTCCGCGTTCTCAAAATCAGGCTCGGTGACGATCTCAACCAGTGGGACGCCTGAGCGGTTGAAATCGATCAGGCTGACTGCGCGGCCATCGAGGTCTTGATGCATGAGCTTGCCGGTGTCTTCTTCCATATGGACCCTGCGAATGCGAATCTTCTTGTCGTTGCTGAGCATGATATATCCTTTTGCGCAAAAAGGATGCTGGTATTGACTGATTTGATAGCCCTTGGGCAAGTCAGGGTAATAGTAGTGCTTCCTGTCGAATTGCGAAAACAATGCTATCTCGCAATTGAGGGCCAGGCCGATCATAATACAGCCCTCGATGGCCTTCGCGTTGGGCACCGGCAGCGCTCCAGGAAGTCCCAGGCAAACGGGGCAGGTATGCGTATTTGGCTCCTGGCCAAAGTAATCGCTGCTGCACCGGCAAAACATTTTGGACGCGGTGCTCAGTTCTACGTGAACTTCCAGACCGATAACGAGTTCATAGGCTGTTGTTGCTATATCGTTACTCATAGATTTGGCTTCCTGTTGCTCCAGTCGGTGACTTGTTCATATTGGTAGGCGAGATTGAGGATCAGGTCTTCTATAAAGTAGGGGCCGATGATTTGCATGCTTATTGGCAGAAGCTCGCTGGAAAAACCGCAGCACATGCTGATGCCGGGCAGTCCGGCGATGGTCGAGGGTTCTACCAGCACATCAGAAATCTCGCCGAACATGGGATGGTCTTTGCTTGAGCCAACCGGTAATGCTGTGGAAGGACTGGTTGGCCCGATGACCACATCAACCTCTTCAAAAGCTTTCGCGAAGTCTTCGACAATCAGCGTCCTAACTTTTTGCGCCTTTGCGTAGTACGCGTCATAATAGCCTGCCGACAGGCTGTACGTGCCGAGCATAATTCGTCTTTGCGCCTCTTCGCCGAATGCTTCGCGTCCGAAGCCGTAGCGTATGCCATCGTAACGCGCCAGGTTTGAAGAGACCTCGGAACGTTGGAGAATCGTGTACACGGCAATGGCGTATTGCGGGTCGAATAGCTTAATCTTCTTGACTTTGTGTCCCAGGCGCTCGAACTCTTGCAACGACTTTTGCACAGCGGCTACGATCTCTGGATCGACGCCGTTGAAGTAGTCATCCGAAATGCCAATAGTCAGGTTCTCGCGCTTTTCCTTGAGCAGTTTGCGATATGCCTTTGGTGGCAGGGGCGATGTTGTGGCATCCATGGGGTCGTGTCCGGCTAACACCTCGAGCATCAGCGCGGCGTCTTCCACGGATTTTGTGATGGGGCCGGGGCTATCCAGGGATGATGCCATGGCGATTACCCCGTAGCGGCTAACCCTTCCATACGTTGGTTTCAAACCGACAACGCCGCACCATGCAGCCGGTTGCCGAATTGAGCCGGCGGTTTCAGAACCGACGGCGGCTATCGCCTCATCTGCTGCCACGCTTGCAGCCGCGCCACCAGATGAGCCACCGGGCAAGCGCTCGATGTTCCAGGGATTGCGGGTAGGGCCGAAATCGGATGCCTCGGTTGAAGAACCGTGCGCGAAGGCATCCATATTGGTTTTTCCCAGGCTGATCGCGCCCGCCTCTGTCACGCGCCGTACAACCGTCGCGTCATACGGGGGCACAAAATTCCTTAACACATTGCTCGAGGCAGTGGTTCTTACTCCGTTCGTGCAAAAGTTATCTTTAATGGAAATGGGGACGCCGAGCAAAGGTCGAACATCGCCACTCTCTATCAAGAAATCAGCTTTTTGGGCCTGTTCCAGCGCCTGTTCTTCAGTGAAGGTTACAAATGCATGCACTTTTGGCTCAATGGCTTTCATTCTCTCAAGGCAGGCGCTTGTTAGTTCGCGCGAGGAAAACTTCTTTTCTTGCAGCCCCTTGCGAGCTTCTGTGATAGTCAGTTCATAGAGTTTCATAGGTAGTTATTCCTCAAAGATGGCATTTACGACGATGTATCCATTGTATGTTTCGGGCGCGTTCTCCAGAGCAGCCTGCTGGGGCAAAGAATCCGATACGGTATCATTTCGCGTCACATTGGTAAGGCCGGTTACCTGGCTTGTCGGCTCTACATCTTCGGTGGATATTTCATTCAGCCGGTCTATATACAACAGTGTTTCGGTAAGTTGTTTGCCGAGTATTTCCAGGCGTTTTTCATCGAGTGGCAGGTTCGCAAGTTTCGCCACATGTTCTACGTTGATTTCCAAGCTTCTCTCCTTTAGGGAATAGACATGATTGCGCTTCACTATCCTACTACAATGCTCTCGCCAGGTCAATAATGCTGCTTTCTGGCCCAGGGCCTGCACCCTTAATCGTCCTGTTTCTGGCTTTTGAGTGGGAGCGTAAAGTAGAAGGTAGCGCCTGACCCTTTCTGGCTCTCTACCCAGAGCCGCCCATGATGCTGCTTGATGATCTGGCTGGAGATGTATAAACCAATGCCCAGTCCCGAAAAGGGTTTATCGTCGCCATCGCTGATCTGGTAGAAGCGATCAAAAATTTTCTGTTGATGAACGCTCGCAATGCCTTTCCCGAAGTCCTGCACGCTGACGATTGCCTGTTCCTGATCTGCTGATACACGAACAATGATCTGATCGGCATCGGGAGAATACTTCACGGCGTTGGTCAGCAGGTTAATTAACACCTGTCCAATACGGTCTTTATCGCCAACTACTTCAGGCTGTGAGGTGCTTTCAACGCGCAGGTGGTGCGTGCGCATGATTGCCTGCATGACTTCGACGGTCTGGTCCACCAGCTCGTTGAGGTCGAAGGTTTCAATATTGAGGGGAAGTTTATCCTTTTGCATTTTCGAGATGTCAAGCAGGTCTTTGATCAGTTTCGTAAGCCGGTCCAGTTGACTATCCATGCGCGCAAGATATGGCAGTGGCTCAAGTATGTCCTGCCTTTCAAACATGCGTTTCAGCAGTTGGGTGAAGCCTTTTAGACTGGTGAGAGGGGTTTTCAGTTCATGACTTGCCATGCCGATGAAGGCATCTTTGCGTTGCTCAAGCTCTTTTTGTTCCGTGATATCGCTGAAAATGCTGATGGCCAGTTGCACGGCGCCATGTTCATCAACAATGGGAGTTGACTTGACTAAAGACCAGGCAGAGGCGCCACTCTGCATATCCAGGAAATGAATAACCTGTTCCGCAAATTTGTCTCCCTGCCATACCTTCACTGCTGGGAGCTCTGCCAGCGTGAGAAGGCGATCATGTTCATCCTTCATCTGGAAACGAGTGAGATGCAGCTCTAATGCCTGCCTGTCGAGCGCAAGCATCTCTTGCGCGGAGGAAAACCCACAGCGCCGCGCGCCCGTGTCATTGGCAAAAATGATGCTACCACGCGTGTCCTGTACTGTGATACCATCGGCAACATGCTGGAAAATCACCTCAAGCTGCTGTTTGGCCTGCCATAATTCGGCCTGCAGGCGTTTTTGCTCGCTGATGTCTCGCGCGATGGTCGAAGCGCCGGTAATCTTGCCTGTCCGGTCCCTGACAGGTGAAATGGTGATGGAGACATCGAGCATGGTTCCATCTTTTCGCACCCGTTTCGTCTCATAGGGTTCGACGCGCTCCCCTCTTTTGATGCGCTCCATAATCTGGAAAAACTCATCCTGTCTATCAGGGGGAAAAATCACGGTAATGGATTTGCCAATTACCTCTGCGGCGCTGTAGCCATACATTCTCTCGGCAGAGGCATTCCAGCTGGTGATAATCCCGTCAAGCGTTTTGCTAATGATAGCGTCGAAGGATGAAACAACGATAGCAGCGAGCCTGTGGCGGGCGTCTTCGGCCTCAGAACTGTTTTCTATTGGCACAGGAAATCGATGCTCACCTTCAGAAGGGCTATTTTCGTTCCACGCTTGCATGTTATTCGAATTTGCAGTGCCTGTTTGCATTCCCTTTTGAGAAGCAAGCGGGTCATGCATAAACCAGGTTCCTTTCCAATCGATCCCCTTTTTTCTATTACAGCACAATGAAACGAAAAGTTACAGTTTTTGGATTTGATTCGGCAATTCTGTGGGGCCGATAAATCGGCGCTGCCCGCGATAAATCGGGGCCTACATCCTTCCCAATATGACTTGCAAGCTCCGGGATCACTAGCGTGCGTGGAAGCCACCTATCCCAAAATCACCCGCAAGCTCCGCGATCACCAGCGTACATGGAAACCACTGAGATGCTGCGTTGGCGATCCCCATGTTATGCGTACATCGGTGACATGGGCAGCTGATGGACCCTGTCTTAGCAAGGTAACAAGGCGTTCGAGTGCGGGGCGCGGTCCTTGAGCCACTACTTCTACACTGCCGTCATACTCATTGCGTGCATATCCTCGCAGTCCCAGCGCCAGGGCATGTTCTACGACAAAGTAGCGAAAGCCCACACCTTGAACGCGACCAAGTACATATGCGTGTAACTCCTGGATATAACCAGGATTAGCTTGATTCATAGTTTGATGATAGCATAAACGACATGAACCTACCAGAGAGATCTTCTGGTGATCAGGGCGATTGAAAAGTCGCGAGACCGAGCTTGATTTTGTCGGAGCGCCTTCTAAAGTTGACCTCACTTGACGCGACTTTTCAATCGCCCTGTCATACTGAGCGCATGAGCCGAAGCCCTGAGGCACGAAGGGGAAGAATCACCCCCTTTTTCAGCATCAATTCAGCCAGGGTTGATAAAATGAGTGCAAACATGCAACAAAAGCCATTTTTATGACGTAGTAATATACACAACTATTTTTTGGAATCGCCTGGTGCTGCACCTTTTTCCTTTGTACTGGCGTATTAACGTGGTACACTATGGAATGATGGGTGTTCATATTGTAGGGGCGTAATACATTGCACCTTTCATCGGACAGCACTACACGAAGTAGGGACAGTGCCTTTGCCTGTCCTAGCAGGTGCAAGGTCAGGCTGCCAGGAGAAAAAATTCATATGCAGTCAATACAAGATTTAGCTAACGCGGTACAACGGGTGATCAGCAATGTTGAGAAAGTCATTGTTGGAAAGGCCGAGCCGGTGGCTTTCAGTTTGATAGCCGTGATCTGCCGGGGGCATGTATTAATTGAAGATGTGCCGGGCGTTGGCAAAACCGTTCTTACCAAGGCTATTGCGCGTTCTATCGGATGCACATTTAAACGTATCCAGTTTACTCCAGACCTGCTCCCAAGTGATGTTACTGGCGTCTCTATTTATAATCAGAAGACGGGTAATTTTGAGTTTCGTGCAGGCCCTATTATGGCGCAGATCGTGCTTGCCGACGAGATCAACCGCGCCACTCCCAAAACTCAGTCAGCCCTGCTCGAAGCCATGGAAGAAAACCAGGTCACGATCGATGGCGTGACGTACCGCCTGCCGGAACCCTTTATGGTCATGGCGACACAGAACCCTATCGAATACGAGGGCACATTCCCATTGCCCGAGGCGCAGCTTGACCGTTTCATGATGAATATCCGGCTGGGCTATCCAAAGGCCGGGGACGAAATGAATATCCTTGATACGCACCAGTTTCATCATCCCCTCGATGACCTGGCGCAAATTATGACGGCTGAAGAACTGGTGCAAATCCAGCAGCAAGTGCGCAGCATTCATGTTGATCCCTCGATTCGCGAATATATCGTGGCCATCGCCAATGCTACGCGCAACCATAATAATATTTACCTGGGCGCCAGCCCGCGTGGGTCTCTGGCGCTCTTCCGCGCTTCCCAGGCTCTGGCCGCGATACGCGGTCGTGGCTACGTCATCCCCGATGATGTCAAGCTGCTGACCAAACCTACATTAGCGCACCGCATCATCGTTACTCCCGCGGCCCGCGTGCGCGCCATTTCATCTACTGCCATCCTGGATGAAATTTTGCAGAGCGTACCGGTACCTGGCGCGTGGGTCGGCGGTGGAAAGGGGCGCTGACCTATGCGGCCCTGGCAGGCAATCATACTGATAGTGCTGCTGGCTTTTTTCTCGATCAGTAGTGGCTGGCACGTACTCTATATCTTGACCTATGTCCTGCTCACCTTATTTATCCTGTCCTGGCTGTGGGCGCGTTATAGTCTGAGCAACCTGGTCTTTCGTCGCAGTTCCGCTACCGGGCGGGTGCAGGTTGGCGAGATGTTTGACGAACGGCTGATGCTGGATAATGTCGGAATCATGCCCAAACTCTGGGTGCAGATTGCCGACGGCTCGACCCTACCGGGGCATCGAGCAGGGTATGTTGCCAGTATGGGCGGGCGCAAGCGGGCAACGTGGCGGGCGCGTACCGTATGCCGGCAGCGGGGTCGTTTTCAACTTGGCCCGGTTGTTGCCACCAGTGGAGATCCATTCGGCCTCTTCCGGCGGCGCGTCTTCCTCACCGCCCAAAAAGAACTCCTGGTGCTGCCACGCGTTGTACCGCTCACCAATTTCGCGCTCTTTACCGGCGGCCTGCCTGGACGTGGCCGAAGTTCGCGGCGAGCATTGCAGACAACCACCAACGCAACCACTATTCGTGATTACACCGTCGGTGACGCCCTCAATCGTATTCACTGGCGTTCCACCGCGCATTATAATAAATTAATGGTGAAAGAATTTGATCTGGATCCCGCAATGGATGCCTGGATCTTTCTTGATCTGCATGATGCAGTGCAGGCCGGCGAAGGCGAGCATTCAACCGAGGAGTATGGCGTCACCATTGCGGCTTCGATTGCAGCATATTTGTTGCGCCAGGACCTCTCGCTTGGTATGATCGTCAATGCAGAGCAGCGCGAATTTCTTTCACTCGACCGTGGTGATCGGCAACTTGAGCGCGTACTAGAGATGCTTGCAGTCGTAAAAGCGGGACCTGGACCGGACTTGAAAGAGGCGCTGGCCCTCGATGCTTTTCATTTTGGTCGGAACACTGTAGCTATTGTCATCACACCCTCAACCTCGCGAGGCTGGCATGATGGCCTGCGCCACCTGCAAAGACGCGGCGTTCAGGTGGCCGTCGTCGGCTTAGATGCCGCCTCGTTCGACAACCGGCAGCCCGATGAAGACACCCTGGCTCTGTTGGAGGGCGCAGGCATTCCAGTGTTGCGTGTCAAATGCGAAGAGTCATTGGAAGAGGCACTCGAACGGGAACCGGAGGCCCGCTATGCGCGACGGAGGTAATTGCAATGCAAGATGCGACCGTTGAACGGCTAACCAAGATCATCGCTGAATCACGCCAGCGCGATGATAAGTCGGGAAAGAAAGGGCCTTTCCGCAGGCCGTCGATACAGTTTCATATGGGCCTGGCGGAGGGATGGTTTTCACTCTTCTTGCTGGCCGTCGTCGTGTATAGCACTATCTGGTGCGTGCAGGCAGCGGGCTGGGTGGATCACCTCAATATCCTGACCCTCACCACCGCTATCGGTTTGATCGCAGGTGTCGTTGCGGCGAAACAGCGAAGTCTTTCACGTTTCCTCGTCCATGCCTTCGCCGTTCTCTTTGCGCTACTCCTGGCAATCTGGCAGACGACAAGCGCAGACTACGCAGGCAGCTTTGGCGCGTTCTTTGCCAGCATACATAACTGGATCATGTTGGCGCTTGCCGGTGGCACCAGCAGTGATGACTCGATCTTCCTGTTCTTGATTATCGCGCTCAGCTTCCTACTGGCCTATACGAGCGCGTGGCTGGTGTACCGTACACGCAGTCCATGGCTCATGATCCTGGCGAATGCCGTGGTGTTGCTGATTAACCTGAGCTACATCGAACCAGGCTATATCGTTTTCCTGGTGGTTTTCCTGGTGGCTTCGCTGTTGCTTTTGTTGCGTATCAATCTGTATGAGTCGTCGGTACGCTGGAAGAAGCTTGGCCTGCGCTGTGCTGATGATCTCGGTTGGGAGTTCATGCAGGCCGGGGCGCTGATCTCTATCGGCATTCTGATTGTCTCGTGGCTCATTCCCTGGGGCTATACCAACGATGCCGCGTCTCAAATCTGGAGCGCCGATAACAACCCCTGGGTTGAGATTCAGAATACGTGGAACCGGCTTGTTTCTGTAAGCGGTGGTTATAACCCGGCCAATCATGGGAATTTTACGGATACACTGACATTAGGTGGCAATCCCAATCTGACCAACGTTGTCGTCCTGACCATGAAAACCGATGATGATACGCAGTATCTCGAATCACTTACCTATGATACCTATACCGGTCGTGGCTGGCTCATTAGCCCTACCTATGGTACTGCCTACAGAGCCAATGATTTCGATTATGATCAAGCCCAGTACACCGACCTGCGCGCAGTGCATCAGAATATCAAGATAGTCAATCCACCAGGCGAACAAAAAGCCTACATTCTCGGCGCTCCCCAGATCGTTTCCACCAACCAGAATGCCCAGGTCGTCAGCAGTAGCGCCAATGATGCGGTTGTTTCATGGCTGCGCACAAATGGCAAACTTGCCGCGGGAGATTCCTATAGCGTTACCTCGTATGTGTCCGCCGCCGATATCAAAACGCTCGAATCGGTACCGCTGCCTGCGAACGCTCCCACCTACCCACCCAACTTCGATGGTCAACGTTCCGTCAATTATTACGACACGAGTATCGTGCGTACCTACCTGCAGTTGCCATCCGGTCTCGATCCTCGCATTTACCAGGTAGCGAAACAACAGACTGCCGGTGCCACAAATATGTATGACAAAGCCGTCGCGCTCGAATCGTACCTGCGCAGCTTTACCTATGATGTCAATGTCAGCCTGCCCCCGGGTGCGGAAGGCACATCCTGGCTGCTCTTCCAGAGTGGGCATCGCGCCTATTGTAACTACTTCGCCACCGCGATGGCAGTCATGGCGCGCGAACTCGGCATGCCGGCGCGTGTCGTCGCCGGCTACACCCATGGTACCCTCGACCCCAAAACCAAAGAGATGGTCGTGCGCGGCACCGACGCCCATCTCTGGACGCAGATTTACTTCGCGGGCTACGGATGGATCAACTTCGAGCCTTCGCCCAGCTTCTCGCAGTTCACTCGTCCTCTCACCAGTTCGAATGGGAATATTACCGTGACGCCAGGAGGGCCCGCCGGTAGTGGTAAGTCCAATGGCCGTGGTCGAGTTGGCTTACCGAATGAAACAGGCAATACCAGCACAGGCATTCCTGCAACCCCCGCTCAGCAGCAAGCTCAGATCCGCCAGGATATTGGCCTGGCCCTCTTTGCCATTGTCATACTCATCCTGCTTGGCCTGCTCTACTTCAGCTTCTGGTGGCGCCGGCTCTTCCGAGGTCTCGCCCTCTCGTCGCAGGTGTATGGCCGTCTCTGCCTGCTCGCTAACTGGGCGGGCATATCCCTACCACGCTCTAAAACACCCTACGAGTATGTCCATGCGCTTGCCGAAGTCGCACCTGACCAGGCCGTCACGCTTGAACGCCTGGGGGATATCTATGTCCGCGACCGCTGGGCCGATCCCGCAAGTCAAGAACACCCGCGCAGCACCGGGGAAATACAAGAATTACCGACCCTCTGGAAACGCCTGCAGCCGCGCCTGTTCATGTACGTCCTGCGCCATCCCCACTTCTTGCGATGGCTCCCGGAGCGTATTGGAAGAGTTATAAGCCAACGCAGGCGTAGGAGACGAGCTCACGATATCCTGGATGAGGATATTTGATGCTCGAGTGAGGCGGGTAGCAAATGCTCCACTAAAAATTCTCAGTGCCAGCGTTTACATACCAGAAAGGATAGGGGTTATCCGGCGTCGATTTTGAGTGATTTCGAGATGGGAAAGTTAAATGCCTGTTAAATCGCGAATTGCCCTTGACAAAACGCCGGTTTATCCCTTATACTCGAACTAATGGAGATTGCAGGCGCAATCTCTAATCTTGTCTAGAACATAAGCTTCAACACCTGAAGCATTACTTGCACAAATCTTTTCGAAAGGAGAAGGCTAGCATGGCTAACTCAGCTACTTACACAAAGTGGCTTAGCATCACCAGAATGCGCAATGATTCTGCCATTTACGGCTATGCTATGCCCTTCTGCATGATGAGGGAGTGCATCACCGGCATCGGTAAGCAGTCTGGACCAGTTTTCGGTATCGCCCAGAGGGTCAGTATGCCCATTTCGAGGGGTTCACCACCTATTTCAGATGATTGAAAAGGTGAAAAGTAAAGAGAAACCTCAACCGTGGGTACTGACGAAAATGAAATTCAGTCCCACGGTTTTTTAATGCTTTTTTTCGTCGCTCAGGAAAGAATAGAACAATGGAAGGAGAATGCTCGTGGCAATTACAGATCTCAATGAAACACCGCTCTTAGGGAATATTGTTATCGATCAAACGAAGGATGCTGTGGTGATAGACGGCGTCTCTAAAGTGTTCAAAAAGTCACGCCCGCTGTTGCGCTGGCCTGGTAAGAAGCAGAAAGAGGGAAAAACGGAGGTCGTCGCCGTCGATAATGTGAATATGGTGGTAAAGCGCCGCGAGATCATGGGTATCCTGGGCGCGAATGGTTCCGGTAAATCGACGCTCATCCGCATCCTCTCAACGCTGTTGATTCCTGATACAGGGCATGTCAGCATCTTTGGTTACGATGTTGAAAAGGATGAACGCATGGTGCAACGACTCATCAATCGTGTGAGCGTTGAGGCCTCGTTCTTCAAGAAGCTCTCGCCGATGGAGAACCTGATCTATGCGGCACGTCTCTACAACATGCCAGGTCAGGAGGCACGCACCAAAATCCGTAGCATCTTGAGCCGTCTGGGCATCCCTGAAGACCGTGTTGGACAGCCACTGGAGAATATGTCCCGTGGCATGCAGCAGAAAGTTGCCATCGCTCGTGCATTTCTGACCGCACCCATCGTGCTGCTACTGGATGAGCCGACGACGGGACTCGACCCACGTTCGAAGATTGACGTGCAGAACTTTGTCGAGCGCCTGCGCGAGGATCATGATGCTACCATTCTGATCACCACACATGATATGGACGAGGCTGAAGCCCTATGCGACCGGGTCGCGATTATCGACAAGGGACGCATCGTGGCGATGGGCGAGGTGGGAGAACTCAAACGCGCGGTCGCGGAACGCACGGAACGTACAACACCTGTCACCATGAATGAAGTATTCATGCACTATACCGCGTCTCACCTCATCACCGACGCCGATATCGCGCGCTACGGAAGCTGGGAAAAAGCCTTTGAGGCTTACGAAGCGCGACGAGAAGATGAAGAGGAATAGCCTGGGGGCCAGAAGCGCAGCTCGCGAAACGCCTTTTAATGCTCTCGCGCCCTTATTAAGGAGAATAACCAATGTCAATGCTCATGCACCAGGGACGCGCAACTTATGCCTTCTTTGAGCGCAACTGGAACCTGACCAAGCGCTACTGGGCGTGGGAGATCGTCTGGCTGGTTTACAACATAGTCAACGCCATGTCGGTAACCTACATCGGCGCCAGCGCATCGATCATCACCGGCACACCGATCAATACGAGTTACCTGATTCTCTACCTGTTGATTGGCACCTCGGTGTGGTCGTACCTGAGCGTCACCTTCGAGGGCGTCACCGATATGATCACAATCGAGCGCTGGGAAGGGACGATTGAACATACCTTCATGGCTCCCATCTCGCGGTTCACGCACCTGATAGGGAGCTGCTGGTACGCGGTGGCGCATGGTATGCTTTTTACCTTCATCCAGCTGCTCGTAGTGGGAGCGTTCTTCCATCTCGATTTGAGCCATGCCAACTACCTGACGGCCATCTTCATGTTGCTGGTTGGCAGCATCTCGTTCATCGGTTTCGGCATCGGCGCGTCGATCCTGCCGCTGCTCTACACCGAGCGAGGCTCGCAGATGTCCTATATTGTGCGCGCCATCTTGCTGCTCGTATCGGGTGTCTACTATCCGATCAGCGTCCTGCCAGGATGGATGCAACCGTTCGCACGCATCTCGCCCGCAACGTATGTGCTTGAGGGATTGCGCGCGGCTTTGCTGAATAACCAGACGATCTGGTCGGCAGAGATATGGAGTTATACCTGGCCGCTGATCATCACCGGCATCATCAGCGTACCGCTCGGAATTTTCGTCTTCAGGCTCGCCGAGCGCTACGCGAAACGCACCGGTAAATTGAAGAGAAATGGATAATGCCGGGTTTTAGCCCCGGCCGGGGCCGATGAATCGGCGCTGAGGTCGATCAATCGGCCCCCACATTCCCAGGGCGAAGCCGGCAGAAAGGAGAGAAACTCAATGGCGAATATACTTTCAGAGGCTTATCAAGTGCGCCGCCCAACAATGGACGATGTAGAAACAGTAAGCGAACTCTTAAATACATGTGATATCGCGGAATACGGTGTGCCGGACATTACGCTTGATGAGCTACGAACCGTGTGGCAGGCCCCATCGTTCCACCTGGATACGGATGCCATGATGGTCCTGGCGCCGAACGGTCAACTGGTTGGATACGCGGACATGGAGCAACGGCTGCACGCGAAAATCTTCACCTTTGTTCGCGTGCGACCCGGATATGAAGACCAGGGTATTGGCGAACATTTACTTCAATTGGCTGAGGCCTGGGGACGCCAGCAAATGGCCGAAGCCGATCCTGAAGCGCGTGTCACCTTGAATAGCTGGGCCAGCTCCAAAAATGAGACCGCACAGCAACTCTTTGAACGAGCAGGCTTCCAGGCTGTACGCCACAACTGGCGCATGGAAATCGATATGGAGACTCCCCCGCCGGAGCCGGTATGGCCTGAGGGCATTACGGTGCGCACATTCCAGCCGGGTATGGATCGCCAGGTCTTCGAAATGATCGATACGGCTTTCCAGGATCACTGGGGCCACCTGCCGGGAAATTTCGAGGACTGGCAGCACTGGATGATTAGCAGGGAAACCTTTGATCCGACGCTGTGGTTTCTGGCATTCGAAGGCGAACAGATTGCCGGCGGTGCGCTTTGTAACGATGAAGTGGATATGGATTTAGGCTGGGTTGGCCAGCTAGCCGTCCTGCGTCCCTGGAGGCGCAAGGGGGTAGGATTAGCCCTGTTGCTTCATGCATTCGGGGAGTTCTACAAACGCGGCAGGCGCAAGGTTGGCTTAGGTGTCGATTCACAGAATTTGACTGGCGCAGTGCGGCTCTATGAACGGGCCGGTATGCATGCTGCGCGGCAATACATCTCCTATCAAAAGGAGTTGCGTGCCGGTAAAGAACTGAGCACGCAGACGATCGCAGTGTAAGCGAAGGCTCCCAGGGTATCCGCGACGATGCCCTGGGAGCGGGAAACCCAAAGGGGTCTACAAGATCGGAGAAAATGACTATGGCTGTACTACTAAAAAATCTATTGGCGCGTGCTCCAAAGACCGAAGACCTGGAAGCTATCAGGGAACTGGTGCTGGCATGTGACACAGCCGAGTTCGGTGCGGCGGATAACACGATGGAGGATTTACTCTCCAACTGGCAGCAGTGCGGGTTCAACCTCGCCACCGATGCCTGGGTCATAGTCACAACGAAGGGACAGTTAGTTGGATTTGCGTGTGTGTGGCATCGCGACCACGAGCAAATCTCCATGTTCCTATGCGTTCACCCTGAGTATCGCAACCGTGGTATTGGCACGCTGTTGCTGCGGCTGGTAGAGGAACGGGCGCGCCTGCATGTCCTGTATGCGCGTCGCGGAACTCGCGTCACATTGAGAGGAACGGTCGCAAGCAACAATCAACAGGCCAGGCGCCTGTTCGAACGCGAAGGCTACACATCCGTCCGGCAGTTCTGGCGGATAGCCCTCGAAGTCGAGGAGGCCCTGAGCGCGTCTAAGCCGCAGGGCAAGTTGCAGATTGAACTCGATGTTGATTCGCTGCGACTCTATGGCGCAAGCCAGTGCTACGAACGCGATGCGATCTTCGTCGTCCACCAATACAACACTTATGAGAAGGAACTACGCGTAGGAGAAGATTCCATGCTCCTGGATGGGGAATGGGATACAATTTCGTGCGCCAGCTAGATACGCATCTCGATCCTTATGAATTTTTCCAATCGAAGTGGGGAATCCGGTCGTGTCATTCTGAGCGCAGCGAAGAATCTGTGCCTTGGGACGCTGAGATTCTGAGCGCAGCGAAGAATGACACGAACTGATTGCCCCATTCGGTTGGCAAAATCCATCAGGGGGTGTGAGTCTGTAAAGAATAGAGGCAAAATTATGGCATACCTATTTCCGAGAGATTTCCTTATACGTCCGCCAACGATGGATGACGTGAAAGCCGTCACGGAGCTAGTAAACGCCTGTAACCTCGTTGAGGTAGGCGAGCCGGCCGATTCCGAAGAGGATATACGCAACGGCTGGCGGATGCCGGGCTTTGATCTTGCAAAAGATGCCTGGGTAGTTGTCGCACCCAACGGACAAATTGTGGCGCGCGCGAGCCTGGGGCATAAGGATATTATCCATATGTACACGACGCCCCGTGTCCATCCCGCTTATAGAGGGCTGGGCATCGAGGCTCACCTGCTGCGACTGGCCGAAGAGCGAGCTCAGCACTTCATTCCTCAAGCTCCTGAAGGCGCTCGCGTAGCGCTCAATTCCTGGGTCAATAGCCACAATGTAGACCTGGCTCGAGTGCTTGAAGAAGAGGGTTTCAAGCGCATCCGCATTCATTGGTCGATGGAAATTGAGTTCAATCAGAGGCCACCTGCGCCGGAATGGCCGGACCATATTGGAGTGCGCACATTCCAGCCGGGCCAGGAACGTGCAGTGTTCGCGGCTTTCGACGAGGCTTTCCAGGACCACTGGGGATATGTACCGGGAGATTTTGAGTCCTGGAAACATTGGACGTTGGATCGCGCGGACTTTGATCCGTCGCTGTGGTTCATTGCATATGAGGGAGATGAGATCGCCGGCATTTCGCTCTGTGAGTATTCGCTGGGAACGCCATGGGTTGGTGATTTAGCCGTGCGTCGTCCCTGGAGGCGCAAGGGTCTGGGTATGGCTTTGCTGCGCCATTCGTTCGGTGAGTTCTACCGGCGTGGTTCGCGTAAGGCCCGCCTGGGCGTCGATTCGCAAAATCTATCCGGTGCCACCCGCCTTTATGAGCGCGCCGGTATGCATAAGGCCCACGAGTCGTACAACTATGAGAAGGAACTGCGCGCAGGTGTCGAATTAGCCACGCACTCGCTATCAGTATAATTACCGTGTCTTAAGGCGGTTACTTTCAATCTGTTTGTGCCGTCATGATACGTAGAAGTAGTGGGCGGGCAATACGTGTGTACACGGTAATCGTCGTTTTTAAGCAAGGCCAGGGGGTTGCCATCCCCTGGTCTCGCCGGGCAGTTAATCCTCACTATGTAGCTGCTATTTTACTGTGACAGATAGTGGCCATCAGGCAATTGGACACCGGATAGCTTGAAGAACGTGTGCTAAAGAGAGAGAGAAATGACAATGTTTGTCGTGGGGGCACTGGCTCTGAGTTCAGCAGGAAACGAAGGAATGCGGCCACTTCTACTCGCATTGTTGCTAATAGCCGTTGTCTTGATACTTGCGGGCAGTGTCATTGCCCTATTGACGCTACGCAGCCAGCGGAAAGAACATGTTGCTCGTATCGCCGTCGAACCATCCAACAACGAAAAAGAATAACATGCTTCGACGTTCGGTCATACCACTGCTCGTCGGCACGTTTATCTTACGCCTCAATGGTGGTGCGGGAAATATCATCCTGGGGCGTTTCCTGGCGGAGCTTTCGCTGCGTCATGGTCGTGTGATTACCAATATCAATGTTGGCATGCTCTCGGTGGCTTTTTTTGTTACTGAGCTGACCCTGGCCCCCGTCATGGGCGCATTCAGCGACCGCTGGGGGCGCCGTATATTCCTTACTATCGGGCCAGTATTGGGCCTGATACAGGTAGCGCTACTCTTTTTTACTCCTTCTGAGAATGCTCTACTGTACCTGGTAAGCCTGCAAGTCCTGGCAGGAATATCCTCGGCCATGCAGGTGCCTGCCGTCCTTGGCTATCTCGCCGACTACACGGCTCAGAATCCGGCCCGTCGCATGCGCTTCATGAGCTTTTACGAACTTGCGACTAGCGGCGGGTTGGCAGCAGGTGTGGCCGCGGGAGGATTTGCCTGGGATCGTTTTGGTCGCTTCTCCTTCGGCGTGCTTGCCCTCGGTTATTTGCTGGTAGCTCTTTGTATGATGGTGGTGCCGAAAGTCCGGCAAATCATGGATCGTGGTAGGATAAATGCCCTTGCCATGCGCTACTGGCGCATTATCCGCACTCCGCGCCTCTTCATCTTTATTCCGGCATGGATAAGCATCGCGGCTCTACTGGGTGTCTGGCTGAGTTCTCAATTGACCTTCATCCTCTCTGCTCGCAGGCATTTGCCGCACCAGTATTTAATGGGCATTGTGAGTGGTCATGGCGGCGGCGGGCGTTTGAGCCTCATTCTCGGCGCCTATGTCCTCTTCTTCGGGCTTTGCCTGCTCTTCTGGGCATTTTTCCTCAATCGTATACCTCGCCTTGTGCTGATGCTCTTTTCCGTGGCCGGAGTCTACCTGGGCTGTATTGCTCTTTTTGGCATCAACAGCGGCGGTGTGGAGCAAATTCCGGTGCTGGTATTCTGGATTGTGGTGTTGATGCTGGGAATCTTCGCGGAAACTGCCTTCGCTCCGGCGGCCCTCGCGTATCTTGCCGATGTATCTGAGGAGGCGGCCAAGGATCGTGGTCTGCTGATGGGCTTGTATTCTGTTTTTCTAGGACTGGGACAGCTGGTGGGCAATGGATTGGGAGGCGTATTCGCCCAGGTGTGGGGATTCAACGGCTTAATCTATCTCACAGCCCTGCTAGCATTCATCGCGCTCATTTCTCTGCTGTTCTTATTCCGGCAGGAGCGCAGGATTGCTCATAGTACCCAGCATTCAGTTGCGAATTTCGGGCCTGCGGAATAATTCGTTCTTGGGATTGTGTTAACCCGAATAGACAGTTCTTTTTACTCGTCCTCAATGCCATGGCATCTGATCAGCCGGCCGGTAGAGCATCGTACATCTCAAGGCGAGACTGCGGGAGCTCGCTTTTTGCTTTCAAAGAGCATTCATGTGACATAAATAGAAGGAATCGCGGATATGACCAGGAACGCAAGGATTATTGTCACTATTGGACTTATGCTGGGTATGTCGCTGGCAGCGCTTGATACGACTATCGTTGGTACAGCGCTGCCGAGCATCGTCGGAAAGCTGGGTGGCATCACCCTCTATTCCTGGGTTTTTTCAGCTTACCTTCTCACTTCTACTACCACCGTCCCTATCTATGGCAAGCTCGCGGACCTCTATGGGCGCAAACCACTCTTCCTCTTCGGTACTGCTCTATTCCTGCTAGGTTCGGCGGCATCGGGCGCTGCTCAATCCATGGAGCAACTGATTATATTCCGTGCCATTCAAGGATTAGGAGCGGGCGCCGTTTTACCTATCGTCCTCACTATCATCGGTGATATTTTTGAGTTAAAAGAGCGAGCCAGAGTGCAAGGGCTTTTCAGCGGTGTCTGGGGACTTTCAAGTATCGTCGGCCCTGCCATTGGCGGAGTGATTGTCGATCATTTCTCCTGGCGCTGGGTCTTTTACATCAACATTCCTTTTGGTCTGCTTTCGGCTTTCCTGCTGATTATTTCGTTGCAGGAACATGTAGAACGTAAGAAGCACTCGCTCGATTACCTGGGAACAGTAACCCTCACCGGTGGCATTGTGGCGCTGCTCTTCGCCACGCTACAGGGTGGGACAAGCTGGGCCTGGGATTCGCTGCCGAGCATCGGACTTTTTGCTATTGCCGCTATTCTACTCGTCCTTTTCTTGATTCAAGAACGTCGAGCCGCAGAGCCGATTCTTCCGCTGACGTTGTTTAATAACCGCATCATCGCGATTGCGAGCATCGGTGGGGTGATCCTGGGAGTAGTGATGTTCGGTCTCACCTCGTATGTTCCGCTCTTTGTGCAGGGTGTAAAAGGTGGAACCGCGACCAGTGCCGGTATTACGCTTGGCCCGCTGCTGCTGGCATGGCCTATTGCGGCAACGCTCAGCAGCAGGATCGTCATTCGCTATGGCTATCGTTTTACCACGGTGGTAGGGGCCATTCTTGAGGCAGTGGGTGTAGGTATCGTCGCGCTCTTTAATGTCGATACGAGCCTGCCCCTTATCATATGCGCCATGGCTATAACGGGTACGGGACTGGGAATGCTGAGTACAGCCTTTGTCCTTTCGGTGCAAAATGCCGTACCCTGGAACCTGCGTGGCGTGGCAACCGCGTCAACCCAGTTCTTTCGCACGATTGGTGGCACCGTCGGCGTAGCCATCATGGGAACGATCCTCAATGCCCAGATGGCCACGCGCTTCGCTCCCATTTTTGCGCGTTTCGCCGGTACCGTAGCGCGTCTGCCTAAAAGTGTGGCTCCGGCAAACGTCCTGCTCACGCCGAATGTGCGGGCCTCTCTGCCGCACGACTTTTTGTATCAACTGCAAGTCGCGCTTTCCCAGAGCCTGTTCTGGGTATACACTTTGATATTCGTCTTAGCGCTTATCGGCCTGGCCTGTATGTTTTTATTGCCGGGCGGCGGCGCGGAACAGTATTCTTATAAAAGTGGACCAGACGATACTGCCGGTGAAGAGGTTGTTGAGGCAAAACCAGAGATTACCTTGATGGGATAAACATGAATATCTTCTGCTTGAGGACTCAGAGGGCCTGAATAAACTCCATCCTGTTGCAAAATGGATCTCGTATCTCAAAAGGCCCTTGAGAGTCATAATTTCCTCATTGCGTACTCGTATCTTTAGGCTGCCGGATATAAAATGTTCCCAGCACCTTCGCGACGGCCTGCTGTTCACCCTCGTTAATGTTATAGACCGTGGCTTCGATTACTGCCGTGGTGCGTCCCTTGTGAATAATTTTGCCTTCGGCCAGCAGGTCGCCGGCCCGTACCGGCTGCATAAAATTTATTTTCGCCTCGATAGTGCCGAAAAGCGAACCCTGGGGAATGACTGGCATCAGCGCCATAGACATGGCCGCGTCGGCAATCGTAAAAATGACGCCGCCATGCACAATCTGCTGTGGGTGCATCAAACGGCTATCCACGTGAATGCTTACCTGTCCTATTCCTGCACCGGCCTTCACAATCTTCATCCCTAGCAGGTGCAGGATACCAAAATTTTTAGGAATCTCTTGCAAAAAATCTGGGGAAAGGTTTCCCCGTTC
The DNA here is from genome assembly GCA_035653615.1 of Ktedonobacteraceae bacterium. NCBI lineage: Bacteria > Bacillati > Chloroflexota > Ktedonobacteria > Ktedonobacterales > Ktedonobacteraceae > Ktedonobacteraceae bacterium. The sequence goes on along the minus strand of DASRBN010000015.1, from coordinate 257,804 downwards.
TTCGTATGAATCTGGCATACCTATCCTTTACGAATAACGCGCTCGATCTCGCGCTTCACCTCGCGTTCGGCGATGGCCTCGCGTTTATCATAGAGCTTTTTGCCACGACACAGGCCCAGTTCGACCTTGGCCCTGCCACCTTTGAGGTACAGCTTGAGCGGAATGAGCGTCAGGCCTTTCGTCGCGACCTTTGCCTGGAGCTGCGCGATTTCACGGTGGTGCAGCAAGAGCTTGCGGTTGCGCAGCGGTTCGTGATTGTAGCGATTGCCATGCTCATAGATGGCGATATGGGCGTTCTCCAACCATACTTCACCATTGCGTATGAGAGCATAGGAGCCGCGCAGGTTGACCTTGCCATCGCGAATAGATTTGATTTCGGTGCCGACCAGTGAAATGCCTGCCTCGATGGTACGTTCGACAAAGTAATCGTGGTAGGCCTGGCGGTTCACCGTAATAACCTTTATCGCCTCGCTATTGTCCGAAGTTTTGACCTGCGTATTTTTAGCATGCGTCTGTTTTGCCATAAACACCTCTTCTAAAAAATCCCACTCTCGACGTTTACTGGACGAATATTAACCAGTATCAATTGGGACGTACTGAGCAATAGACGGGATAGTCTCATGATACAACAATGGCGCATATCAGTCGAGTGGTACAAAATCAGCGCTTGAGGAGGTACAAGCAAGTATGTGGAAATCTTTACACCGCCCTTTTTTTCTTACCCTTATTACCGGCTTTCTGTTTTTGTTTTTAGCTGCCTGCAGCACAACTGGCGGCAGTCCGACATCTGTGACGACACCAGCAGCAACCCCAAGTCCCACTCTGGCGAATATCACGCCTTATACTGTGTCCGGTCATAGCGATGATATAACTGATGTGGCCTGGTCGCCGAATGGGAAATTGATTGCATCCTCCAGCAAAGACAAGACCGTGCGCGTATGGGATGCTGTCACCGGTAAGGCTCTCTATACCTTTACGGGTCATTCCGACGAAGTGAACGCTATCGCGTGGTCGCCTGATAGCAAAAGAATTGCTTCGGGAAGTTCTGATGGCACGGTACAGGTCTGGGATGCCACTACTGGAAGCAACGTTCTTACCTTTCACAGCCCGGATTCCTCTGTTGGCGCCGTTGCCTGGTCGCCTGATGGCAAGTTGATTGCCTCTGGCGCGGATACCATTCAGATCTGGGATGCGACAACCGGAAAGACCTCCCAGACTATAAATCCTAAAGCTGGGGTAAACGCTTTGGCCTGGTCTCCAGATAGCAAGCAGATCGCCGCGGGCCATACTGATGGTACTGTAACGGTGTGGAATGCCACCTCAGCCAGCCTTCTTTTTACTGTAGGTCAATCTAGCGACCAGACCCAGGTGAATCCGAATGCCATCGCCTGGTCACCTGATGGGAAGCAGATCGTCTACGGTACTAATACAGGACTGATCCAGGTCTTTGATGCCACGACGGGCAAATTGGGGGTAGTGTATAAGGGTTTTGCAGAAGGAATCTCGGCAGTGAAATGGTTGTCCGATGGCAAGCGTATTGTCGCGGCAGGCTTTGATGGAACGGTGCAGCTCTTTGATGCCGGTACCGGTAGCAAGATCTCTACCTATACCGATCCTTCCGGTGATGTGGAGACGATGGATCTCTCGCCGGATGGGATGTATGTTGTCACCGGAGGCATAGATATGAAAGAGCGAGTCGCGAAACTGGGATAAACCCTGTTGTAGCGGCTTACAAGCATATAGGAATTAGTGGAAGCAGAGGGCTTGAAAAGAGCAAGGAATCTGCTAGACTATAGGGAGCAACGGGAAAACGTTGCTCCAACTTTTTTACTCGCCTTGAGCAACGAGTTTACCCCTCAGCAAAAGAGCATGCGTCTTGTATATGCATATTCCTTTGTTTTGCTAGCGGCAGAGATGCTTCGCTGCGCTCAGAATGGCAGGATGCATGGTGGCCATGCATCCTGCCATTCTGAGCGCAGCGAAGCATCTCTGCCAGGCTTCTATAGAAAGGCCGGTTATGTTCTACCATCTGGGCAAGTTTGCTACCCGCTATCGCTGGTTGATCGTGGGCTTCTGGATGGTCGCTATCGTGGCTGGATTACCATTCGCGCCGCAAGCCAGTTCGGTGCTGCAATCCGGCGGTTTTACCAGTCCTGATGTTCAATCGGAACGCGCTGTTGATCTCCTGACCGCAAAGCTGCATCTCAATCTCAATATTGTCCAGGTCATCTTTACCAGCCAGCGTTATACTGCCTATAGCCCGCAATTTCTGCAAGAATCACAGGAGGCGCTGGCCGGGCTACGCAACTGGTCGGAGGTCTCGGGCGTCATCAACTATACCGACAATCCGCGCCAGGTTTCGCTAGATCAACACGCGGCCTATGCCAATGTAATGCTCAAATCCGATCCGGATAGCGCTCCGAAGCTCTTGCCCCAGTTAGAGCATCGCCTGCAATCCGTTCCCGACCTGCACACAACTGTCGGTGGTGGCCCGGTCTTTTATGAAGATATCCAGACCGTCAGCGAAAACGACTTGCGGCGCGCGGAACTATTAGCGTTTCCTTTTGCCATCATAGCCTTACTGCTCGTCTTCCGTTCGGTGGTTGCCGCTATACTTCCGGCGCTTGTCGGTGGGGGAGCGGTCGTCGTCTCACTTGCGCTCATCTTTGGTCTGGGGCACATAACGCCTCTCTCCATCTTCGTACTGAATATTACAACCCTTTTCGGTCTTGGACTGGGCGTAGACTACTCGCTGTTCATGGTCAGTCGCTTCCGGGAAGAACTCTCGCATGGACGCAGTGTTGAGGAGGCGGTGGCGATTACTGTTGCCACTGCCGGGCGAGCCGTTACCTTTTCTGGCTTTACCGTCTCAATCGGCCTGGCTGGCCTCATATTCTTCCGCATCAACATGCTGCGTTCGGTCGGTATAGGCGGCGTCCTCGTCGTATTGATGGCTGTGCTCGCGGCCATCACACTGCTGCCCGCCGTACTTGCCATCACCGGCACAAGAATCAATGCTTTTCCCGTGCGCATTCCCTGGCCGCGGAAACGCACCGGTGTTCGTTCTATTGCGCCGCATGATATAGCAACACAAAACAGCAAGATAGAACCACATTCTGGTTTCTGGTACCGGCTCTCCAGCCTTGTGATGCGCTATCCCGTGCGTATCCTGGTGCCGGTGCTGCTCTTTTTGATCGCGCTCGGAACGCCATTCCTGGGGGTGCGTTTCTCCGCGCCCGACGCGTCAATCTTGCCGGCCAGCGTCCCGTCGCGAGCGGCATATGACCTGCTGGCCACGCGCTTCAATGCCAACGAAACAACGCCTATCTTACTGGCCGTGCAAACCAGAGGCGACGTATTAACCCCCGATAACATCCGCAAACTTTACCTGTATGTGCTGCGAATTGAGGCCGATCCGCGCGTTGCGCGTGTGGATAGCATCGTCAGCGCCGACCCGCGCTACACGCTCGATCAATATGAACTGGTTTATACCCATCCACAGTTGATAACTGATCCCTACCTGTCAGCCCTGCTCAAGTCATCGGTCGCGGGCAATACGACCATGATCCAGGTCATCAGCAAGTATGATATGCTCGATCAACGGTCGGAAGAGCTGGTACAGACGATTCGTAACACGAACCCCGGCGGAGGAATCACTGTGCTGGTGGATGGAGGAACTGCCGGTAATATCGACTATGTTACCTCACTCTATACCGACTTCCCTAAAGCTGTGCTGATCGTCGCGATTGTCACCTATATCGTGTTGTTGCTCTTCTTCCGTTCAGTGGTGTTGCCATTGAAGGCCATTCTGATGAACACGCTGTCTATTCTGGCGAGCTATGGGGCGCTGGTACTCATCTTTCAGGATGGCTTCTTGCACCAGGTGTTAGGCTTCACACCGCTTGGGTTTGTCGAGGCCTCAAGCCCCATTCTCCTGTTCTGCTCGCTTTTCGGGCTTTCGATGGACTACGAGGTCTTCCTGCTCTCGCGCATCCAGGAGGCATTCTGGCAGACCGGCGATAATACGCGTGCCGTGGCACTTGGTTTGCAGCGCAGCGGTGGCATTATCACGAGCGCCGCCGTCATCGTGATTGTGGTCAGCGCCTGTTTCGCCTCTGCCGATATGATTCTGGTCAAGGCGCTCGGCCTGGGCATGGCGCTCGCGGTCGCGCTCGATGCAACGTTGGTGCGAGGATTGCTCGTTCCTGCCACCATGCGGCTGCTCGGCAATCTGAACTGGTGGCTTCCACTTGTAGGAGTGCAGCGCCATCCTCCTGCGCTTGCCGAGAGTTATGGCCGGTTGAACGAAGGTCAGGAGCCGCACCAAAACACGAGCGAAACATTGAGCGATACCGGAATAGGAGGCGGCAGGCGATGATACAGCATTTCTGGCGTAAACTGGCCCATACAAAATATATCGTTCCTATCATGAGTACAGGTGCGCTGCTGGTGTTGTTGCTCTCAGCGTGTAGCTTTCCTGGCATTCCTTCAACGTCCGCGCAATTGCCGGTTGTAAATTCCACACCAACAGCCGCACCGCTACCGCCTATCCGCTTTCCACAGGATGAGGCGGCACACCGCGACCTCACGGAGTGGTGGTACTATACCGGCCATGTCAATGCTGTGACTTCCGCTGGTACAGCACACCATTATGGCTTTGAACTGGTCATCTTCCAGGCATTGCGCAGCGACCTGCCGCCCGTATACGCAGCGCACTTTGCGATCAGCGACATCACGCGTGGAGAGTTTCACTACGATCAACGCAGTCAGGCCGAGCCGAATGCCGTCATTCCAAATGGCACATCTACCGGCGGCATCTCGGAGCATGTCGGCAACTGGACGATTACCGGTCTGAACGGTTTAGACCATCTCAGCGCCTCTATAAACAATTACACGATCCAGTTCAACCTGCGCGGTCTCAAACCGCCTGTCCTGCACAATGGCAATGGCCTGATTACCTATGGATTGGGTGGATTTTCTTACTACTATTCACGCACGCGCATGGCGGTCTCCGGCACGCTTATCGATCACGGGCAGCCTTTGCAGGTGACGGGTCTGGCGTGGATGGATCATCAATGGGGCAACTTCCTTCCGTCAGGTGGTGGTGGCTGGGATTGGTACAGCATCCAGCTCAAAAATGGTACGGAAATGAAGTTGTACGTTATCCGTGACGCGCAGGGCAACATTCTTTCGACCTATGCCAGTTTTATCGATGCCAGCGCCAGAGATCACCTTTTGCCGGCCAGTGCCTTGAAGATCAGTGTGCTGAATCACTGGAAAAGTCCCGTAACAGGCGCGAATTATCCCTCTGGTTGGCGCCTGCAAATCGATGATCCACAATTGCAAGCCACGCTCACTTTAACTCCAGAATTGAAAGATCAGGAGCTTGTCGTCTACCAATCAACCGGCAATAGTTATTGGGAAGGGGCCGTGAGTATTCAGGGACAGAGCGCAGGCGTACCCGTCAGTGGCGAGGGCTATGTAGAATTGACCGGCTACGCCAATAGCTAAGGTGCTATGACATTATCGCGGCAGAGATATGCTTCATCGTTCCAGGGGAAGATTTTCTGTAGGGACAGGCACCAGGCCCTGTCCCTACAGAAAACCTCCTTGCCAGAATTCCTATGATGCTCGCTAATCGTCGGTAATCGGGACCGGATCGAATTTTCCGCATTTGCGCTGCTGGAGTATCAATGGCTGGTTGTGAACCATCGAGGTATCGATTTCCGTCATGGGATCGCCCGCGTTCACGTCGTCCCGGCCCAGCGACGGAAGATTGAACACCTCCTCGGCAAACTTGAGGACGCTCGAGAAGTCGAAGAGATCATGGCCGATGTGAGGATTACTCGGATCATTATTGGCGTAGGCAAACGGGCTGATAATGAGAAATGGCACGCGGAAGCCAAGACCAAGTTGATCCATTTGCGGCGGGGCCACATGATCATAGAACCCGCCATACTCATCCCATGTCAGGAACACGACCGTGCTGCTCCAGGCAGAAGACTGCATGAGGGCGTTCATCATCTGCACCGTCCAGTTCTCGCCAACGCATGTCGAGTTGGGTGGATGCTCGTCGAAAGCGTCGGGTGCGACCAGCCAGCTAAAGTTGGGCAGCGTATTATTCTTCAAGTCGTTCAGGAAATCCTGGGGCCGAGCATTGGCATTGGGCAACTGGTAATCGTTCTGGTTGGCCTCCAGGGCGTTGAAGATGGTTTGCGACGATGAATAATACTTCCAGGAGATGCCCGCGGCGGTCATCTCATCGGCCAGGTTCGAGTAGTCAAAACAGGGATAGACAAGCTCTCCATCGTACAATTTGACTCTCACCGATGGAGGGTCCAGGCAGCCCCAGGGCGGTGTATGTGGGTTGTCAATCACACTATGGTCGAGGTCCGGTCCAGAGCCGGCGGCGACGGTATACTGGTGATTGGGAAATGATGGACCCATGAGCGGAGCGAACGTGTTATCGTTCAAAACGAAGTTCTGGGCATAGGACCAGTAGTTCGGGATCTGCGCCTGCGTCATTTCCTGGTAGCACAGATAGGGTGGCGCACTGCATTTGTTATGTGCCGCAATGTTGAACGCATCCATCAGACCGTTGTCATAGGCGATATGCGCGGGATTCCACTCGTGGATATAGTTGGGAGATTTATCGAGGCCGGGGTTCAATGGAATCTGTGTTGTGACCCCATTGATCTTAGCATATCCGACGGTTGTCCCATTTGCGCCGGGAAACAGGCCAAAATAATCATCGAAGGAGTGGTTTTCCTTGACGATGAAAATGATGTGCTGGATGGGATTATCTGCCCGGGCATGTGTTTGTGGAGCAAGCGTTTTGGTGATGAGTACCGCGGGCACAATCACAACAAGGATAAGGAGCAATCGAAATCTTCGCAATTCCTTCTTCCTCTCTTCAAACAGTAGAAGTTAGCATTTAGCAGCTCTTGAGAATGTTTTTGGGGGATTCTCCTACCTTTTCATGAATAGGCAGGCAGGAGCATACTTTTTTCAAGTCGATCTCTTTCGATCCCAAACAGGAAGCAGTGGATAATACGGCAATCTTGCATAAGCGAGGAACAATCCCCCTGTATTCTCACTTACGCCTGTTACTACCAAACGCCAAATCAGATCATCTCAGTCCCAAACGGGTTCGGGAACGGGTGTGGTTTCTGCTGCCTCGGCGTCGGGAAAAGTATACCACCAAACCCGAAAAGGTCAAGTAGAGATGTACTAAAGAATCAGATATAGAACACAATTGACAGGAATCGGCTCTATGGAAGAGTATATTCTGCTTCGCCCGGTTTGTCAATGTATTTCTGGTTAAGCTTTGGAAAGAAATAGCATGTAGCTGTGGCCAGGGAAGAGATGGAGCTCTCTGCTCTTGCCGACCCGAGGCCATCAACGCCATTGTTGATCGCCGGGGTCAGGGGACGCCAGTGCCCTGCATTCAGTATACATAACCCATGGTATTTTGCGCAAGTACATAAAATTACCTGGTCTGACGTGGGATCAGGCACAATTTAACGCATCTCCTGCACTACCGGAAGCGCCTGTTGTACGAAACTGGCCGCGAGTTCGAAAGGGAAAAGACTCGTATTGATGAGGAGGTGATATAACGCGGGCTGGTGACCATCGGTACCATAGTAGTGACGGAGATAGGAAGCGTGCTCATAATCGCGGCGCTCAATCAAGCGCGTAGCCTGAGCTCGGTCAAGTTGTAAGCGCTGCATAATATTGGCAACGCGATAGGGGAACGGCGCGAAAATATAGATATGCAGCGTGCGGGGTGAGCTATGCAATAAAAACTGTGAGCCGCGGCCTACAATCACGACATTACCCTCGGTCGCCAACTCTAGAATCACTCGCTGTGTCAATCGCAGGTAAGCCAGTTCATTGACCTGTGCCGGAATCCGCGTTGTCGAGAACAACCTGCTGTAGTTTGTATTGAAAGGATTGCTGGAATTGACTGCATTGAGGATATGCCGGACGTATCCCGCAGTTTGCTCATCGAGGCGGGCCGCGCTCTCTGAAGAGATACCCAGCCGTTTTGCCACCTCGTCGATGATCTCATGGTCAACGTATTGGAGTCCGCTCTCGCGAGCCACGATGCGCCCGATCTCTGCCCCGCCGCTGCCAAACTGGCGGGAAATCGTCACAACTAGACGCCCCTCCGGCGGTATTCCAGATGGCAAAGATTCATCGGCCCAACTTGTTTCGGGCAAGAATTGAGTGGCACTTGAATCCTTTTGCCTCTGAGAAAAACGCTGGTCTTTCTCTTTCCCTCGTCCTTTAAACAGGTATGACATGGCTCGTCCTTGTTGTGGAGTATCGCGCGACATTATCGTACAACATGGCAAAGACGAATTGCAAGGAATGCTGCATCGATTGGAGGGCAAAGAACATGTCATGCCGGGTCTTTAGCTCTGAGGAACGAAGGAGAAGCATCCCTACTGACTGCTGAGGAATCAGCAGAGGAAACAATTGACAGTAAAGGGCTTTAGCCCTTGCATCCTGGTCACGTATCTGGTATACAAAGACTATGAAAAGGAACAGAAGGGCGTCATGTCCTTCACCTTGCGCAAAGCGTTTCTGGCTTTGAAGCAGTTGCCCTCGCTGTGGACAAGAAACCACTTCGCTTCAACAGCAAGCACTAGCAGTCAGCAAACCATGCGAGATGGACATCGACGCTCAGAAAGGAGTGCGCTCATGTATCAAGTACGACGGGTGACCATTGGCCAGACCGAGCAGCTTGATGACCTGGCGCGAGAATGTGGGCGCCTTTACTCGCAAACGGTGGTCTTCTTCTGGCGTACCGTGCGACACAAGGGGATATGGCTCAAACCCAAACACCTGATGCGCCTCTTCACTTCCAGGAAGCTGCATGCCCATACCTCTGATACCTGTGTGCAAGCCTTCTTTGCCTCGCTCAAAGCGTGGAGAGTACGCAAACAGGCCGGTGATCCGACTGTCAACCCCCCTCACAAACGCAAATGGTACTTCAGGATTGAGTACAAACGGTCGGCCATGAGCCTCAAAGAGGGCTCGCTGCGCTTATCCAACGGGAGCGGAGTGTCACATATTCAGCTAAGATACTATATATACCTGGGCTGCCTCGTTCTTCATAGGGGGCTTTTTGCCTGGTGCATTTGCTCTTGACATGATCGGGTTTGGCCGCTATACTCTCCCTACAGAGAAGCGGCGGGAACCGGATCTTTTCACGACTTCCTGGCCGGGATTGAAACTATGCATACGCTGAACCTACACCAACTCGCAACCTTTCAAGTCGTCGCGAAATATTGCAGTTTCGTGCGTGCAGCGGAGGAACTGCATTTCAGCCAGCCCGCCGTCTCCGCGCAGATTCGACACCTTGAAAAGACCCTGGGCGTCAAACTATTCGACCAGATTGGCCGCAAGACTCACCTTACACAGGCCGGGGAAGAACTCTATCTCTATAGCCAGAAAATATTTGCCGTGATTGACGAGACGCTGGAGATTATCGAGGCGCTGCGCAGCCCTTACTATGGCCGTTTAAGTGTGGGGGCCGATACAACGGTTGGTTCGTATGTTATACCGGGTTTGCTGGGAAAGTTCCGCCAGATTTACCCGCAAGTCGAAATATCCCTGGAGGTCCTGAACCGTGCCTCACTCGTTGAGGCGCTCATGAGTAACCGTGTGGATATCGCCGTTATGGGGACTGTGCCTGCCGACCTTCCCGTTGAGATTGAGCCTTTCGCATTCAATGAACTGGTGCTGGTTGCCGCTCCCTCGCACCGGCTGGCCGGGCGAAAGGAAGTGCCGATCGAGGAATTGGGACACGAACATTTCTTGCTGCGTGAATCTGGTTCGGGTACGCGAGCCGCGCTGGAAAGGGCTTTGCAAGAGGCCGATATTCCTTTACAGGTGAGCATGCAGGTTGGCAATAATAGCGCTATTAAGCAAGGTGTGGCGGCAGGCCTCGGTATCGCTCTGATTTCGCGCGTGGCTATTGATATGGAGTTGGAAACTCACCGCCTGACTATTCTCGACGTTGAGGGGTTCCCTATAGTCAGGCAATGGCGCATCGTACACTTAAAAGATAAGTATCTATCGGCCACGACCCGCGCTTTCAAGTCGTTCCTCTTGCAACACGCCGACCGCCGTTTGCGTAGAAAAGTGGTATGAGTAGGAAGGATCAATCCTATGGGCACACAGTTCGATGATGAAAGGCAGGCACTCATAGCCGAGGTGCGGCACTTCGTGAATCGCGAGGTGATTCCCAATGCTCATCGCCTGGAGCAGGCGGATGAATATCCTTTCGAGTTGATTGAGAAGCTCAAGGAATTGGGCATCTTTAGCGCCACTATTCCAGAAGCATATGGCGGTCTTGGCCTTGATTTTCTTACCTATGTCCAGATCATTGAAGAGCTATCTCGCGGTTGGATGAGTCTGGCTGGAATTGTGAATACCCACATCCTCGTTGCCTACATGATCGCGACCTTCGGTACCGAGGAGCAACGGCGTCGTTTCCTGCCGGTAATGGCCCGCGGCGAGAAACGAGGAGGAATCTGTATATCCGAGGCCAATGCGGGCAGCGATGTGCAGGCCATTACCATGACTGCCGAGCGCGAGAATGATGAGTACATTCTCAATGGCTCCAAACTGTGGGTCACGAATGGTGTCTATGGTAGCATTTTCGCGGTGCTGGCGCGAACGAATACCAGAGTTCAGCCTCCCCATCGTGGCATGAGCGTGTTCCTGGTCGAAAAAGGCGCGTCAGGTTTGAGTGTCAGCCGCACATTTGACAAGCTTGGTTACAAGGGTGTTGAAACCGCCGAACTGGTATTTCATGCAACGATTGTACCTGCCTCCAATCTGCTTGGTGGGGTTGAAGGTGAAGGTTTTAAGCAGGTGATGAGTGGCCTGGAAGTGGGACGCATCAATGTCGCGGCCCGCGCCATAGGGGTTGCGCAGGCCGCTTTCGACGACGCCATCAAATACGCGCAGCAGCGAATGACCTTTGGCAAGCCGATTGCGCAGCACCAGGCCATCCAGCTCAAACTGGCCGATATGGCAACCAGAATCGAGGCTGCCCGGCTGCTCTGTCACAAAGCAGCGCAGAAAAAAGATCGCGGCGAACGTTCCGACCTTGAAGCCGGTATGGCCAAACTCTTCGCCACCGAAACGTGCCAGGAAGTGACGCTGGAGGCCATGCGAATTTTTGGTGGCTTCGGTTATACCAAAGAGTTCAACGTCGAGCGTTATTACCGCGATGCGCCGTTTATGCTGGTTGGCGAAGGAACTAGCGAAATTCAGCGCCTGGTGATTGCGAGGCAGTTGCTGGAGAAATATAGATCATAGTTGACAGCAGAAAACAGGAGCTACCCCGAAATTTCTGTCGCATTTCAAGGCAGTTCCTGCTTCTATTTACACGGTCGTCATTACTTACTTTTCGATTTCGGGTAGTGCCTCTCTTACTTCGTGCTGATCCTTCCAATTATGTTCGTGTTGTGTTCAACGAACCAGAGATTATGAAGGTGGTCAGGGCCAGGTGTGATGCCGAGAGGCTGGCTATTGGCGGTGGGCACCGGGAACTCGGTAATTTGACCGCTGGGAGTGATGCGGCCGATATTGTTCCCTTGCAATTCCGTGAACCAGAGGTTGCCATCGGGACCAAGGGTAATATCGGCAGGTTGGCTGTTGGCGGTGGGCACCGGGAACTCGGTAATTTGACCGCTGGGAGTGATGCGGCCGATATTATTGCCGGTGTACTCAGTGAACCAGAGATTGCCATCCGGCCCGGCGGCGATGCTGTGGGGCATACTGCCAGGAGTAGGCACCGGGAACTCGGTAATTTGACCACTGGGAGTGATGCGACCGATATTGTTCCCCTGCCTTTCAACGAACCACAGGTTGCCATCGGGACCCGTTGTAATATCAAACGGAAGACTACCGGGTGTCGGGATCGGATACTCGGTTATTGTACCCTTGGGAGTGATTTTGCCGATATTATTGCCGGTGTACTCAGTGAACCAGAGGTTCCCGTCAGGTCCACTTGTAATGCTGTAGGGATTAGCGCCAGAGGTGGGTACCGGGTATTCAGTAACTTTGCCCTTGGGAGTAATCTTGGCAATGTTACTGACATTGTACTCGGTGAACCAGACATTCCCGTCGGGACCGGCGGTGATATCGACGGGTCCGCTGCTGGCCGTAGGGATCGGGTATTCGGTAAATGTACCCTTAGTGGACAATTTACCAATTTGATTGGCAGTGTACTCGTCGAACCAGAGACTGTGATCCGGCCCGCGCGTAATGTAGTACGGGAGACTGCCGGAAGTCGGGATGGAGTACTCCTTGATTTTGCCCGCTTTCGTTGGGCTGCTAGCAGCGGAAGCCGTAGCCGATGCAGTGAAACTGAAAAAAGCAACGAGGACGAACAGGTAACCGGTGATACGAACAAGTTTCATGGTAAATCCCCCTTTTACTTGACTGGAAAATACAACAAGTAACGTATGACGACCGGTATATATCAAACTTCCCTTATTGGGGAGTGATATAGGCGATTTTATTCCCGCGATCCTCGGCGAACCACAGATTGCCACCAGGCCCATTTGTAATGCCGAATGGTACACTCTTTGGAGTTGGAACAGGGAACTCGGTGATAGACCCGCTGGTAGTGATGCGAGCAACATTGTCTCCCATTGACTCCAGGAACCACAGATTGCCATCGGGGCCAGCGGTGATATCGAAAGGTCCACTATTCGTTGTTGGAATTGGGAACTCGGTGAATGTACCCGTTGGAGTCATGCGACCAACTTTATTCGCGAAGTACTCGGTAAACCAGAGATTGCCGTCGGGGCCGGTTGTGATGAAACGAAGCAAGCTGCCAGGAGTTGGAACTGCAAACTCGGTGATTGAACCACTGAGGGTGATGCGTCCGATCTTATTGGCGCTGGACTCGGTAAACCAGAGGTTGCCATCGGGACCGGTTCTGATGCTGAAAGGCCCGCTATTGGGAGTCGGAACGGTAAACTCAGTGATGGAGCCGCTGGTGGTGATGCGTCCAATCTTATTGGTGTAGTTCTCTGTGAACCAGAGGTTACCATCGGGACCAGGAGTAATATTAAGAGGACCGCTGTTCGCAGTAGGAGTTGGGTACTCAGTGATTTTGCCCTGGAGCGTGATGCGACCTATCTTACTTCCGACCTGTTCGGTAAACCAGAGATTGTCGTCGGAACCGACTGCAATGCCGTAAGGTTCGCTCTTTTTCGTGGGAATATTGAATGCCTTGTATTGGCCGGTAGGGGTCATCCGTCCGATTTTGTCGGTGTAGAAGTCCGTAAACCACAGATTCCCATCGGGGCCGGTTACAATAATATATGGCCTGTTACTCCCCCACTTTTTGCTGAATGGGAGCTGGAACTCTTTAATCTTGCCCACCTTTGCCTGAGCAATTGGTGCAGCAGTAGAGAGGGTGACTACGAACAAAGGCAGGAGCAAGAAGAGCAGTGAACGCGCGAAACGAGAAATTCTCATGAAATATCCCCCTTCTTTTGGAATTGAATGGAATGAGCTAGCACTACCGGGCAATGTAGCTCATCTGCTTTTTCATGGCTTACACCTATAGTGGCACCGGATAGGCAACGCAAAAAGATTGTTGTTTACCCCTACTTTAATTCTAAGTGATATATTTGGTAATGTCAACGGATTGCAATCTAGAAATGAGGAGACGCAACATGCAGTTTGGTCGAACGTTTGAAGAGTTTGAAATTGGTGCGGTCTACAAACATTGGCCAGGCCGCACCATCACCGAATACGATGATACGCTGTTCAGCATGCTGACTATGAATCACAATCCCTTGCATATCGACGCGAATTACTGTGAGGATACCGAGTTCAAGCAGCGCCTGGTGGTTGGCCCGCTCATCTTCAGTATAGCACTTGGCATGAGCGTACCTGATGTTAGCGGAAAGGCGATTGCCAATCTGGAGTTCGAAAATGTGAGGCACCTGGGGCCTACGTTTCATGGCGACACCATTTACGCGGAGACGAAAGTGCTCGACAAAAGGCTCTCCAACTCTAAGCCGGACCGTGGTATTGTCACGGTTGAAACGATTGCGTATAATCAGCAGGGTGTAACCGTCCTCTCGTTCAAACGGCGCGTGATGGTTCCTACGAAGGCCCTGGATGAGGCGCGCCAGCGAGCATGGGAAGAGAAGATGGCAAAAGCTCGTGGAACATTAGAAAGTGAGTAAACTCGTGGATACAGAGAAATTGCGTGAACAATTGGAAGTTGTAGAAACTCATCTCCTTGCCACCTATGAGTTGCTACAAACGCTCATCTCCACCAATTCCATATATCCTATTTATATGAAGGAAGGTAAGAGTAGTAGAAAAGAGCTGAGAGAAGCGATAAATGCTCTCACAGAGATGAAGAAGGATCTGGGGCTACCTTCTGACGAAACTGAAATATCAACTTCTGAAACTGAAACATCAGCTTCGTCAGAAAATGAGCCAGCAAATACCCTTGAAGCGCAGGTAACCCCCGATGTGGAAACATTACGCGAACACCTGAGTGATGTAGATGCTTCTGTCCTCACTGCGATGGAGAACATACATATAATAAACACAGCCAACGCGATTTATCCCATTCACATAAATGATGGGATAGAATGTGAAACAGAACTGGCTGCGACGATGAACGCTCTCTTAGGATTGAAGAGTGCGCTGGAACAGTACGCGGTTGCGGAACGAGTTAAGGCAGAAGAGCAGCTACCGCACAAAGAGATTCAGTGCGATAGCTCGGTCAGACTACAAGTACAATGGCGATGTCCTTTGTGCCAGGCGGAACTGACTACCACTCTGGCTATTAATATAGCTGAAGCAGAGCCTGAGCTTGTGGCTAAACCCCATTATAGTAATCCTGCCGAGGCGCAAGAATGCCAGGCGGCACTCTTTTACGTTAGCTATCGCCATCCAGAGCTAAAAGTGGTGGCAAGTATTCCCGAGGAATCATGAGAGAGCTAACAATGATCGGATTTGATTGCCCTGAGCGCAGCGTTGCTATTACGCTTTCAGGAATCATGAAGAGAGATAAAGGGTTGTGTCGAATATGAGCAGCGGCAATATCATTCCACCGAAAGCGCAGATGGTGATGGCGCGAGACTTCGTGGTGCGGCGTTCCGAACTGACCGTGCCAGGGCATAGCCTCAAAATGATGACAAAGGCAGCAGCTTCCAATGCCGACCAGGTTATGTTCGATCTGGAGGATGCCTGTGCCGTGTCGCAGAAGGTCGAGGCACGAAAAACCGTCGTGGAGGCGTTCAATACGCTCGACTTCGGCGGCAAGATACGAGCTTTTCGCCCCAATAATATTCGCACCAGGTTCTTCTATCGCGATCTGATCGAGGTGATCGAGGCTGCAGGACTCAACATCGACGTGGTCGTCATTCCCAAATGTTATGGACCTGAGGACATTCTGTTCGTTGATCGCTTTTTAACGCAAATCGAAGAGAACATGGGCTTCGAGATTGGCCGCATTCGGCTCGAAGTTTTGATAGAGTCTGCCGATGCGGTGCTGCACGCCGAGCAGATTGCCAAATGTACACCGCGTATGGGAGGCCTAATTTTTGGGCTGGTCGATTTCGCGGGCGATATCGGCGCGCAGGAATTGGGGAGCGAACAATTCTTCTACTATAACTATGCCAAGGCCAAATGCATCACGGCGGCTCGAGCGGCAGGCATTACGGTGGTTGACGGCGTGACGCTGGCGATTCGCGACAACGAGGCCTGCAAGCGCGATTCCCAGATGGCGGCACGTATGGGCTTCGACGGCAAATGGGCCATTCACCCGGCCCAAATTGACATCATTAACGAGACCTTTACGCCAACTGCCGAGGAGATCGCGAAGGCAAAGCATATTACTGAGGAATACGAGAAGGCCGATGTGCAGGGTGGGCTGGGCGCGATTGTGATTGATGACCAGATGATCGATGCCGCGGTGCTGCGGGTGGAGTGGAGAAAGCTGGCGATTGCGCAGAAAGCCGGGTTGGTCTAAGATGCGGTAAAAAAGCGATCAGGTATTTGTCCTGGCCGCTTTTTTACCGCATCGATCTCTTGCTATGTTTAGCTGAACGAATAGAGATTGTCATCAAGCGAGCCAACGTACACTACGCCATTGGCTACAGCCGGTGAAGAGGATATACCGCTTCCTGCCGTGTAGCTCCATAGAAATGCTCCTGATATGGCATTGAGGGCGTAGAGATTGCTGTCCTGCGAACCAACATAAATGACGCCGTTGGCTATAGCTGGAGTGGAGTAGATGGAGCCTTTCGTAGCGTAATTCCACTTCAATGATCCATTCGATGCATCAAGCGCGTACAAGTTGCTATCAAATGCGCCAAAATAGATCAAGTCGTAGCCTACGGCGATATTAGATGTGATTGCGCTTGATGAGCTGTAACTCCATAGAAGCGTTCCGTTCTTAGCATTCAGAGCATCCAGTGTATTGTTGCCGATTGCAGCATAGACAATGCCATTCGACACTGTGGCAGTGGACGCGTTTGCAGCGTTAAAATTCGTTCGCCATAGCAATTTGCCCGTCTTCGCATTGAGTGCAAAAACGTCGGTTGATGTGGCATAAACGATACCATTGGCGACGCTCGGTGAACTTTGCATATTGGGTCCAATAGCATAGCTCCATGTCAGTGTGCCCATTGTAGCATTAATAGCATATAAATTGCCGTCGTGCGAAGTGATGTAGACCATGCCTTTCACCACAACAGGCGAAGCGAAAATAAGGTCTCCGGTAGTGAAGCTCCATATTTTTGCGCCGGTGATCGCATTGAGGGCATAGAGATTGCGGTCGTGCGAGCCTATATAGACAATGCCATTGGCTACGGCCGGTGAAGCTGTGATGAGATCACCGGTGGTGAAACTCCATTTGAGAGCACCTGTCTGTGCATCCACAGCATAGAACTTGTCGTCTCGTGAGCCGAAATAAACGATGCCATTGACGACAGCCGGAGAAGAACCAACACCTGCGCCTGTCTTGTACTTCCAGGCAAGTGTTAATCCTGATACATTCGAGGTGTTGAGGACGTTCTCATAAGGGTTAAAATGGGTGCGCTGCGTATCGAAGCCAAACATTGACCAGTTTGTCTGCACCAGGAAGATTGCTGAAGCTGAAAGTCCGCTCGACTGACCGGTAGCCTGCACGGTATGATTTCCTGGCAGGACTGAAGCCGGGATTGTTGCATGCTGTGAGAACGAGCCGGCATTATTCGTCATGGCCGTTGCCAGGGGGTTGGAGTCAAAGGTGATCAGCACCTGCTCATTTTTGCCGAAGTGCTTGCCGCTCACTTTTATCCGTGTCGTTGGAGGTCCCGCATTGGGATTGAGTTTGATGCTCGCGCTAGCAGCATGAACGAGGCCTGCATTATGAAAGAACGAAACGCTGCTCACACTGCAAATCAACAGCAGTATCAGCAGCAGTAACGATTTATAGCTGGAAGATAAGCACATTCACTTGTTCTCACTTTCCAATGCATGATCTGTCCTGGATGAAACGCTCCCAATAACGGATTGTCTCATATCAACCCATCGATAGAACAGTGAGGGCTGGTTAAGAATCGGTTGAGATCAGGTTTTTCAATTGTTTGCATCTCCATATTGCGATCATATACAATGATTTTCACAGCTTGATTAAAATTGTGCCATGAGTTGCGACGAAAGGAAAGGTGCATCTTGACTTCAAAGAAGAGGATTGTCATGGGGATGTGTACCTCACTTTGTGTGGCTATAACTCTGATGCTGGGAACTATCGTGCCCGGCTTCTTTTTCAGCTCTGGTACGCATGCGGCAGGTATGCCAATGCAACCATTTCCTGCCCGGTCCGTATCTTATCAACCGCAAAGCCATATTACTCTCGTACAAGAAGCCGGTTCGCAGCTGCCGACCTGGACATCATCATTCGACTACAATGGGAACACATATCCCTATACGATGATCGGTACCGATCCCTCGCAAGGTTCCGCTACCACAACGGTTCCCGTAACCATCATCCCGCTGAAGATTGTTTTCTCTGACGGCACAACCTTTGATGGTTCGCAGCAAGTCACGAACGTGCTGAATTCGCCCCTTTTCCAGCCCGCCAGTTTTTCGAGCGGCACTACACAGTTTGGAGATGCCATGCAGCGCGCCGAGTTCTGGAAAATTGTCTCGAAGACCAGCCCGGATTATCATGTCCTGCTGACTACACCAACAATTGCTCCTGTCGTAACTATCCATGTACCAGCTACCGATGGCTCGGTTCGTGTCACCGCAAATGGCGTGGTAGTTGGCACAGTCTATTTCGGCTGGTTTAATAGCAAACTTGAGGGACTGCTTGGCTCGGACGGCATCGCGCCCAACATGTTGCCTTTCTTCCTGTCCTACAATGTCTTCACCTTCTTTGATAGGGGAGGTAGCGCCTGCTGCCTGGCGGGTTTTCACCAGGTGATTTATTCCAATCTCCAGACATTTATCTGGGGTTCGTATCTCTCTCCCGGTGTATATCCAGGAATGCAGGATATCAACTTTTTGAGCCATGAAGTTGCCGAATGGATGAACGATCCTTTTGACAATAATGTTGTACCGTCCTATAAATTACCTTTTAATCCACAGGGGACATGCCAGAGTTTGCTAGAGGTAGGTGATCCTTTGATCGGTATAGCTTATGAAGTGGAAGTTGGCGGCACTGTTTATCACCCGCAGGATATTACGTTCCTCTCCTGGTTTGCGCGCCAGGCGCCGTCAGAAGGCATCCATGGGCGGTATACCTATAGAGGTACATTCAAAAGTTATGCGCCGACATGTCCGTAAAAAGCATAATTGCAGCAAGTAAAATTTAAAATTCCCATAGGGTAGCTTTTTTCTTCTAGCTGTGTTATCTTCCTTATAGGGAAAGAATGGGATTATTTAGTATACTTCAATCGTGCCAGGTTGTTTGCTTTCTACAAGAAAAGGAGCTTGTATCAACCATTACAAACAGATGATGGCTAAGTCGTTCAAATCGACCTATCAAGGCAATGTTAATCGGCTAAACAGCGGGCAGATTTCCGCAGCACCCTAGTCTGAAGACAAAGGAGATTCTCATGAAACAACGCCCCTGGTTTTCGTTCCCTTTCAGTTTCTTCGTTCTGTTAGTCGCTTTCGTTATATTCCCCCTTTCTGCCCATGCCCAAAGTACAGCAGTGCATGCTACTCATGCCGAACCTTTTGTTGTGGATTGTTCTTCTACTAATCCCCCGGGCCAATGTTTGAGATATCATGGTGGCCCTGTCATGTCAGGTACAGTGAGCGTCTACATCATTTACTGGCTACCATCAAGCTTTCCCAGTACCGTCGACCCATATTATATTTCCTTGATTGATCGGTACTATAGTGATGTCGGCGGCAATCAACTGTACAACCTGCTTTCCCAATATCCAGGATATACTGGTACTCCTGGCTCGGCGACATTCGCATCCTCTGATTCATGGGTGGATACCGCAGCATATCCCTTCTCATGTAGTCAACCGCCTTGTACGCTGTCTCAATCAGACATTGAAGGCGAGGTTAACCATGCTATTGCCACGAACGGTTGGTCCGCGGGTGGCTGGACCAACTATTTCGTCGTCTATACTGATCCAGGTGTGCAATCCTCAGTAGGTGGCTGCGGATACCACAACTATATAGCATCGTCCAATGACATTATCTACGGATACATTCCGTACCCTGATAGTCAGTATCTTCATAACTGTCTCTTGAAAGTTGAGAATAACCTTGTCAGCCCGAACGTGTGTCTATCATGCGATGATGCGATATCCTGGTCTGCACATGAGCAGTTTGAGGCTGCAACCGATCCTCTCACATACATCTCAAGTCAAGGCGCGTGGTATGCGCCTAACCAAACTCCTGAGATAGGTGATGAGTGCGAGGGTCAGTGGGGCAACCTCATGGACAATGACCAGGCGAATCAGCTCTGGAACAACCACTACTACATCATTCAAGAAATGTGGAGTAACAATCAAGGTGGTTGTTCGCAAGGAGAGTAGAGAGAGCTTCGGCTTGACCATATGACTGCTGAAGCTTTCTTGCTCAAGAGAAGCAGCGATTGCTTGCTGCGTTAGCTAGCTCTCCCTCTAGCAAGAAATCGCTGCTTCTTTCGTCGTCTCGGTAGTTTCAATCAGCTGGAGCAGCCTTAGAACTGCTCCTAAAGCATGATTATGCCGGCAAATCTTTACTAATTGCTTGCTACAAATCAGTCTATGGAACCCATAGAGATTGCTAAAAGGTTTTCACAAGCTAAGTAGATGCAATTCATCCGGGCAGAGCAATCGCATCTATATATGGCAAAACACACCCGAAGCAAAAGTCCTCCTTCTTACGGGAGAGCAAGCTGATAGATATTTGATTTGTTGGTACCTATATATACATCATTATTGAGAACAGCAATGCTTTCAGCACTTTCTCCATTGTGCTAAAGGTCTTTTTCTTTTGCATAGCGATATCTCCTTACAGGTTATTGTACCTTTGTCGAGTGGCTTTTCGAGTGGCTCGGCGTTTTTCGCTTCGCGTTACTTTGTCCACTGATGTCTACCATTGTTTGTGCTTTTCCGTCGGCTTTGCTGTCAGATTTGCTGTCAATTCTTTGCTCCTGACGGTCGGTTTTTAGTTCGTACTCTTTTAATGCCAGTTTATATTGCATGACTTCTCTTGCTCCTGACATCTCGACATTCAGTACGAAATCCTTTTTCTCTGTGACTGACGGTATCTGAGTAAAGCCAAGATTGCGTAAAAGTTTTATGCCATCGGGCTTTGTACTTCTAGCGGTGAAACTCTCAAAGATGATACCTCTTTTTCCCATATCAATCAAGGCGTCAATGAGTCCACCAACGAGGCGTGCACCATAGGTGCGTTTTTCTGCAAGGCTTATGCCAGAGAGAACGCCTATTGCTCCTCCATAGAGGTGTACCGGTATGCCTGGCTCGAATACCTGTAGCTCTTCGGGTTCGAGATTGACAGTGTGTTCTTCCTCTCGTAGGAGCTTTTCTATCTTCTCCGGTTTTAGCGGTAGTACGATTGCGTAGCCTACTACTTTGCCTTCATTTTTGACCACATAGCCGATGTCGGGATTTCTCTTCAACCATGCTAACTGTCTGTCAATATCTATGTGTCCTCCGAAGATTGCATCGCTAATTTTTGTGGTTTCAAGTACCTCCTCTCTGGTGGTCATTCTGGTAAAGATGGTGGGTCGGCTTTCTCTCGTGACAATAAAGACTTTGAGGTCGCGTGCCAGTCGGTTTACCTGATCGCGGCGGTATACTCCTTGCTTTTTTCCGGGTGGGATGATGCGTTGCAAAGCTCCGTTGTCTACATAGTTGTAGAGCATTCCGTCTGTGATACCAAGTATTTCTTTGACCTGAGCGGCTGTGTAGTAGTCCTTAGACTCCTTCAATGCCATGTGGGTTTATCCTCCTTTTTTGACAGTGTTAATATGTCTATTTTACACTAAGTTTCCCAACTTTGCAAATTTGGCCTATTTGACTTGACGAATTAAAAATTATCAGGTACAATATTATCAAGTTGTCCAAGTTATCCAAGTTTCCTATTTTGGCAATGGATATTACTGTATGAGGAGTTGGTTATGAGTTCGGCTTGTTCTTCGAGTAAGGGACATCTCATTCAAGCCAGTGTCGGAAGCAAAAAAGGCCATTTTGTGTGCATTCGCTGCTGGCAACGTTTTGTGTGTCCGGGCTGCCTACCGGGGTTAGAGCGATGGTTCGCCGTGTATTGGTGTCGCGAACATTCGTAGTGCGTTCTGTTGAGGTGCTAGCTCGTATGGTTCCAGCACACGAGCCAGCCATGAGAAACCAGTTAGCCGATTGGGTCGTACTGTCAGGCTCTCGCTCTCATCATATGAGCATCGAGCCTGACCTGTCAAACACACGGAAGGAACAACGGGAATGACGTACTTTGATGAGGCTCATGCACATGACGCTGACCTTGCTGTTTCGTTGATGGCACATGACCAATACTTTCGGGAATTGTGTTGGATGCCGACGCTTTCACGAGAGGAAGAAGCCCGTTTGGTTGCACTGCTCCAACAGGGAAGGGCTTCTGCTGCTTCATCTGTGGATGTTCAGGTAGCACGTGAAGCTCGTAGCCGTCTGGTCGAGGCGTATCAACGGGTGATTGCCAGTATTGCTGCTTCGTTCGCTCGTTCGAGTGCGAGTAATGACCGACTCGATTTTATCAATGAGGGTGTAATCGGATTGCTCCATTTTCTTGATCGCTTAGACACGTATGAAGCGTTGACGGGAGCCGCTTTTCACACGCTGGCACTGGCCTATATTCGTGGAGCGATGTACGATTTGTCCTATCATCGCGATGGCATGGTACGAGTCCCTGCTGAGGTGGTTGGTCAACTCAAACGGCTGGCACAGGCTGAGGAGAGGTTCTGTGACACACAGGAACGTGAACCGATGCCGTGTGAACTGGCGGCGGCTTTGCATCTCTCGGTTGAAAAGGTGCTGGAATTAGGTTCCTATCAACAGTATCGCTTTCTTGCCAGTTTTGAGGGTCATCTTGAGAAGGAGGGTGAGGAGGCGTGTGATGGTGTGCGTCTGCTGTATGCGTCTCTCGATGGGGGTATGGAAGGGACAACGGCGGTGATAGAGGTACTTTATGAGGCGATACACACGGTATTAACGGAGCAACAACGCAAGGTTTTGTACACCCGCTATGGATTTGATGAAGGGCCATCGGCGGTGCGGTCGTGGCGAGAGGTCGCTAAGATGCTTGGTCTGTCGAAGACGTGTGTCATGGAACATAACCGGTGTGCTCTTGGCCGGTTGATTGGGCGGCTCGAACAATCAGGTCTGTCTTCTCAGGAGGTGGCATAGTGGAGAGAGAAAAAGCAAGGGCCATGCAGCAGGATACTTTACGCCAGTGGGGGGCCGTGACTGATACCTCTTTGGTTCTCGGCCTTCCCTCCCGATGGGTCTTCTCCTGGTCTGTTTCATCGCTCAGTTTGGCATATTGGGTGGCTCGTGTGGATTGGATGGCTTCTGATGGTTGCTCGGTTGGAGAAACTCCTTGCACGCCACACGCCACACGCTCTCTGGTTCTCGTGACGGCTGATGGCGGGTCTGCGGCTCTGGCTGCGGGTGGCTCTCTTGTTGCCACAACGTGTACCGCTTCCACCGCCGACACTAAAAAAAATTCCCTGCACCAACGGGGCGGGGGCTGCTCCTGCCCGGTCGCACTGGCACTGATCGGGCGTCAAGCCACACCACACCTGTCCTTCAAAAAAGTGTCGGCGTGCTGTTCGGTTCCCCTGTGGCTGTTCGCGTGGACAACCAGCACAAAAAAAATGTACTTCAAAAAAAGCGGTGGGTTGCTGTCCTGCTGGCTCTTGGCTGTTCGCGTCGGGAGTCGAGCCACACAAAAAATATCCTTCAAAAAAGCGTGCCTAACGCACAGTTTTGAAAAACGTCGCGAGATGTTTCATAGGCGCAGTGCAAGTAAACCGCGCCCCTCTATCTACATCTCTGCTTGCTCGGTTTCGGGTTTCTTCTCGGAAATTGGTCGGGTTTGTTCTGTTTATCGGTTCGGGTTTTGAAAGAGTGGTGTGCTATGACGAAACAGAAACAGAGTTCCAGTTTTCAACCATTATTGTTGAGTATTCCAGAAGTGGCGGTATCGCTGCGGTTGAGTCGGGCGAAAGTGTACGAACTGATCGCTATGGAAGGTTTGCCTGTCGTGCATTTTGGGCGGTCGGTGCGGGTCTATCACGTCTCGCTTCGGGATTGGATAGAGCGGCGTATTGAGCGTGGGGCATAGGCTCCAGAAAGGATAAAAATAATGGCACGTCGTGGGCATGGTGAAGGTTCCATTTATCAACGGAAAGATGGGCGATGGGCTGCGGCTGTTACTTTAGAGAACCGTAAGAGGAAGACATTCTATGGTGAAACTCGTAGGGAAGTGCAAGAAAAGCTAAAATTAGCACTCTACGAACAGAAGCGCGGGGCTTTACTAACTGGGCCAGAACAGACATTAGGGACGTATCTAGAAAAGTGGATAGAGCAGGTGATTAGGTTAACGAAGAGTCCGAATACGTACAATGGGTATCGTTCGGCGGTAAAATGCCATTTGATACCTGCGCTTGGACATATTAAGCTTCAAAAGCTCACAGTAGAGCAGTTACAGGCTTTTTTTGCGAAAAAGCAGGGAATGTTAAAGCCTTCGATGCTTGGGTATATCCGTACTGTGTTGAGTAGTGCCTTGACCAATGCTGCACAGTGGGGATTAGTCGAACGCAATATAGCTAGTATGGTACAGCTTCCTAGTGCTGAGAGATACGAGGGGCAAGTATTGACAGAAGCTCAAGCGCGTAAACTTTTGGATGTGGCGCGTGGTTCTCGTCTGGATGCGTTGCTTTTGGTAGCTCTTACAACAGGGATGAGACGTGGCGAACTGGTTTCGCTTCATTGGAGTGATTTAGATAGTGAGACGGGGATACTACATGTGCGGCGCAATGTTGCGCGTATGGATGGCGTAGGAAATATTGAGAAAGAACCAAAGTCAAAAGCGGGTAGGCGTAAGATTGCGCTTGCTCCTGTTGTGTTAAAAGCGTTAGAAGAGCATCGGGAAAAGCAGGAACAGGCAAGGTTAAAAGCTGGTGAGAAGTGGCAAGAAAAAGGGCTTGTTTTCTGCAACACCGTTGGTAACTATCATGACGCTGACCATATGACCGTGCTTTTTAAGAAACTTTTGAAAAAGGCAGGTTTACCGGATGTGCGGTTTCATGATTTGCGTCATAGTGTGGCAACTATCTTGATTGTGGCAAAAGTTGACTTAAAGGTCGTGTCAGAATTGTTGGGCCATAGCTCGATAGCGATTACGGCGGATATCTATCAGAGCGTGCTACCTGAGCAGAGGCGGGAAGTCGTTGAAAGAATGGAGAATATCTTTAAGCGTCCTTAAAATATAGTTCGACTAAGTCCCATAAAGTATAGTTACATCGAAATGTTTGGTTGCTTGTTGACTTATTATGTTATATTTAAATTGAGGAGGATGAACTTAGGAATTTAGTAACTACTCAGGTAGTCTGAAATGAAGGAAGGACAGGATGACCGCGCAACGTGGCCTCCAAAGCAGAAAGCAGATCCACGCCCTGCTTGCGCAACGTCGACAAATAACCGCGGATGCGACAAAAGGCCGTCGCTCCCGCTTCGCTGCGGAAAGAGCCAGAGACCTTTTGCTGGACTTTGACCATGCGCACATCGCGCTCCGCCTGGTTATTGTCAAAAGGCACGACGAGGCGGTGCAGGAAGGCCAGCACGGCCTCCTGGTCCTCGAGCAAGCGGTCCAGCAAGTTGCGCGCCGCACTCTGTTTCACCCGTCCTTTTTTGCCGGGGGGAGCCTGAGCGGTGGGGGTCGTCGCGTCAGCGTGTGCCAGCAGAGCCACGAACTGGGCTTGCCAGTCCTCTACCTCCAGGGGATGCAACGTGGCCAGACCGAGCTTTCGTGCTTCATCAGTCGCCTCTTTCATATCCAGCAACAAGGTTTTGAGCTCTGCTGCCCACTGCAGGCCCTGTTCTTCTGCCAGGAACGTCAGCTCGCGCAACAGATGCACCAGACAGAGGGCGTGCGCACAGGCATACAGGAAGTACGAGCGCCAGCCATCATGGACCGATGTGCCCCCAAAACGGGGCAAGATGCCGATGGCATCCAAGGCGTCTTTGCCTCGCTTGGGGTGAACCGCGTAGTGGGTGAGCTGCGCTGTAGAGGCCACATGCATCCAGTAGCGCATGCCTTTCACGTAGAGACCCGTTTCATCTTGATGGAGCACCTCGGCTTTCACCAAAGCTTCCTTGGTGGCTTGCTCGACTTCTTTCAGGTTCTGGGCGCAGCGCTCGATCAGACTAGCCAGCGTGCCCTCACTGATCTGGACCCCGAGCAGGTCCGCGAGTACTTCACAGGCTCGGCCCCAGGGCAAGAGTTGCTGCTGCACCAGGTAGACAGCAGTGGCCCCCAGACGCATGCCGTACTGGAGCGGGGCTTCTACCCCCGCTGGGAAGGCGGCGGCGGTGATTTGTTGGCAGCAAGGACACTGTTTGCGCTCCGCTTGATGCTCTTGCACGAGCAGGCGGGGCGCTGGCACATCCACCACTTGGCGACGTTCGATTTGCAGGGGCTTCACCCCTTGCAGATCGTATTGGCAGTGGTCACAGCAGGTGACCGCATGCACAATCACCTCATCAGGGCAGGCATGCCACGCCAGCGTCGCGCCTGGGTGACCCTCCTGTCCGCCCGCTTTCTTCCCGCTCTTCTTGCGCAGACTCTTGGGCTGTCGCACAAAGCGGTCCGAGGACGGCGGCAAGTGACTGTTGTGACTATCTTTGGCCAGCCGCTCTTCCAGCGCTTGCACCCGTTGCTGCAAGTGAGCGATCAGTTCATCTCGTTGGGCCAGTCGCTCATGCAAGTCTTTATTCTCTTGTCGAAGCTGAAGCAGTTCTTCTTCTGGCGTCATGCCCTTACTCTACAGGATGTTGAACTCTTTGGCAAATCTCTAGGACACCTGAGTAGTTACTATTCGTTTAATCCAACAGAAGTAATGAAAACAGAGGCAGTCGGGGGATGGCCTTCTGGCAGCAACGCAGATTTGTACATTGGCATATTCTTATGCATTTGCCCGTGTAGATTCCTCTTTACGGCAAAAGTTGATACATTGGCTTGCAGCACTGCGCGCTTGATCATCCTTTCTAAAATGCCTCACCTATTTTGAGAGGAAGCCTGGACATGCAGAGATTACAAACGCGGAAGGATGGCCTGCGTATCCAAAGACGATACGTGCTGCACGCGTTCATGGCAGCAGGAATATTAGCACTGCTATTCGCAACATTTGGCAGTGGTATTGCCGCTCATGCCGCATCTATCAGCTCGCCACAATCAAAATCGGCGGGCGACTGGACTACATACCTGTATGACAAGAATCACAGTGGCTATAACAGCGCGGAGAAGATTATCAATCCCGGTTCGGCAAAGAATCTCAAGCAGCACTGGATGATTGCAGGAACCAGTACTATCTCAACACAGCCGGTTGTGGCCAATGGTCTGATCTATTGGGGATCATGGGATGGCAACGAGCACGCGACAAATCTGGATGGCAGTCAGGCCTGGACGACCTTTATCGGCAAAACGACCGATCCAAGTTGTGGGGGCGGTACGTTAGGCGTATTGAGCACAGGAACAGTAGTCAAGGTGAAAAGCCATGGGAAAACGACGAACATGCTGCTGGTAGGCGGGGGCGATGCGCAATTCTACGCCCTTAACGCCAGGACGGGCGCGATCCTGTGGAAGACACGCCTGGGGACATCGCCCGATAATATCATCTGGGCCTCACCAGTGTATTACCAGGGCAGCATTTATATCGGACTTGCATCTTTTGGCGATTGCCCGCTGGTGCAGGGCAAGGTTTTTCAGCTGAAGGCCAGCGATGGTACTATCGAGAATACCTTTAATGTCGTGCCCAATGGTTGTACCGGCGCGGGTGTATGGGGCAGCGTAACGATTGACACCAGTGATAATTCGCTTTACTTTGCCACCGGCAATGGCAACGTCTGCGGGCAATCAGAACCATACGCCGTGGCTATCGTCAAACTGAAAGCCTCTGATCTATCAGTCGTCAGTTCCTGGCAGGTTCCGCAGAACCAGCAGGTGAACGACAGCGACTTTGGCTCTACTCCCACCCTCTTCACGGCCACTATCAACGGCTCTTTGCATAAGCTCGTAGGCGTTGGCAACAAAAATGGCATCTATTATGCCTTCGACCGCACGAACCTGAGCCAGGGTCCCATCTGGGAAGACCAGGTTGCCATTGGTGGCTCCGGGCCTGAGAGTGGCCAGGGAACGATTTCGCCCAGTGCCTGGGATGGCAAGACGCTTTATGTTGGCGGCGGTAACACGACTATCAAGGGACAGAATTGCCAGGGGGGATTGCGGGCCGTCAATCCGGCGACGGGAGCCTACATCTGGGAAAACTGCCTGACCGATGGACCCGCTATCGGCGCTGTTACCGTTGTTCCCGGTGTCGTCGCGATTGGAGAAGGCACCGCTATTGATCTGGTAGCCGCGGCAGATGGCAGCAATCTCTTCAAAACCTGGGACAAGAGCGGTAATTCCAAGTACTATGGAGCGGCTTCGATTTCAAACGGCGTGTTGTATATTGGCAATAAGGATGGTAATTTCTATGCCTATGGGACGTAGAGCCAGGTGAGCGCGGTGAGATAAAAAGACTCGCTCGCATGAGATTCTTCGCTTCGCTCAGAATGACATGCGAGCGAGTCTTTTTCATGGCAAACCATTCAATTTGATCAAAGGGCACCTTTATGGAGCATGTTGCCATCATGAGAAAATCCTGGGGCTTCATTCCCAGGATCGCGTCCGGCGAAAAGATCATCGAATCGCGCTGGTACAGGGCCAGATATGCTCCATGGGGGCGCATTGAACCGGGAGAGAACGTCTACTTCAAGAACGCCGGTGAGCCGGTTACACTGGTGGCAGAGGTCGAAAAGGTGCGCTATTTTTCCGATCTTACGCCCGGAAAAGTGTCGCAGATTCTAGAAACCTATGCAAAGGATGCCGGCATTGAGGAGCAGAACATCCCGCAGTTCTTTGAACGCTTCAAACAGAAACGCTACTGCATGTTGATCTACCTGAAAAATGCGCGCCGTGTAGAGCCATTTGAGATCAATAAACAAGGGTTTGGAGCGATGGCGGCATGGATTTGCGTGGAGAACGTACACACCATTAAATTGTAGGGACAGCGACAAGTCGCTGTCCAGGCCGGGGCGAGGACAGGGCCAATCAATCGGCGATGGGCGCGATGACGCGGTTTAACAAATGATGGTGGGAATCCCACCAGGGGTCGATCAATCGGCGATGGGCGCGATGAATCGGCCCCTACGGGACAAGGCGGACAGGTCAAGGACAAGCCGCTGTCCCTACAGCTGGTACAGCGCATCGGTCTTCGCGGCCATGATAAAATCGTTGCGATGCAGGCCTTTGATTTTATGCGTCCACCAGGTGACCGTTACCTTGCCCCATTCGGTGAGGATGGCGGGATGATGGCCCTCTTCCTCGGCCAGATCGCCTACGAGGTTGGTGAAGGCGAGCGCGGCGATGAAGTCCTTAAAGATGAAGACGCGCTGCAGCCGTTTGATGCCGTCGACTTCGATGACGTGCCACTGTGGGACCTGGGGTTGCAGCCCGGTAATTTCGGCATCTGTCAGAGTCGGCTCGCCCCCACGGCAGGCGGTACATTTCAATTGCGCCAGTTCTTCCATGGCTCTCAGTCTCCCTCTATCCTTTATCAATTGAGCTGTCTTCCTCGATGGAGACGGATGGTACTTTCTTCTTTTTGCGTTTTGAGCGTTGGGCTTCTTCCTCTTGCGGGGTCAAGAGTTTCAGAACGGCCTGCTGGGGGCTCATCGGTATTTGTTGCGCTATCTTATTGATTTCTTCGACAGGCAAGTCTGCCAGGAGATCATCCTTTGCCGATTTCGCCTTTTTTACTCCCTTGCCCGCGTTGCGTGCCACCGATTGAAACGTCTTCGGACCCAGGATAAGCAGTCCGACGACGAGAATCGGCAGCAGGTCCAACAAGTGAAATCCCATAGTGCCCCCTTCTTTGATAGGCGATTCTTCGCTACGCTCAGAATGACATGATGAAAAGACACTCCCTTCATCATGTCATTCTGAGCGCAGCGAAGAATCTCACAATTCGTTACCCCACATATTTATATGTATGTAGTACATCACCCCTCTATCATATCATACGGAAGAACCAGAAGAGGGGATAACAATTCCGCAAAATTTCCCCGAAAAATAAGAGCAGTCGCGTTCTCTTAAATAGAGAGTGTACAAGAAGTCGCGAAGAGGCAGGATGGCTCAAATGCAGCCTCGCGAAAGGGCGAGCAGGGTAGGATGACTACCAGGCTTCTGCACTTGAGCCATCCTCGCTGGAGCGCGATGGGCGGTATTCAGTACCCAGGACTTCCCCCACACACCCCTTAATCTGGGTTCACCGGTCGTGCTTCCCCCAGGACAGCGACCGGTCTCTTTTTTTTGAGAAAGATGGCTAACCGGCTAGCTGTTCCTCGTATTCAATCGCACCCAGAGCTTTGAGTCCTTCTTTTTGAGCCGCTGTGAGTCCCTTTACACCGGTTATGTTCATCCCTTCGTAGGGACGAAGACCCTGCAATGTCTTGATGCATGTTCCTGTCTCTACATCCCAGAGTTTCATCGTTCCATCATCGCTACCACTGACGATTGTCCTTCCATCAGGGCGAAAAGCTACAGAACAGAGGCAATTGCTATGCCCATGCAAAACTGCCAGGCATTGCCCAGTCTGCGTCTTCCAGAGCCGAATGGTTTGATCATGGCTTCCACTGGCGACGAGCCCACCATCGGGACTGATTGCCACTGTTCTGACCCAGCTTGTGTGACCGCGCAACGTGCTAACATTTTTTCCAGAACCTGCATCCCAAAGACGTATCGTCGAATCATCGCCACAACTGGCCAGGACATTTTTGTTGGGACTGAAAGCAACCGCCCATACGCGGTGTGTGTGCCCCTTGAGCACCTGAAGGCATTCACCGCTTCTGGTATCCCAGAGACGCACGGTCGTATCATCGTTAGCACTGGCAATCAGGCTACCGTCAAAGTTAAAGGCAACCGCCCAGATCAATCCCCCGTGTCCTGGCAGCACACGAAGACATTGGCCATCGCTCACCTGCCAGAGACGAATGGTCTGATCATGGCTCCCGCTCGCGAGCAGTGTACTATCCGGGTGAAATGCGACTGAGCGCACAAGATGGGTGTGTCCACGCAGAACGCGCAGATAATGACCTGTATAAGGATGCCAGAGGCGTATCGTTTCATCTTCACTGCCGCTGGCAAGTGTATTGCCGTCTGGGCTGAATGCTATTGAGCGCACGTAATTAGTATGGCCGTAGCTGCATGTCATGCTGAGCGCCGCGAAGCATCTCTGCCCACCTTCTGAGGAATCACCAGCTTATCAGGATTGATATATGCAAGTTTGTTACCAATATGTTATGCTCATTAGTGAAAAGTGTACGGCAATGCGATTGTAAAAGTATAAGTGGGTCATGGAACGGTCAGTCAGGCATACAGACGCAGGCGCAATCCGGCAGACGAGAATTGTTCCAGAATCAAATAGCGGTGAACGTAGATTACGTCAGGTAGCGGCGTGGCTCATCCTGTATTTGCTCCTCCAGGCCGAATTTGGTCTTGCCTGGGATAGGCGCTGGCATGATCTCGTTGGTCGCGACCAGTTCTGGATACCACCGCATATCACCCTTTATAGCGGGATGGCCGGGGCGGGATTCGTCACACTACTGGTTGTGCTGCTCGATACCCTGCGTTACTATCAGGGCAAACCAGGCGTCGATGACGAATCGACCATCAGCATCTTTGGTATTTTCCACGCTCCATTGGGCTTTGTCCTGCTGGGCTTCGGCGCGCTCACCGACCTGGTGGCCGCTCCTTTCGACAATTACTGGCACGAACTTTACGGCATCGACCTGACACTGTGGTCGCCTTTCCATGTGATGGGCACTATTGGAGGCTTCATTGCCGGATTGGGGCTGATCTACCTCTTTGCGTCCGAAGCCGCCATCGAACGAGCATCCAGATGTCCTGCCCACCGTTTCCTCGGACTGCTTCCACTAGAAATAGGGGCTATGATTGCTCTCTCGGCGGTGATGGAATTCATCCTGCCGGCTCTCACGACGTTCGTGCCCATTACCGGCGGTTCCGTGCAGATTCCAACCTATGCCATTCCACTTGCCCTGGCAGGTGCGGGTTGCCTGCTCAGCGTCCAGCGCCTGACCGGTAAAACCGGCGCGGCAACACTCACGGCTCTCATGGTATGGATTGAGTCGATAGCGACCCAGGCCGGCGTACCCGCTGCGCTCGATCTCGTTGTGCCTCGTACTGGCTATGTTTACCGCTACAATGCTAGCCCTGTTTTCAATCTGACCATTGCGCTGGTACCATGCATCTTCCTGGTGACGGCTCTCGTTATAGATGGACTGGCGCTCTTGCGACGGCCCGGCAAAACCATACCTCGTCTCCTGCAAGGCATCTGGTCACCGGGTATATTGATCGGGATACTGGCCGCGCTGGTTCCACCTTTCCTCGTACAAGTCCTGATGACCCTGGGGCTACCATACGAGGAATCTCAGGTTTTGCAGCCAGACTGGTCCAATGTCCTGCTCGAATTGCCGGTCGCGATAGTCTCAGGACTGCTGGGAGCTTTCCTGGGAGCATTTTTCGGGGACATCTGGCAATGGAACAGGCGTTAAGCAGAGGAAGATTGCATGCATAGAATTGGCATATATGGTGTAGTTATCTTATTGGCGCTCATGCTCAACTCAGGGACGGCGCTCGCGGCAAATGGCAGGCAATTCATACAAGGGCAACCTTTGCAAGCCGGTCCATATCTGGTACAGGTCACATTCTCGCAGAATCCACCCTACGTCGGGCAAGCTTTCACTATCACAGTTGTCTCTCAGAACGACCTGGCGCTGACCGGTCGCGTCATTGCCGAGCCTGAAAACGGCACCGACGCTATTCCGGCGCATGCGAGCCTGAATGCGCTGGCGGGTCATCCCGGCACACTTGTAGGAATTTTGAGCCTTTCTGTACGCGGCAACTGGCGTCTCACCTTCGAATTCAACGGCCCACTGGGACCTGCTTCCGCCTCGCTTCCTATCACTGCCCGGGTTCCGTTTGATATGCCTGCGTGGCTCGGCTGGCTCATCGGCCTGATTCCCCTGGCCATCTTTCTATGGTGGCTCTGGCGCCAGGGGCGCTATCGCCGCAACCTGCTAGATCGCGCAAGTCGGAAGAAACCCGGGTCGATTGAGCAAAGCACGTACTCTGCTCAATCGCGTGGAAAATAATAGCCTTGCCATGAAAAATGGTCTCTTGCACATCGTATTAGAGAACAATTTCAATTCTGAGACGGTAAGCAGACTAGCAAAAGACTAGCAAAAGATCTTATCTCCAAACCTGGATTATTGCATACTTTGCATAACAAGTTCGCCATGCCATTCGGCTAACGTTGAGTATCAAGGAGAGCAATAACCTATGTTCATAAATGCAAATTTACAAGCAGCGCACGAGGACAGGGACAAGCCATTATCCCTACAGGTCTCTATCACTTTTGTCAGTGGGCCTCTGATGGGCAAAACATTTGAAATTACAAAACCAATTACTACTATTGGCCGCCATACAAGCAATGATATTATTATTCTCGACGAAAAAGTCTCAAGATACCATGCCCGCATTACCTTCGACAACGGCACTTGGAGCATTGAAAAACTCTCCCAGACCCGCCCGCTGATCGTCGATGGACAAAGCATAGAGAAGGCGACCCTTGTACATAACTCTAGAATCGAACTGGGGCAAGACAGCGTATACCTTTTTGCGCTGGCGGCAAATGCCAATCCTCCGGGCCAGTCTCAAGAAGCTGTATCCGCTTCTGGAAAAGAGGAAGACACACTGCACATGCGGCCTGTGGCTTTGCCGGAAAGCGTACCACAGTTTGAGGCAAAAGCGCCGGACTTGCCAGCGCAGACGGAAATCGCCGCCTACTCAAGGCTTGGTATACCTTCAATAGAGGTGATGGACAATACTTCCGGGCACAGGCGGGTTTTCCCGCTGGATCAGGAAGTCATCAACATTGGGCGTAAGGAGACAAACGACATCGTTATCGATGATCCGATTATCTCCGATTTTCACATGCAAATCGTGCATGAGAATAATGCATGGGTGCTCATCCATCCACATCCAGACAGGCAACAAACGCGCACAGGCCTGATGTACCAGGGACGTAAGATTCGCGGCAACAAGACATTTCGTAAGACACTGGCGCGCGGCGACGTGTTTCGCATCGCTGATGACAATGGCAGCGTCGTGACCTTGACCTATAACGACGGCACAGGGTCACCTCAAGTAATCTCGCCATTGATTTCACCCATACCGCTCCATACAGCCTCCATCTCGCTCGGTCGCCAGCAGGATAACGATATCGTGTTGAACCATCCGCAGGTCTCGGCGCACCATGCCCGTCTGACGTTAGAAGCAGGAACGCATCGTCTCTCTGACCTGAACAGCAGTAACCATACATATGTGAATGGCATGCGCGTAACCAGTGTCTTACTGAAGGTGGACGATGAAATCCGTATCGGGCCGTTCAGGCTCACGTATACCGGAGACGAGCTGCGGCAGTATGATGAAAGTGGAAGCATCGGTATAGACGCCTTAGAACTGCGGAAGGTAGGAAATAACCAGGTTGTATTGCTGGATGGTATCTCGCTGAGTATTCCGCCGCGCTCCTTTGTCGCGCTGGTGGGCAGTTCCGGGGCCGGCAAATCGACACTGCTGGACGCCTTGAGCGGTTTGCGGCCCGCCCAGCAAGGTTCAGTCTTCTATAACGGGCAGAATTATTATACGCATCTCTCCGCCTTCCGCTCGCAACTGGGCTATGTACCACAGGAAGATATCATTCACCGCGATTTGACGGTGGAAAGAGCGCTCTATTATGCGGCAAAGTTACGCCTTCCGCCGGATTTTACACGCGCCCAGATCGAGCAGCGCATTGACGAAGTGCTTGAGGATGTAGAAATGACGCATCGCCGCAAGCTGCTGATCAAAAAACTCTCCGGCGGCCAGCGCAAGCGGGTCTCTATCGCCCTCGAACTGCTGGCCAATCCGAGCGTCTTTTTCCTCGATGAACCCACGTCGGGGCTTGATCCCGGCCTGGATCGCAAAATGATGGTGCTTCTACGCAAACTGGCCGATAAAGGGCACACGGTTCTCCTCGTCACACACGCCACAAACAACATCAACATTTGTGATGCCGTTTGTTTCCTGGCGCAAGGTGGTCGCCTGGCCTACTTTGGCCCACCGGAAGAGGCAAAAGCCTATTTCCAGCAGCCAGATTTTGCCGAAATATACAATTGCCTGGAGCCAACCGACGAACATCCCAACATCCCACAAGAAGCCGAGGAGCGCTTCCGCAGGTCTGCCGCATACCAGACTTATATCGCGTCACGGTTGAAATCCACGCAGATTCTTCGCTCCGCTCAGAATGACATGGCTCCGACATATCATTCTGAGCGCAGGAGCCGAAGCTCTGAACGAAGCGAAGGGGAAGAAGTTGCGCGGCCAAAGCAATTTGCACATCCAAAACAGTATGCGCAAAAAGGGCAGCGGCAGCAAAAAGCGCCCAGGCGCGGCAGCTTCTGGAGACAATTTCTTCTGCTCTGCCAGCGCTACCTGGAACTGCTATGGAATGATAAATGGAACTTGTCCATCCTGCTCTTGCAAGCGCCCGTGATAGGCTTCATCCTGTTTATCCTCGTGCTTGTATTGAACGAGAGGACGGTATTCAAGCAGCCCATTCCTTTTTTACTGCAAGGAGACGCGCAGCATTTCCTGTTCATTCTGGCTTTTGCGGCTATCATGTTCGGCACCATCAATTCGGCACGGGAGATCATCAAAGAGCTACACATCTACCAGCGCGAGCGTACAGTAAATCTCGGCATTCTGCCCTACCTGCTGTCGAAAATCATCGTGCTGGGCGTGCTTTGCCTGGTGCAATGCGCCGTGTTACTGCTTCTGATGAGCCTGGCGGCGCAGTTTTACGCTGGAATCATCCTGCCGGCCATGTGGGAAGTGTATATCACGCTCGCCCTGACAGCTCTGGCGGGGCAAATGCTCGGGTTGACCATCTCGGCCCTGGTACGCAACAACGACCAGGCCATGAGCTTCATTCCATTGCTCTTGCTCCCGCAGGTGATCTTTTCTGGGGCCATTTTTCCGTTGAAAGATATTCCGTTGCAAACGATTGGGGCAGTGTTTTCGCTGCGCTGGTCCCTGGCGTCGTTAGGGTCCACGATGAACCTGACCGGCAACGGCGATAAAATATTCGGCACATGCGCGACTTGCGACACCTATCAGCACAATACGCACTACCTGCTGATCACCTGGTTGGCGCTGGTCGTTTCCATCCTCGTACTCGGCATAGTGACAGCTTACTTTCTTAAACGCAAAGATGTGCGCGGGTAGCTGCTTGCATCCGCTTGCTTTCTTATAAACTTCTCAGCCTGTTCAAAGCTTGAATTCAAGAATGTATGGTAGGCTTCTTGATAAGAAAGAAGCCTACCATACATTCTTGAATAGGCCGCACAGGGAAGAAGATGGAGTATGAACGCTGTACAGACCTTGATTCCCCTCGATAGAGGATTTTCCTCGCCTGCCGTCCCGGATAAAGCAGCAGGCTCTCCTGGCAGAACGGATTTATACTTCTATAGCAACGCCAGTCTGCAGAAGCAAGTTGATGCGTTCCAGGGATTCTGCGCTTCACTTGGAATGACATCTCCGGGGCATGTTATTCCGAGTGAAGCGCAGAATCCCCTGCTGCAGTTGTTACAAGAAAAGGATGCGTCCCTCTACCAGCACTCGCGTCGCGTGCAACAACTTGCTCGTCACCTGTCGCAAAAACTGGCGCTGACCGAATCCGAAGTGAGGATCATCGAACAGGCCGCATTATTTCACGATCTTGGTAAAATGCTCATCGATGATGCAATACTCCAGAAAACATCGTCGCTCACCCAGAAGGAGTTCGAGCAAATGAAGCAGCATCCTGCATATGGCGCGATGCTGCTCAGGCAAATAGGAGCTTCGAAAGAGGTAGTAGCGCTGGTCTATCACCACCACGAGCGCTGGGACGGTCATGGATATCCCACCGGATTGCAGGGTAAGGCTATTCCACCAGGGGCGCGCATTATTAGCATTGCCGATGCATTTGATGCGATGACCGCCTCTCGCCCCTATTCGGCCAGGCGCACAGAGGAACAGGCGCTGGCCGAACTGCGTAGATGCGCCGGAACGCAATTCGATCCCACCCTGACCGACCTCTTTTGCCGTGGCATGCAATCGAAGTTCTTCCGCACGCAACCGGCATACGCGCTGTGATTGGCACCGTCCTGTAGGGACAGTGGGTCGTCCCTGTCCCGGACGGCAAACAGGTTATGGCCGGAGCCGGGCTATCAACCACGAACGTAGCATTGGCACGACATATTTTGCCTGCATTGCCTGGATGTGATCAAGCCCATCAAGTACCTGCACATCCCAGCCAAGATCATGGAGTTCTGCCTGTCCCTGTACAATTGGATCGGCTAAGCTCACATAGACGTTCTCCCAGCTTTGGGGATACTGGATCTCGTCCTTCGAACCAACAAAACAGAGGCGAGGACAGGCGAGCCGGGCCTGGGCCGCCCGGTCGTCGAACCCCCGCAATGCCTGGTACAGGGTTACAAATTGGCGCGTCTGATCTCTTGTGAGAGTCATCTCAGACCATTCAGATTCACCTGCCGGCGGCATTGGTCGCGCACCAGCGGCCATCTCATAGGTAGCAGTAGTGACCCGCAGCATCTCCTCGTATGGGCCATTCAGCGGCGGGAAGCCACCCATGATGAGCGCCGAGAGGCGGCCGGTACGGATGGCGAGTTGAAGGCCAATCATCGCCAGCCAGGAGTAGCCATAGTAGGCGAAACGGTCCACCCTTGCAGCATCGGCCACCGCAAGCAGATCGCTCGCAATATTGGCCGGTGTCAGCGTGTCCGGTTTCGGTATGCGAAGACATTGTCCTTCATAGTCGAAGGCTACCACGCGAAAGACATCTCTCAGCCCATCGATCAACGATTGGCCCAGAGCTGGATCAGCGCCATATTGCCGCATTTGCTCCGCCAGGGGCCCGGTCACCGGCTGTGGATTGACCGGCAGCAATAGAGCCGGTCCTGCACCATGAATTTCGATCTCGATAGTACTCCCGTCATGCAATGTCGCTTCAGGCATAGAAGTTCCCTCCATCATTTGCTTTTTTCTGGATCACATCTCTACTGTACAACACCAATGCCCAACTGGAGGGTAAGGCCGCATCGAGATACTTACATTTGAGTATGCAGGCGCCCTATCCAGGCCCAATATGCCTGCTCGATGCGATAGAGAAGAATGGTAAAGGAGCCTCTAAAAGCACTTGAGAGTTTAACATGATAGATCATCTCTGGTGGAGCGATTCCCCCGGCAGGGCGCGATGATGCAGTTTGATAAAATATTCTGGTAATTGGCACGCGGGCTGGTAAATCGGCCCCTACCCGCGAACATGGAGCACAGGGGTAGGGCCAGATACATCGCGCTATGGGGAGATAGCGGCCAAAAGTGGCTATGCTGCGTTTATTTTAGCAGACAAAGGAACATATTTGTGATATGCTGAGGTACAGGCATGTATAAGAATTTGACAAGAGGATCGTTTTCACCAATGCAATCTATAGCCGACCGTAGTCCAAATAATGTTCGTTCGCAAACGCGCGCGATTGCCGTTTTAGCCGTGATTCTCTTTGCATTCGCGGGACTAATCAGCGGTTTCGCTGCCGGCGCATTTATTCATCCGAAGATAGGAACGACGACGGGCAATTCGGGTTCTCATACGGGGCAAGTCACACCGCAAAAGACGCAGACGCCGGGCAGCACAAAAACAATTCATCCCTCGCCCATCTACTGGCCGCAGATTATCCAGGAACCTCCAGGTACGGAAAAAGCAGATGGAGCTACTACGTACAGGATCTCTATCCAGGTGGTAAGCGAAACCAGAGATCAGAAGGCCGGCCCTCCTATCCATGTTGCCGGCATTACATGTAAAATCTGGCTGACGAAAGATAGCAACGTTAATGACAATCTGAAGATGAATAACTATAAGAGGCTTAAATCGGTGGGGACGCTTTCACAACCACTTCCTGGAGAAATTGTAGGAGCGCTGAGCTTTAGTGGTAATTCTTCACAGGTACAGGACACAAATGCTGCCGGACAGGTAACATGGAATTACAGCATGAACAATTCGGTTGAGCACGGCCAGTACTACCTGGTTATCCTGGCAGATTGGAGCGGAATCCACTATAATTGGGTCTGGATCAGCATTATTGTCCCGAAGGAAGATTAGCCAATCCCCGCAAAATTCCCAGCACGAGCTGCGCAAATTTAGCACGCGCGGCATCCGCGATGCCCAACACGCCTTCATGTGTGATCTCTTCTATATCGTCGCCGGTCGCCTTGTTGGTAATGAGGCTGATCCCCAGGACGCGCATCGCCATATGACGGGCGACGACGACTTCGGGCGCGGTTGACATTCCTACTGCATCCACGCCGATGGCGCGCAGGAAACGTAGTTCCGCGCCGGTCTCAAAGCCAGGGCCAGCAACCATAGCATAAATCCCTTCGTGCAGCGTGATTTCCGGCTGTGCGGCGGCTACCTTCTGCGCCAATGCACGTAAGCCCGCGTCATAGGCTCTGGCCAATGGTGGAAAACGCTGGCCGAGACGCTCATCGTTCGGCCCTATAAGTGGATTCATGCCTGCCAGACCCGGAAAATTGATGTGATCGCGTATGAGCATGAAATCACCGGCGGCATAGGCAGGATTGACACCGCCCGCCGCGTTCGTCACGACCAGTGTATGCGCGCCAAGCATGCGCATAACGCGCACGGGGAGAGTCAGTGTTTGCGGCGTATAGCCTTCATAGAGGTGAAAGCGCCCCTGCATGACTACGACCGGGACGTTCTCTAGGGTTCCCAGCAGCAGGCGGCCCGAGTGACCGGGAGCGGTCGAACGGGCGAAATGCGGAATCTCTTCATAGGGGATGGCAGTGGCGTGGCTTACATCCGCGGCCAGATCTCCCAGGCCGGAGCCAAGGATAAGTGCTACGTCAGGCTGCAGGGATGCGCGTAGTTGAATAGCTGCCGCTGCTTCTCTTATTTGCTCATAGAGTTCCATAGCTTTGCTTCCTCAATAGCAGGTGTATGAATAGCGGCCACCGCCGTCAAACGCCTGTGGCCATGCTTTCGCGGGCGAGCTGCGTATAGATCGAGGTGGTAGAAATATGAGCATGACCAAGCAGTTCCTGCACAGAGCGCAGTTCCATGCCACCCTGGAGCATCAAAATGGCGAACGAGTGCCGCAGCATGTGCGGGGTGATCGTGGTGATGCCTGCCTGCCGCGCGTAGCCTTTGATGATCAGCCAGAAACCCTGCCGCGTCAGACGCTCGCCATGATGGTTGACGAACAGCGCCTGCTCTTCAGGATGGCGGGCCATGAGGCCTGGACGCGCCATTTCGAGATACTGCTTTGTGGCCTCCACGGCAACGGCGGAAAGCGGCAAGACCCGCTCACGCCGGACGCGGCCATTGCGACCTGGGCAAACAATCGTGGCTTTCGCGGCATCGAAATCATCCAGGTTCAAGGATACAAGCTCGCCGACACGCATACCGGTAGCATAGAGCATGTGCAGCATGGCGAAATCGCGCTTCCCCGCGGGAGTCTCGACTTCCAACTGCCGGAAGAGGCTGGCAAGCTGCTCCGCGCTCAAGACGTGCGGCGGCTCCTTCTGTATGCGCGGAGCCTCAAGACTTTCGATAGGATCGGCGGCAATCAGGCCGCTGCTGCGCATATAGCGGAAGAAGGTTTTCAAGGCGGCAAGCTTACGGGCTATGGTGGTTGGACGATAGGCCTGGCCCTCGCGCATTTCGAGCAGATACGCTGCAATATGCTCGCGCGTGACCTGCTGCCAGTTTTCCACCTTCTGTCGTCTGAGATAGAGGCAAACCTGGTTCAGATCATTGCGATAAGCTATGATTGTGTTATGATTGGTGCCATCTCGCCCCTGTTCCCTCACAGAAAGCGAGGCAATATACTCATCAACGACATCTTCTAACATAGAACACTTCCGTTTATTTATTACCGATCACTCATGGAGAGATGCCCGGTTGGACGATTCTACCTTCAGGGCAACCACCCTGATTGCCCTGGCTTCATTGTCTGATGACAATGCCACTTACAGGAAATGACTATAATTACGGCCATAGCCATTATAAGCGATGAGGCGATGGAGGGCAAGTAGGAAGAGGCAGGGACAAGTCAGATTTGTCCCAGAAGTGCTATAATAAAGTACCATTCTGTTCTGCCTCGCACGCAGATTCTTCGCTTCGCTCAGAATGACATGGGAAATTACGAATGACGTGGGAAACCAGAATGACTTGGGAAATCAATGACTTGGGAACGGGGCTTAGAATGACTTGGGAACGGTAGATTCGAGCGATGATCTCCGTCATTGAATAAATAAGGAGTAACAAAAAAGCATGGGAAAATTACAGGACCTGTTTACGCAGGTACGCCGGGCGCAAAGCAGCGGCGGGATAGGATTTGTCGGCAAGAATAAATCGATGGTGAAGCCACGCGCCGCGGCACTGATTGTGGCCTTGAACAATTTCGACGCAGGAACGGCGGAAGCAGCCGTTAAAGCTGGAGCGGATGGTCTGCTCTTCAGCTGGGATGGCAAGGGGAATACGAGCGCGCTTGAGGTGCTACAAAAAACGATAGAGGCCGCTCAAACCGGTAACGAAAATCTCATCTGCGGCCTGGAGATCACCGGTGGCTGGAACAAGCTGGAGCGCAAAGATATCGAGCACTTCAAGGAACTGGGCCTGAGCTTCGTGATAATTCCGTTGCAGGCTCCGGCGCGTTTGTTGGCACTGAAAATAAAGGACCTGGAACTGGCTGTCTCCGTGCCTATGCGCGAAGGAGATATGTATCCGGTCTTTATTCGCAACTTGACCGCATTTGACAATATCGCGGCAGTTTTACTGAATTTCGGGCTGTCAGACGAGGTCGGCACGATGACCATCGAGGATATGCTGCGCTATCGCGCGGTACGCGAGGCGGTACGCTTCCCTGCACTGCTCAAGGTGAGCGAGAATACCGGCGAAGATGATGCCTTCGCCCTCACGACGTTAGGCGTGCAGGCGGTGATCTTAACGGCCGGTGATAGTGAAGCAGAGATGAGCCGGCAAATTCAGTCGCTACGCGAAGTGCTTGAAAAGGTACACGAGGACGAGAAAGAGTCCTCAAATATGCCTGGGAGAGGATAAAAGAAAAACGTATCACATAAATCAGCTTCCAGCACACCACGCTGGAAGCTGATTTATGTGATACGTTTTATTCTTGCTTGGCAGCCGAACTTACGTGCCAGTAGAGCTGGCGGCGTGGGATGCGATGCAGGTATTTTTTTGTCTCCTGCCAGACCGAAATGGGGTTAGCATTATTGCGCCAGAAGTAATAGCAGCCGAGTTCATCGGGTTCGGAGCTCAGAATCTGGGTGAAAGCCGTGCCGAGGTCTTGCTGGCTTTCTTCGTCCAGGTTGAAGTTCTGTAGCCAGAGCTGGCTGCGTTTGCCTTGCCTGCGAGCGATATTGACGACCTCGTTGCTCCATTGCTCAACGCTCATTACATCTTCGTTTAGTAAATTCCAGAACAGGTGAGAGCCGATTGTATCCAGGTCTGGAATGGTGGCAAAATCTTCGATCAGCGACATATCCTGTGGCAGCAGAACGACGGTTGTTTTGATGTTGCTATCAACGCGCTTGACGCAGGAGCATAACTCACCCAGGAACTCGACCATGGAGCGCCTGCGAAAACGCTGGATATCGGTCACGTCGGGGCAGAGCGCCCGGCAAACGGAGCAAAAACAGGTCACTTCGAGGCCGCGCGGCTCATCGATCACAATACCGTTGATCGGATAGGAGGTGAGGTAATGCTCGATCTCCTTGAAAAGCCAGGAGCGAAAAGACTGGTGATTGAAGCAGGAGATATCGTGATAACGCCCATGACGGTCCATTACACGCGATTGTGGATGACGAAATGTATACCAGCTGGGAACAAATAAGGGGCCGGCGAATAGATTGCCATGGCGACCGGGGCTTACATGTACCTTCAAACCTGCGTCCTGCGCCTGCCGCAGACCACGCTCTATATCGCGCTGGAAGCGCTGCTCCTCCTGTTCGTGTATGGCATAAAGAATGCTGCTCGCCCCGGCGGCGCGAATTTGCTCAAAATCCTGTTTCACACTAGCTGCGTGCAACAACGGATGAAAATATGCGACCGTTATATCCATGTGACCTGCTAAACTACCAGAGATACGCACTAATAAACAACATAGGACAAAAAGGTAAATACATTCACCTTCTATATGCTCAAGTATAACATAGTTTCGGTATTGACTCGCGTACTATAGGTAATTGGTAATCAGGAATTTTATAGGCCATTCCGCCCTCATGCTTGACAAGTTTCTGATTTCTATGCACAATGCACGCATGAGTCACGCACAGCAAGCACGAACCTCTGGCAGCGTTTGTTTCGTCCGGGCGTATGCCAAGATCAATCTGACGCTTGATATTTTGGGCCGCCGGGCCGACGGCTATCATGACCTGGCAACAGTGATGCAGACTGTTGATCTCTATGATACCCTCTGCCTGGTAACTACCGCTGATGACGGTATCAGCTTGATCTGTACAACACCCGAATTGAGCAACGATAAAAACCTGGCTGTTCGCGCCGCGCGGTTAGTACGCGAGTACTTTGCCCTGGAGCAGGGAATTGGCATCGAGCTGTACAAGCGCATTCCTGTGGCAGCCGGGCTGGGTGGGGGAAGTAGTGATGCGGCTGCTATCTTGCTTGCCTTGCAGCAGTGGTTGCAATTACCGCTATCCTCATCAGAGCTGCTGGATATGGCGGCGGAACTGGGTTCGGATGTGCCGTTCTTTCTAACAGGCGGGCTTGCGCTTTGCGAGGGGCGCGGCGAACGTGTAACACCGCTTGCCCCTTACTGGCCACCCACAATGCGCTGGCTGCTGCTGGTTAAACCGGCGATCAGCGTGTCAACGGCGGCAGTTTTTCGCGGCTTACCTGCTAGCGACTATACAGACGGCTCTCACACCGGCGCTGTTTGCGCAGCCTTCGATGCCAGGAGTACGCCACGCCCGGAAGACCTGTACAATGGCCTGGAACGGAGCGTACTGGAGAAATATCCAGAGGTTGCCAGGGCCAGAGAGGACCTGTTGGATGCAGGAGCTCGACTTGTACGGCTTTCTGGAAGCGGGCCGACGCTGTTTGCGCCATTCGCTGAACTTTCTCGCGCCAGGCAGGTGCAGGAAGATATGCAGGCCAGGGGATATGATGTGTATCTGTCGCGTGCAATACATCCCGACGCCGGGAATGTATGGATTTGTTAACCTGAGCGATTATAAGGAGGCAACTTTACTATGGCAGATTTGTACTATTGCGTGAAATGCAAAACAAAGCGGGAGATGAAAGACCCGCAGAAGGTGACCATGAAGAATGGCAAGCCGGCCCTCAAAGGGCAGTGTTCCGTTTGCGGTACGACGATCAATACGATCCTCGGCTCCGAAAAGAAGGCATAAGTATTATCTCTCGCTTCTAGTTTCTCGCTTGCTGCCCACGGGCAGCAAGCGAGAAACTAGAAGCGAGAGATAATATCCCTCAAAAAATGATCGCGACTTGATCGAAAGGGAGAAAACGCTGCGCCAGCGCATCATTACTGCACTTTGTCTTATATTACGCATCCCTTTTGCGCTGCTGAATGGCATATCCCTGTTCTTTCGTCCACGCACCCGCCGCGGGCCGCAGAGTATTGTGGTAATTAAACCATGTTGCCTGGGCGATCTGTTGATGACAACTCCCCTGCTGGACGTTATCCACTCCGCTTACCCGGACGCAAGAATTACCTATGTAGCAGGCTCGTGGTCGAAGGTAGT
This sequence comes from Ktedonobacteraceae bacterium, assembly GCA_035653615.1. NCBI lineage: Bacteria > Bacillati > Chloroflexota > Ktedonobacteria > Ktedonobacterales > Ktedonobacteraceae > Ktedonobacteraceae bacterium. Next base: position 213,050 of record DASRBN010000015.1, on the reverse strand, counting down.
GCCCGAACATCACCCGGCAGTGAGCGCTGTTATCGACTGCGGCAGCACCGGCATTCCTGGACGCTACCGTTTGTCTGACTATATGAAACTGGCACGCAGGCTGCGCAGCTATCATTTCGATCTCGCCTTTGTCCTTGACCGCTCTCCCATGATGACGCTGCTGCCCTGGCTGGCCGGCATACCACGTCGCGTCGGGCCTGATAGCCTCGGACGCGGCTTTTCGCTCACTACGCGGGTACCAGTTTCCAGTTCGCCAGACAAGCTACAACACGAGGCCGAAATCTACTTGAACCTCGCAAGAGCTATCGGGCTACCTGTTCGTGAGCCTCGTATGCGGTTTGAACCTGCGGCAGAGGAAAGGCAGGCTGCTTTACGCTCTTCTCATATGCAGGTGGCACTGTTGCCGGGCGGTGGCAGCAATCCGGGCATGGAATTGACGGCCAAGCGCTGGCCCCTGGATCGCTACCGGGAACTGGCAAGGCGGCTGGTGCGAGAACTGGATGTCGAAGTACTGCTGATCGGCGGACCGGACGACGCAGCGCTGAATGCGTCGCTGTTGGAAGGTCTCGATGCGCCGGAGGGCAGCGTTAAAAATATCGCGGGCAAAACCAGCTTCGGAGAACTGGCGGCCCAGTTGGAACGTTGCGCGCTCTTCATCGGCAACGATAGCAGCCCCATGCACCTGGCGGCTGCGGTTGGCATTCCGGTGATTGCCATTTTCGGGCCTACCAGCCCAGAAGAGTACGGACCTTACCCGCCAAATGATCCCTTGCATGTCTCTTTATGGCATCCCGCGTCGGCACAACCGTGTTTCTTCATGGGCAAGATGCAGACCGCTGAGGGATGCCGCTGCATTGAGTCGGTGACGCTTGACGAAGTGTGGCAGGCGGCGCGGCAGATCATTTCCAGCATTCAAAGCAAAGAGGTCGCGCCTTGAAACGCCTGCTCCGCAGAGTTATGTTGTTGCTGGTACGCCTGCTGGGTGCGCCCGGCGCATGGGCAGCCCCGAAGCAGGCTAGAAAACCTCTTTCGGCTGCGCCGCGCATCCTGTTGATACGCCCGGATCACCTGGGTGATATGGTATTGACCACGCCGGTGCTGCACGCCTTGAAGCAGCACGCGCCCAACGCGCAGATTACTATGATGGTTGGGCCGTGGTCAAGCGAAATAGTTGCTCGTCATCCTGATATCGATCACCTGCTCACCTGTCCATTTCCCGGCTTTCAACGCGCTCCGCAACGAGCATTAGCCCCATATGTCCTGTTATGGACAACCGCGAAGCAACTGCGGCGCGGGCAGTACGATGTGGCAGTTAACCTGCGCCCCGATTTCTGGTGGGGCGCCGCTTTGATGTACCTCGCGCGCATCCCGCATCGCGTCGGCTACGCGCTTGAGCCTGGCAAACCATTCCTGACAAAGACGCTGCCGTTTCACTCGCCTGAGCATGCCACCGTCTCCAACCTTCGACTGGCCAGCGCCGCCCTTGAGGTAATGGGCTATCCACCGCTGGAAGAACCCTTTTCGCCAGAAAGATACCCGTCAGAGTTTATTCCTACCGGGGAGGAGCAGCGCTGGGCGATAAAACGACTGAGCAGCGAGGGCATTGACACGGAAACGCCTTTCGTTATCATTCATCCGGGAACCGGAGCGCCCGTCAAGTTATGGCGTAATGAGGCATGGGCCAGCTGTGCGGACGCGCTTGTGAACTCACCGCAGTGGCCGAAGCCGGTACATATACTACTGACGGGCAGCAAGAACGAGCGGGCGATGCTTGAAGAGATTGCGAGAAAAATGGCCTCACCTGCTATAATAGTAACGGACGCGACGGTGGGCCAGCTGGCGGCGCTCCTGGGCCGGGCACAGATGTTGCTGGCCGTCGATAACGGTCCGGCGCATATCGCGGTGGCTCAGGGGACGCCGACCGTGGAACTCTTCGGGCCAACTGATTATCGCATCTTTGGCCCCTGGGGCGCGGCGGAAAAGCATATCGTGCTGGCATCTACGGCGCGCTGCCCAGACTGCCCGGCTATTCCCTGCGGGCGCCTGGAATTTTCTTCATCAGAATTACCGGCTCATCCCTGTGTCCGGCTCATCAGCGAGCAACAGGTGCTGGCCGCAGCTGAAAAGTTATATAACATATGTCATCAAAAGAGCAAGTAGACCTGGATACTTATGGCTACCCGTTTCCGCCGGATTCGCGGCGAAAATTGCGGAAGAATAGCATCAAGACGGCCAGAAGCCTGCTGGTTAAATGCATCTACCTGGCGTTGAGCCTTGCCGGGAGCATGTTATGGCTGGGAAGGCTGGGCAAGCGACAACCACCGCTGGCACCCGCAACGTTTCATCCCAGGCGTATCCTGGTGATACGGCTCGATCTGATCGGCGACCTTGTCCTCACGCTGCCGCTGGTGCAGGCGTTGAAGCGCGCGTATCCAGATGCAGAAATTGATCTGCTCGCCACGCCTGCCAGCGCCAGAGTAGCCCTGCACGATCCCAACCTGAGCCAGATCATCACCTACGACCCCAACATCTGGCGTCGTCCCCAGGCCCTGGCGCGGTTGAAAAACTGGCGCGAGGCGCGTAACCTCTTGCGCCGCCTGCGCTCGCGCCATTACGACCTGGCCATCAGCGTCTACGGGCAATGGGCGGCAGTACTGGCCGCGCTGAGCGGGTCAAGTCGCCGCGCTGGTTACCGGCAGGAGGGCTATCCGGGTTTTATGACCGATCCCGTGCCGCGAGGCATTCCTGCGCGCCGGCAGCAGTATGAACCACTTGATCAGAAGCACGAAGTCGATTACTGCCTCGAACTGGCCAGAGTAGCCGGGGTAGCGCTCACTCCTGAAGACCGCATCCCTCATCTTTATGTGGATGAACAGTCGCGGCAGGAGGTCGTGCAAATGCTGCATGTTGCCGGTGTTTCGCCGGGCGAGCCGGTAGTTGTTTGCCACGTGGGTTCGAATAACGGGCAGTCCAAACGCTGGCCCATTCCGTATTGGGCAACATTGATTGATCGCCTGGTACGCGAGAATCACGCGCAGGTTGTGCTGACAGGCGCTCCCGGCGATCTCCCCATCATCGAGAGCGTTTTGCGGCGCGCGCGGGAGCGAGCTATCAATCTCGCGGGTAAAACCAGCCTGCCTCAACTTACGGCGCTTTTGCAGAGGGCGGACCTCGTTATCAGTGGCGACAGCGGCCCCATGCATATGGCAGAAGCAGTGGATGCGCCGCTCATCGCCTTTTTTGGGCCAACGAATCCGTCGCGGTATGGGCCAGTCAGTCCTGGCGCAACGACCTTACGCAGCCATATCTGGTGCAGTCCATGTTATAATGCAAAAGACCCTGCCGATTGCCCGTTCTATACGACGCAATGCATGAAAAATATCTTACCATCGACGGTGCTTGCTATGGCACGGGAAAAGATCCAGGCAGGAAAACGGCAATATTCAGAAAACCTGGTAGCAGGGCAAGAAAAAGGCCCTCTCGCATGTCATGCTGAGCGAAAAATGCCGAAGCCCTGAGCGCAGCGAGCGGGGAAGAATCTGAAAGGGGCCAGATCGATCAGGGGCTGACCAGAGATTCTTCGCTGCGCTCAGAATGACATGTCCGAATCGGTTTTTAGTGGCAGCCGCATCCACCTGATCGTCATGCACGCCACTCGTAGGGCTCAGAATGACATGTCCGAATCGGTTTTTAGTGGCAGCCGATAGATTGATGCAAACTATGCGAAACAAATTCCAACCGGTTGCGCTTCCAGAAAATGCGCGTATTCTCGTGGTGAAACTGGCAACGATCGGTGATCTGTTGCTGGCTACACCCGCGTTGCGCGCGCTGCGTGAAACCTATCCGCGCGCGACCATCGATCTGCTGGTGACGCCGAGTTCCGCTGGACTGCTCGATGACTGGGATGTAATCGATCATGTAATCGTACTCGACAAGTACCTCTATGACTATGGCTGGCAGATAGTGAAGAACCCACGCGATCTGCTGCGCCTGCGGCCACTATGGGAGCAATTGCGCGCGGGTCATTACGATGCTGTTCTCCTGCTCCACCACCTTACACTGCCTTTCGGACGCCTGAAGCATCAACTGCTGATGCGGGCAACGGGAGCAAAATGGCGCGTGGGACTGGATAACGGGCACGGCTGGTTTCTCAATGTGCGCGTCAAGGACAACGGCTTTGGAGCGATGCACGAGGCTGATTACAATCTCGCGGTGGCAAAGGCCGTGGGCGCAACCATCAGCGATAAACGGCTGGTGGTGCCACTCGGCGAGTCTGAATACGAGCAGGCATGGAAACTCGTGTATGGAGATGAGGCACCTGGTAGCGTGCCGCGCCCGATCATCGCCATGCACGCGGGCAGCGGTGGCTACAGCACGGCGCGTCGCTGGGCGCCGGAGAAATTCGCGCAACTGGCCGATACGCTCTTTCACGATACCGGTGGGCAGTTGCTTTTGATGGGCGGGCCAGAGGAAGCCGAGTTGAATGAGCGCATTATGGGTATGATGCGTTCAGGCATGCCGGTGCGCAATTTCGCGGGGAAGGGGAGTATCAAGGTCGCGGCGGCGATATTAGGGCAGGCCGATCTTTTTGTGGGCAACGACGCGGGCCTGATGCACCTGGCCACGGCTATGTGTACACCTACCGTGGCTATCTTCGGCCTTTCGAACTGGAAGGCATGGGGACCATATGTAGCCGACGGGTCAAAACAACAGGCGGTAGTCGTGAGGCTGGACCTGCCGTGCATGCCCTGTTTCTATCGCGGCCATGATCTTGGCACGCCGGAGGGCTGTATGACGCGCGACTGCCTGGCAATGCTGGGCGTTGATCCGGTGGCAGTCGCGGCCCGCCGTTTGTTGAGGGATGCGGCGAGTAAAACCGAGGGAAGCAAGACATCATGATGATATTACTTTTGTATTAAGAGGTGTGTATGCGTGTTGATGAGTTAATGGAGGCGGTTACTGGTCGTAGTATTCTGGTTGTTGGCGACGTTATGTTGGACGAATATTTATGGGGCAATGTCCATCGCATGTCGCCGGAGGCTCCGGTACCCGTTGTCGCGGTCGAACGTCAAAGCCATGCCCTGGGAGGCGCGGGTAATGTGGCAGCTAACCTGGCTGCCCTGGGCAGCAGGGTATCGCTGGTGGGAGTCGTGGGGACAGATGCTCAGGCGGCGCAGATCGCTGAAATACTTGCGCTGATGCCCAATATCACTCCTTATCTCTATCCATGCCAGGATCGACCGACGACCATCAAGACACGCATCATCGCCGAGGGTAAGCAACTCTTGCGCGCCGACCGCGAGGAGAGGCGGCCCATACCTGCCGGGGCCGAGGAACATATTCTTGACTACATACAGGAACAGCTGCCCGGCCTGCATGCCTGCGTGCTTTCGGACTATGCCAAGGGCACGCTGACCGAAAAGTTGATTCGCTCGGTCATCAAGCTGTGCAAGCAGGCCGGGATTCCTGTAATTGTCGATCCCAAGGGTCACCGCTACGCGCGCTATCAAGGAGCTACAGTGGTTACACCGAACCTGGCGGAAGCGCACTTAGCGGTAGAAATGGAAGAAGAACAACTCACCCTGGAGGAAGTGGCAGATCGCTTACTGGGAGAAATTCGCGATGGCGCCCTGCTGATCACGCAAGGAGCCAGGGGCATGTCGCTCTTCCGGCGCGATAGTCCTGTCCTGCATATACCTGCCGAGGCGCGTATCATCTACGATGTGACCGGCGCGGGCGATACGGTCGTCGCCGTCCTTGCTTTATCGCTCGCCCTGCACATGGATCTGGAGACCGCCGCGAGACTGGCTAATTATGCCGCGGGCATTGTGGTCGGCAAGGTGGGCACAGCTTCCGTAAGCCTGGAGGAACTTTGGGCAGGATTTGAAGGACTCAGTAATTAGAGGAGATGAATATGGCTACAACGTACACATCACCGGTTGATAAACTACTCACATACGGGTCATTAGAAGACGAGACATCGACAGAATGGCCCGATTATCTCGCGCTTGGTCTAGGACCAGAAGATATCCCGGAACTCATCCGCATGGCGACCGATTCATCGTTAATGACAGAAGATACGCCTGTCGAAGAATTCTTTGCTCCCGTCCATGCATTTCGCGCGCTAGGACAGTTACATGCCGAAGCAGCCGCCGAACCGCTGCTGACCCTGTTTGACAAAATTGATGATAACGACTGGATTCTAGAAGAATTGCCTAAAACTTACGGGATGATTGGCCCTGGCGCAATTCCTGCTCTCACAAGACATCTTAGCGATCAATCCAAAGAACTCTACTCGCGCAGTTCAGCTTCAAACGGATTGGTAGAGATCGCCCAAATGCATCCAGAGGCGCGTCCAGAAGTGATATCGGCGATCTCCAAGCAGCTTGAACTGTTTGACGAGGAAGACCCTGAACTCAACGCACTCCTCATCAGCGATCTTGCACAGCTGAAAGCCGTAGAAACGCTTCCCCTCATCGAACGCGCATATAATGCGGATGCGGTCGAAGAAGGTTTCATAGGCCTGGATGATGTGCTGGTAGATTTTGGCCTGAAAGAACGCGAACCGTGGCCAGAAGTGTCTTTGGCTAAAGTGCCCACTCTGAGAGATACTATTTCGTCTGCTCTGGAACACAAAGGTGACGAGAACGGGGCCGCGGAGAGTGTTACTGAACCTATTACGGCACCGGCCAGGGCGCATGCATCGCATAAAAGCAAGGCCAGTCAGAAGAATAAAAGCAAGATGGCCAAACAATCACGCAAGAAAAATAGAAGGAAGAAATAATTTTCTTGATTGCACAGCGATGAAGAACAAGCCCGCGGGCTTGTTCTTCATCGCTGTGCAATCAAATTTCTCTTCACGGGCCGGGTAAAATTTCCTATCTCAACTTCGGGAGCTTCGCGGCGAAGAATCTCTATCAGAGCGCGCATTCCCAGCGCCTTGCCCATCGAGTCGAGGGGAGGCATGCGAGGCAGCAGCACTTCGGGGTCGATATTGAGGTTGCGCAGCTGGATCAGCCGCAAGCCGGTCTCCTTCACAAATGCGAGCAGTGCCTCTACCTCGCGCTCGCGGTCGATCATGCCGGGGAAGCACAGCAGGTTAATGGAACTATATACGCCAGCGTCGCGCGCGCGTTTCAAAGATTCTTTTACATCCTCGAACGTGTATCCCAAGGGGCGATAATAGGCGTTGTAGGTTTCGGGATGACCGGAGATGGTGCTGGCGCGGATGGTATCAAGGCCCGCGTCGTAGAGGCGCTGCAGCCAGCGCGGATTGCTGGCATTGGTATTGATATTAATTACGCCCTTAGCGGTTTTGGCGCGCATGGCACGAATGGCCTGCTCGATACGCCGCCACTGCAATAACGGCTCGCCCTCGCAACCCTGACCGAAGCTGACGATGGCATCTTCCGCCTGCTCCAGGTGCGGCACGGCTACCTCTACGATCTCTTCAACGCCAGGAATAAAGGTCAGGCGGTCCTGCGGTGAAATCAGGTCTTCCTCTTCCTGTTTGGAGATGCAGCCGATGCAGCGGGCATTGCAGCCGGGTGAGACGGCGATGGCCATTTCCCAACGCCCAAAGAACAGGTTGCTGGCGGTGGGACAGGAGTAGTCGAGGGCGCAATGGGCATGCTGCTCGATGATCCGATTATGGGGATGAGCGGCCCTCTTCTCGGCCACCAGGCGCGTCAACGCACGTTTGTTGAAAGCGCGCGGATGCCATTTGCGCGGATCATCGGTGCGCATGGCTGCTACGTACAACCGGCCATGCATTCCGGCGACGGCGCTGTAGCCAAAGAAAGGCAGGGGAGCGGTATCTGGCACTTTTTCGTATGCCGGCAAGAGGGTGCGCGTGTAGCCAATGGGCAGCAGGGCAGCGGCAGCCCAGCCGCGCGATTGCGCGACAATTTGACGCTCGCCCGAGCGCTTCAAGCCAACGGCCAGGCGGTCGGGCATCATCGAGAGCGTCACGCCGTCTGGCAAAGGAATGAGATCGCTCGCCTCCAGGGGTTGATCGCCGAAAGCAAGAGCACGCAGGCGCGGCTCCTCGCGTACCTCTCCATCAGGAGTACAATAGATGAGATATGGAATAGTCATGCTTATCCTTACATATACTTAATGCATAGGCGGCGGGGTCGCCGGAATATGGGAGCCGGTGGGCCGTTCTTCAACAATATAGTCATCATCGTAAAAGCGGGATAATGTCGCGGCCTGCGTCTGTGTCGCAACGCGCTGCTCCAATTCGCGCGTCTCTTCATATACAAAACTGAGCAGGATGTGTTCACCGCGCATGGTTTGACACACATGTCGAATGCGAGGACGCTCCTCCTCCATCCAGGCATTGATCATGGCTTCGAGGGCAGACATACTATCACCACATTGGGCGCTATCAAAGCCTTTAAACCTGTACAATTTCTTATCCTTTCGACCTGAAATCCAGCTACTTTAAGAGAACGCGCAGACGATAATTTTCCCCACTGATCGAAAGCCATATTACCTGTATAAGAGACATTTTACCACATAAGTCTACCTCTTTCCTTTTTTTGCACGCGGGTATGTAAACTCCCGCAAGTACGAGAACGAACAAAACATTTTCATATCACAATGCTTATTCGGTGATGACCAAAATTATTACTTTGGCTCATCTTTTGCCATACCTTTTCCTGACAGAAAGACAAACAAAGGCATTACAGTGTGCTAACAAAATATAGTGTAATATATTACATCTTTCAGTCTATTTCCTACCGAACAGTTTTAAATGTAAATATTGACTTTAAATGTACTTTCTGTTATACTCACGTAAGTGTAAGCAATCTTGTCATTGAGAAGGGGGAAACATGGATTTTCAGCAACGCATACTGATTGTGGGAGCGGGAATTATCGGCCTTTCGACGGCATATGCCCTCTTATCCCAGGGGATGCGGCATGTTACCGTGCTGGAACAGGAGGCCGTCGATCATCCGCGATGCAGTTCGCACGGGTTCTCGCGGCTGCTGCGCTTTGAGTATGGCCTGGACGCCTTTTATTCGGAGATGGTGGGCCTGAGTTTGCAAAGATGGAAAACGCTGCAGGCGAAGGCGGAGCGCACGTTGTATACGCCGGCGGGTTTGCTTTCGATGGGAACTGTAGCCGATAATTGCACATACCCCAGCTATGTTATCCTGCGAGCAATGGGATTGCCAACCGAGCTTCTTTCCGAGACTCAATGCCGGCGGCGCTTCCCACAATTCTCAACGCGAGGTCACGATATATTTACCTACAACCGCGAGGCGGGTATCCTGCACGCCTCAACATGTTTGCGCACATTGAAAGAGCTGGTTCTTGATCTAGGAGGAGAAGTCCGCGAATGCTGCCGCGTCAATCAACTGTGGAGCGAGGGAGAATATCGACCTGTTCGTCTCAAACTCGATTCGGGAGATGAACTGGCGGCGGATCGCGTTGTGCTGGCAACGGGCGGCTGGGTGCATAGGTTACTGCCACACCTGCGCCTTCCTGTACGAATAACGCGCCAGTACCTGCTCTTTTTTTCCATTGAACCATTACCGCTCTATAGCGCAGGTACATTCCCGGCCTTCATCGTCGACGACCTCTATGGATTCCCAATTCACGAGGGCTGCAACGGCTGGATCAAAGCATCTTCGCACAATTTTGGCAAAACCGTGCATCCAGACGAAATCTCGCCGCCGGATGAGCAGGTGATTGCTCAGATCACCGATAAGTTGTGCAAACTGCTGCCCGATCTGCGACACGCCAGGCTCGCATGCGTCGATTCGTGCATGTACGATGTGACGCCCGACGAGAACTTCATCCTTGATCGCGTGCCTGGAGAGCCGCGCATCATCTTCGCCACCGGCATGTCGGGCCACGCCTTCAAGTTCGGCATCCTGCTCGGCGAACTGCTTGCCAGCATGGTACGCGACAGGGAGCCGGAGGTGCCGTTGGAGAAGTTCCGGTTGGGACGGTTCGCGTCGCGAGAAAGGGCTTCCTTCGTTGAGGCAATTGCGGCTGGGGCGTAGGAGTTATCTCCCTGACACTTCTTTCCGTAAGGGCAAGCGAGTGCTATCCTGCGGAGGGAAACCACACAGGGACGGATCCAGCTAGCGAGTGCATACCCCTGGAGGGCGACTACAAGGGTCCCATCCCCGCAACCGCTCCACCCCCCACCCTTACAATGATTACGGCTCTTGTGGGGCGGTTTCGTAGTCATAGTATGGGCGGTGGCGGCTGGGGTCCTTGTGGTCGCCCTCGATAGGGTCTCTAGAGGTATTCAGACGAACGCAGCGCATCCTGCACAATCTGCTCAGCCCTCGGCTCAACTTGTGCCAGCAGAGTTGCGAATCGATCTTCTCCCAGGCGCTTTCGCAAATCTTCTATCCACCGTTCTACAGAATCAATATCTGATGGGCTTTGCACTCGTTCGAAGAGGGTTCTGGCAAGCAGGAAGCAAGCAAGAGCAGGTTCGTCATCACCTCGTTCATTAAAGATTGCCCCAATATTATTAAGACTTACTCCCTCACCAAATGGAGATCCCACTTCCTGCCCAATGACCAATGCCTGTTTGCAATACTCCAACGCTTGCTGCTTTTGCCCTAATGCATTGTACACGCCGCCTATGTTGTTTAGCGCGGTTCCTTCTGCTGCGCGATCTCCTACTTCTTGGCTGATGGCCAATACTTGCCGGAAATACTGGAGCGCCTGCTGCTTCTGCCCTAAACTTTCGTACAGGAGACCCAGGTTGTTGAGTATTGTCCCTTCTCCCCCGCGATCTCCCACTTCCCCAAAGATGCGTAAGGCCTGCTCGTAGTAGCGCAACGCCTCTTGCTTCTGCCCTAAATTATTGTACAGTAAACCCAGGTTATTGAATGTGGTTCCTTCTGCTGCGCGATCTCCTACTTCTTGGCTGGTGGTCAATGCCTGTTCGTAGTACTCCAAGGCCTGCTCCTTCTGTCCTAAATCATTGTACACAGTGCCCAGATTGTTGAGAGTGATACCCTCTCCTCTGCGATCTCCTACTTCCCGCCTGATGTCCAGAGATTGCTTATAGTACTCTAACGCCTGCTGTTTCTGTCCTAAGTTATCGTACATGCGACCCAGGCTATTGAGTGTGGTTCCCTCTCCTCTACGATCTCCTACTTCCCGCCTGATGTCCAGAGATTGCTTATAGTACTCTAACGCCTGCTGTTTCTGCCCTAAGTTATCGTATACGCCGCCTACGTTGTTGAGTGAGATTCCCTCTCCCCCACGGTCTCCCACTTCTCGGCTGATATCCAGAGACTTCTTATAGTACTCTAACGCCTGCCGCTTCTGCCCTAAGGAATCATAAATGTAGCCCAAATTGTTGAAAATAAGATCCTTTTGCTGTGGTGTATATTGCCTGTTTTCAGATAAGAAAAGCCGATACAACTCAAGCAAGGTGGTATTTGCACTCCAAAGACTCAAACTATCAGCAAGGCCATCCCGCTCCAGGAGATCATACGCCTCTTGAAACTGTCCAGCCTGGCAGAATTGCCAGACCGCCTCGATCAGCGGTTCCACATCGCTGATCTTTTTTCGTTTGTCGGGTTCGGGACAGCGTATGGTGGCTACCGGCAGATAGTATTGGGCGGCTTTCGCGTGGGCCACTTGCTGAGCTTCTCTGTTCGCTGCCTCATCGTTTTCGACAAAATGGTCATAGGCGTAGGTGGCGACAATAGGATGAAGCCTGTAAGAACCATTCATGGATTGAGGCTCGATGAGGTGCTGACCCAACAGGCTGGCAAGGATTGCCAGCGCCTGGGGTTTTGTTATGCTAGTAGCGATTGGCAATGCTGCATCGATAGGCACGGCTTCACGATAGACGGAAAAGGCGCATAACAATTGACAGGCTTGTTCTGGCAGGCCGGCGAAAATGCGGTTAAGCAGGTTTTGCGCGATGTGGTCTCTCCAGAGACGCTCATAATCAGGGTTGGTAAGCAGGGTTGTCAGGCTGATGCCGTATGTTCGCAAAAGGGTGTTGAGCAGTCGGAGCGAGAGGGTATGGCCTTTGCAGCGCCTCACGGCTTCATACAATTCCTGCTCGGTGCCTGCAACGCCCTGGCTCTTGAGCAAGGCAGCACCTTCCTGTTCATCAAGGCCGCCAACAGGATAGATGCGCAGTGAGGCAGGTGCATCGTTGCGCGTGCCGTGGGGGTGCGGTCGGCTGGTGAGCAGTAGGCCGCTGGTGCAGGACTGGCTATTAAGAGCATCAAGGAATTCACCCACACCGGCTTGAGTCGGGAGGGCGCGTCCGCTGTGCTGGTCAAGCATGCTCTCGAACTGATCCAGGACGATCAGGCGCGGCTGGTCTGTCGTATTCAGGGCATTGAAGACGGCGAAGGCCTGATTCTGTGGTGGCAGGTTTGCCAAATTGGGCATAGATCTATTCGTGGCGGCAAAGAGGTTGGTAGCAAGTTCGAGGAAGGTGGTATTGTCATTGATGCGCAATAATATGGCTTCGCTTTGAAAAGGTCCTCTGCCTGCGCGCCGCTCGCGTTCCGCGTGGTTGAATACTAACGATGCTAGCGTGGATTTGCCGATGCCACCGATGCCAGTAAGTACAACGGCGGCGGTATCGGGAGCAACTAGCAATGAGTAGATTTCATCAACGGCTATCTGGCGCTGCTGGATGCTGGATGGGTCTGTGGGCAAAGGTAGAGCGTGCAGGGTAAGATCATCGCGAGCAATAGCTGGGGCAGGTGGATCAGGTAAGGTGCTAACCGGTTGAGGCTCCGTTGTAATAACCGGCAACATTGTAGATGCTGTACCACCTGGATTGTGAAAGTGGATGTTGATAGGCTGGGGTACGGGAACGGGCGGTGCGGCTGCAACCGGTCCAGGTGGTTTTTGGAAGAAAATGGGCCACAATTGCAGGAAGGTAAATATGGTTGCCAACGCGCCGAAAATTGTTACGATAAGGGCAGGGAGGGAGTTGAGGCTCTGCAAAGCCAGGAAGATCGCGCCGGCGATGAGTATGAGTAGCGCGATTATAAATACGATCAGGCGCACGCGAATTGATCGTTTCGGCTGCCGTCCCTGAACCTGCTGCATATTTCCATCTTCCTCGATTTTGAGTGGTATAGACTGTTATGATTATAGCACAGGCTGTGTTTGTAGCAATTCTATGTTCGGTTGGAAAAGATCATCAGGTCGAATGGTTGCATAGGGACGGGGACAGGGACGAGCCGCTGTCCCTCATGAATTTTTACCACCAAAACTGGTAATCGCTCCCAGGCCGGATCATTCTGAGCGCAGCGAAGAATCTCAGGGCCAGTGGACGCAGATTCTTCGCTGCGCTCAGAATGACACGGTTGGGATCGCTCGGATTACCGATTTTGCCAGGAAAAATTCACCAGGGTCTATCTACGCCAGGGCATGCGAAGACGAAAACGAATGAGGAGCAGGGCGGCAACCAGTATCCAGAAACAGAACGACAGGTTCTGCTCCAGGAAAGAACTGTCACCCAGGCCCTGCACAAGCGCGGCCAGCATTCCGGCACCGATACCTATGAGCAGGGTGCGCTGCAGCTCATAATCGGGCGGGCCTATTTTCGCGAGATAGCGTAAGAGGCGAGCGAACGTCCAGTAGAAGAGGACCAGGATGGAGAGAAAGGCCAGCAAGCCGAAAATGCCGATGCTGACCCAGACCTGTAAAAAGACATTGTGCGGGTGCGATAGGGTTGGCTGGCTGCCGAGGCCGGTTGGCTGGCCAGAGGGGGTGCGAGTAATCCAGTAGGCATGCAGCGGTGGATGAGGAGGCGATCCGGGCACCCATTTGCCCCCGGGGAAACCGTTGGGATACAGGCAGACGTTGTAATAGCTGTTGCTGAAATGGCAGAGCCAGTTATCCATGCCGTAGCCGAGCCAGGGGCTGTCGTGAATCATGTCAAGAGCAGTGAGCCATAACCAGGGGCGTTCCAGAACCGTACTCTGCCCGTTGCTGCTGGTATGCGCATCCAGGATAGCATTGACGATTTTTTGTGAATAGAGGCTGCCAACAATAGACGCCACGACTATAAAAGAGATGGAGGCGATCAGCAATATTCTACGGTTGCGAATGGCGAACGCGACGATAAATACCAGCGCGGCGGGTATTGCCAGCAGAATCGCGCCGCGCGAGCCGCTCTCATACAGCACGAACAAAAAGGGGAGACAGCAGATCAGGATGGGAAGGCGCCATTTCCATGAAAGACGAGAGCATATGATGGCCAGCCCCAGCGGGAGCATATAATCAAAAAAGGTGCCAATCCCGTTCCCACTGCTATAAACGGCTGTAACGCGCCTGAGACCATCTACGTCTGGAACGATGGTACTTCTAAAGAAGAAATACTGTACGGCACCTATCAAGGCAACGATCAAACCAGAGCCAAACAAGGCCAGCAGCAAACGCAGCAAATCCTGGCGGGTGCGCAGGCACAAAAAGATCAACACGACATAGAGCAGCGGACCAAAAACCTCTTCGCGAAAGGCGCGCGCGGCATTGCGCTGCGAATACGCAATCGCAATCGAGACCAGCGCCGCCAGGAAGAAGATGCCTATGGGCAAGAGAAACGGGCCATAGCGATTGCGCAAAGCAGACCACGAGAGCTGGTAAGGCCACTTTTTCCGTCGAAGAAGGTAGACGAGATACTGCAATATGCCGACAGTTACGCAGGTATATAAAGTAATCTCTACCAGGCTAAAACGCAGGTTCTGGGTTACATCTTTTTGCACGTAACAAAACGGTAGAGAAAGGGGCAACAGGGCAATAGCAACCGGAAAACGATACCAGCATAATATCGCGAAAATTAACAAAAATGGCAGAGAATAGAGGGGATTGAGATTTTGCGCCGGCAGATGCATAGAATGAATGCGAATGTTCGGATTGCAGGCAACATAATAGAGCGCCATCGAAAGAATCATGCCGGCTTCGATAGCCCGCATACGCCAGAAAGACGTAGATCGCGCTTTTTTCTCTTCCTCTCCAGAGGGACTTTCAACTGGGTCCAGGCTGTTGACCTGTTGACCCAACCGGTCAATCACGTTTGTACTCCTGCTCAGGTATGAATGAGCCTGAGACCAATTACATATAATGGAACCGTCAGCAGGTAATACTGCGATGCCCACAGAAGCCACCGGTCTTTGTTAGACCAGGCATAAAGCAACGTGGCAAGGATTAAAGTTGTCGAGATACGTCCGCAAGAGACATAATCTTCATACGAAGTTGCTGACATAAAGGTAACGAGGATAAGATTTAACACCCAGATAAAGAAAACGCTACTGCGCCAGTTCCCCCGCAATACCTCTCGTACCGCGTAAAGCCATCCCCCAACGGTTGGGATGAGAATCAGGGCAACCAGAGACAGGAAGTAGCGATACTGAGACAGATAAGCGAAAATGCCCGCGAATGGGATGCGTTCAAATGCCGGCGCTGCTGCTGCTCCCAGTTGTCCGAAGATGATCCAGATGACAATATACCAGGCAGCCAGGGGTAATATGGCCAGGACAAGGAAACGGATGGCATCCGACCAACGACGCTGCCAGAGAAAAGCAAGCATATACACGAGTGGGAAGAAAATAGTTGTTTCTCGTGTCAACGCGGCCAGTCCCATAAAAATCGCGGCGAGCGTTACGTTTTCATCATCCATGCACCATAAACCCGCACACAGCAGGAGAATCGCAAATGGTTCGGCTGTATCAAAAAGCAGGGCAGCAGTCTGGCCGAAATAGAAAGCAAGCGCCAGGCTGAACCAGGGCGAGAGGTTTCTCCTGGCAAGCAAACGCGATACGATCTCAACACTGAGAACGATGGAGAGAAAATTGACAAACAGCATGAGAAATGGAATAAGCGAGGCATTTCCCAGGCTGAGGACATAGATGACAATGCCAAAAAGAATACGCTGGTAACGATATGGAGCGCTATCCATATACCGGTATGCGTGTAAGGGGTCGCGCGCTATATAATAATAGAATTGCCCATCATATCCATTTGTGCCATGAGGGTCATGGAGCGAAAAGCGGGTGCCGATGTGAACGTAATCGATGAGCTGGTAATGATGACTGATGGTGAAATAAGCGAGAAAAAGCAGGTATGCGACGGCCACAAGGAGCGATGGACGCCAGAGCAGGTTGTACAGGCGCTGGTTAAAACTGGGCGCTGAAGGTCGGTCATCTGACCGGCTCATTTCCTTTAACACGGCGATTACGTCCTTTTATCCATGCTTTTTCTGCCTTAGAGTAAAGGCATCACATAAAGCCACTAGTCCAATATACTGAATAACCCAAAGGTACTATAGCAGAATAAACGAAGCGATGGCAATATCTTTTGAAAAAGCAGAGACTATTGTACTACAGAGGAGATCGATGCCATGATAATCTCGGCCAGTTACAGGACCGATATCCCGACCTTCTACGGTGAATGGTTTATGAACCGTTTGCGGGCCGGCTATTGTAAGACGGTTAGCCCCTACGCGCGTCGCTTTTACACCATCGATCTTACGCCCGGATACGTGGATGGCTTTGTCTTCTGGACTAAAAATATTGGCCCTTTCCTTAAATACCTGCCGGAAGTGCGGCAGCGCGGTTACCCGTTCATTGTGCAGCATACCATTACGGGCTATCCACGCGAGCTGGAATACCGGGTCATCAATTACACGCATACCGTCGAACACATGAAGGCGCTGGCGGAGAATTATGGGCCATACGTCGCGGTCTGGCGCTACGACCCCATTGTGATCTCATCTCTCACGGATGCGGACTGGCATCGGCGCAATTTCGAGCACCTTGCCCGCGCTCTAGAGGGATCGACGGACGAAGTGGTTATCTCGTTCGCGCAAATCTACAAGAAGACGCGGCGCAATATGGACTGGGCGGCAAAAGAGTTTGGCTTCCAATGGCACGAACACGAGGTCATGTCGCTAGAGAATATAAGGAATCTGATTGCCGGGCTTGCCCAGGTAGCGGGTTCACATGGTATGCAGGTGAAGATTTGCTCCCAGAGAGATTTCGTCATTCCGGGTGTGACCCAGGAGGCGCGCTGCGTCGATGCGGAGCGGCTTGAGAAGGTTTCCGGCAAGCTGCTGACTAATCGCATCAGGCTCAAAGGTAATCGCGAGGAGTGCGGCTGCTACGAGTCGAGAGATATCGGCGAATACGATACGTGCCCGCATGGATGCGTGTATTGCTACGCAGTGCAGCATCGCGACCTGGCGCTGGAACGCTACAAGGCACACGACCCCACGAGCGAATTTCTGTTTCCCCATGACGATTCTGTGGCGGCAGATGAGGAGATGGAGAGACAACAGATTATTCCGGCACTACAGGTTCGGAAAAAGAAGAAGCTCCTGGGTGAGCGAGATTCTTCGCTTCACTCAGAATGACAGGCCGAATTCGGCTGTTCCTATTCATGGGCGAGCGGGATTCTTCGCTGCACTCAGAATGACAGGCCTGAATTCGGCTGTTCCTATTCATACGGGTATGTTGTCCCCTATTGGCTGTTTACATTGCCTACTCTTTATCCTATGCTATGTCTGTGATATGGAGCCGACGAATTGCGATAACTCGCAAAACACAAAAGTAAGTTACCCATCTATCAGAGAAGGAGCAGAGAGCATATGGCACAAACAATTTTCCAGGTTGATGCATTTACAGATAAACCATTCGCGGGCAATCCTGCGGGCGTGTGTGTCCTGTCCAGGCTACGGGACGATGCCTGGATGCAAAATGTAGCGCGTGAGATGAACCTGTCTGAAACCGCTTTCCTGCTGAAGGAGGCAGATGGCTACAATTTGCGCTGGTTCACGCCTGCTGTGGAGGTTGATCTCTGCGGGCATGCGACACTCGCCAGCGCGCATATTCTCTGGGAAGAGGGATATCTGAAGCCGGAGGAGCAGGCGCGTTTCAGCACTCGCAGCGGCCTGCTGACGGCCGAACGTAAGGACGATTGGATCGAGATGAACTTTCCGGCCACGCCTGAGGAAGCTGCCGAGGCTCCCGATGGTTTGATAGAGGCGCTGGGCGTACCAGCAGCCTATGTCGGCAGGAACAAATTCGATTACCTGGTCGAGGTGGACTCGGAGGAGGTGGTACGCAACATGCAGCCGGATTTCACGCTGCTGGCGAAGGTACCCGTGCGAGGTGTGATAGTGACGAGCATTCCCAGCAAGCAAGGCTATGATTTTGTCTCGCGCTTTTTCGCGCCGCAGGTGGGCGTTCCCGAGGACCCGGTGACAGGCTCCGCGCACTGCTGCCTGGGTCCCTACTGGAGCAAGCGCCTGGGGCAAAAAGAATTCGTGGCCCACCAGGCCTCACCCCGCGGTGGTACGATACGTGTGCGCGTGGAGGGTGACCGGGTTTATCTTGGTGGACAGGCAGTGACGGTTTTAAAGGGAGAACTGGTCGGAGAATAGTTGGAATCAGCCTGATCAAAATCATGTGTATGCGCCCAGGCAAGCGCAACAATTGCGATTGAGAGCACAAAAATAGTCGAAAGCGCGATGCTGATGATATAAAGAGGAAGGTTATGTCCTTAACTATCATTGATCGCTTTCACCCTGACTTAGCACGTGAGGAGCAGAAAGCAGTAGATGCCGAGCAAATTCAGAAGCTCGAAGAACTTGAACTGCTCGAGCCTGAACAATTGCAGCCCCTGGCAAAAATCAGCCTGCAAATGTTGGGTATCGGCGCGGTATTTTTCGTCGTGCTGAACTATGCCGCCTATTTCTGGCGAACGCGCACGCTTGCCCTGCATCTTACCTGGGGAAGTGTGCTGCTGTGGCTGGCAATCAATATCGCCGGCTACGTGCTTATCCTGCCAATTCATGAAGTTGTGCATGCGTTAGCCTTCCTATTCTGGGGTGGCAGGCCCTATTTTGGCACGAAACTGCCGCTGGCGCTCTACTGTGGCGCGAAAAATCAGTTGTTTCACCGCGACCAGTATCTTGTGATCGGCCTGGCCCCGCTCGTTGTGCTGACCCTGGCAGGCATTATCTTCACCCTGCTCAATCCCGTGCTGGCGTCGTACACGCTCTTTGCCAGCCTGGGTAACGTCTCCGGCGCAGCGGGCGATGTCTGGACTGTTGCCCGATTGTTGAGGTATCCAAAATCGGCGCTGGTGGAGGACACAGAGGCGGGGTACAGGGTCTGGGAAGTGGCGTGACGTATTTAGCTCATCAATCTTTATGAGAATGATCGGATGTTCTTAAAACTTGAAGGAAGTTTAAACATAATTGTTCGGGTTCTCGACGCTAAGTCCGGCGGCGCTAGCAATGGTGAGTAGTCCAACATCTGCTGAAACGAAGATAAAGTCAGGCTGTTCAGTCTGAAGCAACTGAGTTTTGGAAATATCCTCACGTACCGCGATAGCACAGGCTAACTGAATGGCATCATAGGCACGTAATCGGTACAAGCGGCATAGGTTACCAGCAGCAGTATATAGAGCATTATCAATCAACCAGATACTGTAGATATTTTGCACATCTCCTCGGAAATCATCAATGGTAGAATCTCGTTCCTCAAAAGATATATTTTGCTCACGCGCTTTCCGGCAAATGCTTGCTACTACCTCAACTAGAGCCGCCTGCGCAATGTAGAGTGCATGCCCCTGGATTGGATCATGAAGTGATTCTACCCAATCATGCCCTTTCTCATAAAAGTATCGCTTCACAATAGCCGAAGAATCAAGAAAATATACTACCATTAATAAGGTCCCCGATCTTCAATGACCATTTGAGATGCAGACTTCCCCCCAGCAAAACGACGAGCTCGTTGCTCACGCAATTCACGTTCTTCTACAGTGAGTGGCTGTCTTGTGGGAATATGGCTAATTTTCCCTTCATCATATTGCCTTCTTGCTATCTCCTGCACCATCAAATTTTGCTTTCCTTGAAACGATGTTTGTAAGTCCAGGAGTATATCATGCAAAAGCTTTTCAGGCTCTGTACCCCTTTGAGCAGCGGCAGCGGCAAGTGCTGCATATTCCTTGTCGCTCAAGGTAATTTGATATGTCATAGAGACGTTTCTCCTATGAGGGAACTAAGGGAGATGCTGCTCGTCTATCAGACACTCTCCCGCTGGCCATTTTTCTGTACTATACCATAAACACAAAGAAACCTGATAGCTATTTCTGCGAGCTAAGGGAAAACCTTCCAACCGATACATTGCATGCTGTCTTGAAATGCCTTGATGATTACGCACGTGTACTTCTTTTGCGCGTAACCTCTTCCAGCAACTTGAGTTCTTTCCGGTAGACAGCTGGATTGATCATCGGCACCAGGATTCGTTCAACCAGACCCCGCAAACCAGGGCTGGTCTTCATTGTAGTGGAAATCTCGACGTGAGATTTTTGTCCCTGTTCGAGGGGATCTACTTTGAAAGTCGTGGTGACTTGTTGCGGGGGGTTGATATCTTGCTCGACCAGCACCCGGCCTGGTTCCGGTTCGCTCACCCGCTGGTAGAATGATTGCTCAGATCCCATCACACGCATCTTAAAGCGGATAATGGTTCCTGCTCCATAGCCTCCCTGCTCGACCCGCAAATCTTCAAACTCTTTGGGCAGAATCCTGGGATGTCCCTGATAATAATCAGCTATCGTAGCATATACATCCTCCGCTGGCGCCTCAAGCACAGCTTCTGACTTCACTGTGATCTGTCCCATATATTTTTTCCTTTCTTTGATGACTCTTCCTCGCCCATGGTTTCTGATCGAAGCAGGTTCTCAGCTGTTTATTCCTTCAAACAATATATCTTCAAGTTATATTCCTCTAACGAGTATAATAGGAGAACATAGGATTCGTCAAGAGCAGAGAATGGTGCGGATATCGTAATCGGCTCCGACCTATTCTCTTGATTGGCAGAAAAAGAGGGAAGAGAACATAATGGAATCGCTTGAAGCCTATCCAATCACTTATGGCATGCTCGGCTTGCTGGCTTTGTGGGGACCTTTATCAGGATATGACCTGAAGCATTTAAGTGATCATATCCTGGCACCGATGTGGGGAGTGGTGCAGAGCCAGGTCTATAAAGAATTGCGGCGCATGAAAGAACTTGGCTGGGTCAGGATGGAGCGAGAGGAGCAGGAATCGCGTCCCGACCGCAAGGTCTACTCTATTACGGAGCAAGGCTACGCGGCATTACGAAGTTGGCAGGCACAGCCACCCGATGTCTTTCAAATTCGTGATGAATTGCTGCTCAAAGTCCTGTTTGGCATCTTCGCCTCTCCTGGCGACCTGGCACGGAACTTGCGTACCAGTATCACCGAGCATCAAATGCGTCTGCTCGCCTACCGGCAGAACGCCCTCTCCATGCCTATGCAGGGAGCATTTCGGCACGATAACAAACGCCCAAACCCCTACACTACTGAGAGTCAGGAAAATCCCTATCTCAACCTGATTGCTCGCTTTGCCATCGCTTTCGAGCAAACCTACCTGCAATGGCTATACGAAGCGCTGGAAATGGTTGAATCCCCTGAGGGGCAACCATCTGAGGACGAAGAGTGAGTTCACGAAACAAGCCAGCGCGGTGGCTGAAAGGGCGATGATACACGCCCCGCAGAAACCAGATCATTCACCTCTTCCTCTGTGGAACTGGTGGCAAGCGGCAGCATGATAGAGAATATGTTACCTTCACCAGGAATACTCTGAACCTCGATAGACCCCCCGTGTTGTTCTATGATATATCGTGAAAGGTACAGTCCAGGGCTGATGTTGGGACGCATCGTAGCTGGCGCTTCAATTTCTGGGGCGCGATAGAATGGCTCAAAGATATGAGGCAGTAGCTCATGCTCCAGACCAATACCGCTATCTCGCACCTCTATAATTGCTGCTTTATGAGAATGATGTAGGGTGATCGAGATAGGAGTTCCAACTGGGGAATGCTTACGCGCATGTGAAAGCAGGTGAATGAGTACCTGACCAATGCGCTCGCGATCCACATCGACCTCTACCGGCGCCGCATCAGATTCAAAGACTAATGCAAGACCTGCACCGGTCGTATAAGCGTCCAGTACCTGCTGGCATAGTTCGACCAGGTTGCACCTCTCCGGGTGGAGGACGAATTCACCTGATTGGATGAGAGAGTAATCGAGCAGATCACGGACAAGTGAGTCCATGAGTTCATTGGCCACGAGTAGTTCCCGCGTGCGCTGCTCCACCAGTTGCTCAAGCGTTTGGGCGTGCTGTTCTAAAGCGTGCTGTTGTTCCTGCACCTGCCGTCGTAATTGACGCGCCTGGATGGCGCGATGCAACGCGGCTACAAAGTAGACACGGTCAATAGGTTTTTCAATAAAATCATAGGCTCCATAGCGCAGGGCCTGGATAATCAGTGACTGATCCGCATGCCCGGTAATCAGTAGGGTTGGTATCTCTGGGCGCAGTTCCTGTATCTTTGCCAGCAGCTCCAGTCCATCCATGCCCGGCATCTTGATATCGGTGACAATGGCATCGTAATCATGCTCCTGAATCTGCTCGAGCGCTCCCTGGGCTGTATCGGAAGTATCGACCTGTACGCCGTGGATGCGCAGAGCAACCATATGAGGCAGTGCTTGCAGTAACGCTCTATCATCATCAACGAGAAGGATATGAGGCGAATCCATTCAGTACCTCCTTCATCCGCTGTTTTTTGTGCTGATGCCTCTCCCCACCGGCAAGACAATCAGGCTTTTCTTATAATACGAACGAAAGGAACTCTACCGTTTCAGCGGGAGGAGTTAATCATGTAACTTTTTGCCTGCTTGCTACGTGTCTATAGGGGGGAGAAGTGGGGGAGGAGTGGGATTATTCCTGCTCCTTTTTTGGTGGTGAGGATGAGTTCTTCAGTGTTCCCGGGCCAATCTTCAATACATAACCCCTTTCTTGTTTTGATACTTTAAAAATCCTCTTGCCAGCTTAACTTCATAAAGGAGGGAAAGAGCGGGCATGATATCCTTCCAGGCGTGATACAATACTACCAGAAAGCCTCCAATACGCAACGAACAAGGACGAGCATTGGAAAAGAGGCTAAAACAAAGAGAAATTAAAGAGCACAAGCATCGCATACGTGCGGAAGGATATCAACCCGCTCTAGAACCAGGATAACTGTGCCAGAATTACCCGAAGTAGAATATACTGCCCGCCAGCTACGACATGCCATCGTAGATGCAACCATTGCGGGGGCGCTTGTCTTTTGGCAGCGCTCTATCGGCCATCCCGACCTGCCCGATTTTCTCGCCGGAATCGCGCAGAGCCGTATCCTTGGAGTTCGACGGCGCGGGAAATTTCTGGTGATGGACCTGGAAGGAGAGCTGCTTTTGACCATTCACCGGCGTATGTCGGGGAATTTGCTGCTGCTGCCGCCTGGTTGGGAGATCGATACGAGCTTGAGAGAGAGCGATCTGGCGACATGGGATCGAAAAGGGCCAACCTTTTCTATACGCGAAACTCATTCCGAGCAGCAGGGAAACCAGCAAACCATCGTATCCTCTCCTAAAACGGCGTATTGCCGCGTTTGCTTCAATCTTACCGACGGGAGGCGCCTGCTCTTCACCGACCCACGCAAATTTGGACGCATCGAGTTATGGCCGCGAGAACAAGAGGCGGAGGCGCTGGAGAGGCTGGGGCCGGAGCCTTTAAGCGACGAATTTACGGTGGAAAGCCTGGCGCAGCGCCTGGTGGGGCGCAGGGGCGCGATCAAACAGGTGCTGCTGTCGCAGGAGGTGATAGCGGGCCTGGGCAACATTTACGCGGACGAGGCCCTTTTCTACGCCCGCATTCATCCCCTACGCCGCGCAGGGTCGCTCACGGTGGAGGAAGTACGCTGGTTGCACGAGGGGATTATCGCGGTGCTGACGCTCGGCATCGAACACGGGGGTACATCCTTCAATGAGTATCGCGACCTGTGGGGTGAGGCAGGCGATAACTACGACCATGTTCGCGTCTACCAACAAGAGGGAAAGCCCTGCCCACGCTGTGGAACGCTTATCGAGCGCATTGTGGTTGGTCAACGCGGAACCCACTTCTGTCCTACATGCCAAAAGCTCATACCGGAGTGAAAAATGCCGGGGTGCAGTGTACTGTCTTTCCGCCTGGTAAGTTGGTCACGGTGACATCGACGGTCGCGGGAACGTTTACCGGCTGGTGGCCTTGCAGGGAGAGCGTGAACGTCACGTAACCTCCATTATCGCTCGTTTCCTGCCCAAGCTGCTGATCGAAGTTTTGGAAGTGTACCACTGCCGAAGCGGTTGCGCCGCTGACCGGTTTGAGGTCATGCATGATTCTGGCATAAATGTTAATCGTCGCGCCTGGACCTGGGGTGTTGTTTGATGACCACGCCCCACAGCTATACGTGGGAGCCGTGGGAATCGGCGAAAGCTGGTTTTGGAACGATTTGCTGATTACGACGGTTGGTTGCGGCTTTATAGCGGTCGCGGAGGTGCCACACGCTGTTGCAAGCAGCATTACAAGGAAAACTGATCCTAACGTAAGAAAGCGGAACTTGTTCATCATCTTTTTCGTCATCTTTATAGAGCTATTTTGTCAAATGAAGAACTCATCAACATCGTCTCGAGAATATCCCTGCGATTTACTATAACAGAGTAAGGCTTTCTGTGCAAATTCTGTGAGACAATCGCCTCGAACAGGTCATGCGAGCCGCGGGGAGACGGGATATTTTGTCTATTTTCTATAATGTATTGAGGAGCGTTGCGATTTATTGCGGTTTTTCCAAAAGATTGTGGAATTGTTGGCTTGCTCAATTGGTTTGAGTGTGTTAAACTAAGACTGGTTGGAAGACTTCTGGATGAGAGAGAGCATTACCCTACAAGCTCAAGTAAGGATGTACATTCCTGTAAATCACCGGGCTGAGGGTACAACTTATGGTGTACTACTATTGACCTCTTGCTCTGTGGGAAGCATTTTAGCAAGGTGATGGGAGTAGTTTGTCATTGAACGAACGGCAAAGTGATCAACAGCCTGCTGGTGATAGACAGCAGGATTTACATAGAATTCTGAGCGATGACATCTCATCGATAATCGAGATACGTGCAGATCCCGAACGCGAAAGGCGTAAAGGCGTCCCGGAAGTAATTTTGGGGGAGACAAAAGAGCCGGGGCAAATCATAGCGATGGCCAGGAGCCTGCTTTCGGCTTCTGGACGTGCGATTATCAGTCGCGTCCAACCTGGGATCGTAGAGGTACTGCGTGAGGAGTTTCAGGGAAACGAATTTCGTATTCGCGAACAGGCTCGGGCAGTAGTTATTTACAGGCCTGACTATGTGCGACGGAGCACGGGAGGGCTTGTTGGTGTAATCAGTGCTGGCACGTCTGACATTCCGGTGGCAGAGGAGGCGGCTCTGATTGCGGAAGAGATGGGTTGTCATGTAACGCGCATCTATGATGTGGGGGTAGCAGGATTGCATCGCCTGATGGAGCCCTTGCGGAATCTCCTCTCCAACGGTGTGGATGTGATCATTGTTGCAGCGGGTATGGATGGTGCGTTGCCGTCAGTAGTGGCAGGACTGGTTCCTGTCCCTGTTATTGGTTTGCCAACCTCAATTGGCTATGGTATGGGCGGCAAAGGTGTCGCCGCGTTGCTTTCGATGTTACAAACGTGTGTGCCGGGTCTTTCTGTGGTCAACATCGACAACGGCGTAGGCGCGGGAAGTACCGCCGCGATTATTGCTAATCGCGTGGCACAGGCGCGAGAACATCAAGCGCAGTAGGGAAGCAGCGGGATGTTCTGGCAGCAGGATGTCTCACCGCTTTGTTTGGTGTGGTAGTTTGAGTTTAAGAAGGGCGAAACTTCTATGGCAAATAACAAACGCGGACCAGAACCTGGGTCACAAAAGGCGAAGCGAGGCGGCCAGGCCGTACGTGAAAAGTACGGTGCGGAGTTCTACTCCAGAATCGGCAAAAAAGGCGGCGAAACGGTCAAGGAGAAACGTGGGCCACAATTTTATGCTGAGATTGGAAAGAAAGGTGGCGAGTCCACGAAGCGCCAGCAAGGCTCCGAGTTCTATTCTAAAATTGGGAAAAAAGGCGGAGAGCGCGGTCGCGCTGTCGCAGCTGATAAAGAGTAGTTTCACGGGGTGGGACAGGCCTTTACCGGCCTGTCTCACCTCGAGAATATACAAATGCAACTAGCGGTACTTTTTGATGAAAGGGGGGACATCTACACCAACATCTTCTGCCGGATCGCCGTCATTTGTTTGCCGGGGTTTCCCTCGTGAGGGTTCTTGACCCTGGCGACGGCCCATATCGCGCAGGCCGCGCAAATCATCCAGGCTGCGCTGTGGCCGCCCTGATGCTGCCGGGCCAACAGGCCGGGCAAGGGGAGGTTTTGGCGCTGATGATGGCTGGGGCGCTTTCCCTACAGATTGTGCGTAAGGCGGCTGCTGGGGCGTAGAAAGCCCAGGTGAAGCGGTTCCTGCACGAGGCGATGTCACAAAAGATGTGTGTGATTGCTCTACATTGAGAGCCGGAATGCGCTTTGTTCGCAGTTCCTCCATACCTGCCGCGATCAACGTCACACGAATGACATCATCCAGGGCGGGGTCGATGACGGCTCCAAAAGTGATATCGGCGCTGTTGTCGATCGCGTTGCCAATGTATTCGGCCACTTCGTTGACCTCGAACAATGTCATATCTTCTCCACCGCTGATATTGAACAGTACGCGCTGCGCGCCGCGAATGGTTACATTGAGAAAACCCCCGGCAATGGCTTCCTGGGCAGCGAGTTGGGCGCGATTGCGTCCTTTCCCCTGGCCAATACTCATTAACGCGGTACCTGCTTCGCGCAAGACGCTGCGAACATCGGCAAAGTCTACGTTTACCAGTCCTGGCACATTAATGACTTCGGCGATCCCCTGCACGCCCTGGCGCAACACATCATCCGCGAGCCTGAAAGCATCGGCGAGGCTGCGATCTTTTCCCGTCACAGCAAGGAGCCGGTCATTGGGTACGGTGATGAGCGCGTCGATCTCGGCACCAAGGGCCGCCAGGCCATCTTCCGCGATTTTCCGCCGGCGCCTGCCTTCGAAAGCGAAAGGCAGCGTGACGATTCCGACGGTGAGGGCACCCAGTTTTTTGGCAATCGAGGCGACTACCGGCGCGCCTCCGGTGCCGGTTCCTCCACCCATACCGGCGGCGATGAAAACGAGATTGGCGCCATTGAGCGCCTCTTGAATCTCCGCTTCGCTCTCGGCAGCGGCACGCGCTCCGACAGCAGCGTTACCGCCGGCGCCCAGACCTTTCGTAATGTGCTGCCCCAGACAGATACGCGCGGGGGCTTCGGATAGGGAAAGCACCTGGGCATCGGTGTTCATGGCAACGAAACGCACCCCGCGCACGCGCCGGGTAATCATGCGGTTGACGGCATTCATACCTGCTCCGCCAATGCCCGCGACAACAATATCTACCTGGTTGGGCGCTTCCGCAAGCATATCATCCAGAGATGCCTGAGAGGAGATCGCGTCATCCTCTGTATCTCGTTGATCCCAGACTGGCCGGCCTGGCTCGTCTTGCCTCCTCATATCCTCCTCCTCCACCTCATGCCGGAGTACGGCCCATTGATCTTCCTGCTCCCGGTACATGTCCGGCTTTCCTGGAGCCATCCCTTGCCGTTGCTGTGGGGTCTGCTCGCGTTTGTTTGCATCGTCGTGAGGCTTATACTGCACAATACCCCCATTTCTGCTTGTCCCGCTCGTCGCGAGATGGCCGAGCAATAGGCCCACGCGCTTTGAGCAGGTTATCTACAACATTGGATGGCTTTTCTTTCCGCATTGTAACAATCCTGTCAAGAGCGAGCGGGCTTCTACCTGTCTACTAGCATTAACGAATGAGAAGAGGAAAAGTGTTGATCTCTATGAATTGGAGAGAGGAACGGGGAAAATGAAAAGAGGGAAACCACAAGGATACGCTCCTACCCCACATGGATGGGGTAGGGGCGTATCCTTGTGGTTTCCCGTAAATTATAGCCCGGATTGTTTGCTTGATTTAGCCGCTTTTTTCTCTTTTTGCATCTCTTTCTTTTGTTTATTGGACTTGGGCGGCGCCTTTTGCACTTTTTTCTGCTCTTTGTTAGCCACAAAAACCTCCTTTGATGAACGCTTACTAGATGAAAGCCGACATCATGTTGATACCCGTATTGTACCAGATATACTCAAGTGGGGTCTACGCTTCCTGCATCTCTTCCCTCCTATCGCTCTGGAAGATCGGCCCATTTAGAAGATGTATCGAGTGGTTTGTATTGCGCAAAGCGATCCAGCAAGAGGGCAGGATGCTCTTCATGCATGAGCAGTGACAGGTGAATCTCTGGAATGAAGCCTTCTGTCGAGGCATGGCGAACAAGGGCAAGTAATGGCTCGAAATAATTGGCGACATTCACCAGGCCAACCGGCTTCTTATGCAATCCAAGCTGTGCCCAGGTAATGATTTCGAAGAGTTCGTCGAATGTGCCAAAACCGCCGGGAAGGGCGATGAAGCCATCCGCGAGATCGGCCATTAACGCTTTACGCTCGTGCATACTGCCGACTTCATGCATCTCAGTCAGGCCCTTATGCGGTATTTCGCGGCGAAATAATCCGCGTGGCAGCACGCCGATGGCTTCGCCTCCCGCGGCCAGAACTGTATTGGCAACGATGCCCATCAAGCCGACACTTGCGCCTCCATAGACGAGGCCGAGTTCGCGCTTCGCCAGTTCCTGGCCCAGGGCGCGAGCCGCCTCTTCGTATTCTGGACGATTGCCTTTATTTGATCCCGCGAACACACAGATACGTTGCATAACTTTTTCCTTATAGTACATATGATGAATGCTCTTAGTTGTGAGACGTTAGCCCCATTCAGTAGTATAGCGCGTCCTTGCAATACCGTTCTCTAGGGACAGCGACTCATCCCTGTCCTTGTTGGAGTCCTGAAGGGGATTTGGGAATGGCGCTCTGGAAAAATCCTTGACCGGACAGATACATTAGGTTATAGTGGGGAAAACATATACCGGTCAGGGAATATCTCTCATTATGAGCGGTTTGTCTATGAAGAGATAAAGAGAGTGAGGAGTAATGTCATTAACCAGTCAGGAAGCGGAAACTGCTGAAACACAACCAGAAGATCTTTATGAATATCTTGTGCGAATTATTCGACAGGCGGTTCGAACCTATCTTGCTCAAGAGCAAATAGATTGCGATATTGAGCAATTGCCTTTTAACCTCGGCTTCTCGGCGCAGGCCAGTTTTGGCGATTATTCTATGCCTGTGATGTCCTGGGCAGGGAAGAACAAGCTGGGGCGCCCGCCCATGGAGATTGCTGAGGCGCTGGCCGCGCTACTGAACGCGATGCATATTCCCGCCATTGAAGAGGTTACGGCCACCAGACCGGGGTATATCAATTTCCGGCTGAGCCATCCGCAGGTAGGGCAGCAGATTATCGAGCGCGTGCTGGAAGCGGGGGCGGATTTTGGTCAAAGCGATGTAGGTGTTGGTACGAAGGTGGTTGTCGAGCATACAAGTATCAATAGCAACAAGGCTGCGCACGTGGGCCATGTCCGCAATGCCTCTATTGGCGATACTGTTGTGCGTATGCTGCGCTCGCAGGGCTACCAGGTCGAGGCCGAGAATTATATTGATGACACAGGCGTACAGGTGGCAGATGTGATCGTGGCGTTCACCGTGCTCAATGAGGGCATACTGGATATACCGGAGGGTATCGAGCGCTTGCCGGGCGAATCTTTTGATTACTATTGTTCGCGCCTCTATGTTGCCGTGGGTAAGGCATATGAAAACCATCCCGAATTGCTCGAACGGCGCAAGGAAGTTTTGCGCGCCATCGAGCATCGCGACGAACCATACGCGGAAATGGCAGCCGACCTCTCGCACAAAATCGTGCAGGCCCACTTGAAGACGATGGGGCGGCTCAATGTCTCATATGATCTGCTGACCTGGGAATCCGCGATCCTGACGGCGGGGCTGTGGAAACGCACGTTTGAAATGCTGCGCGATAGGGGAGTGTTGGAGCATCCTGAGACGGGCAAAGCGGCTGGCTGCTGGGTAATCCCCTTTGGCGATGGAGAAGCGCAGACAGAAGATGGCGAGCGCAGCAGCGATAAGATTCTAGTGAAGAGCGATGGGACGGCGACGTATACGGGGAAGGATATTGCTTACCAGTTGTGGAAATTCGGCCTCTCCGATGATCTGGATGTCCACTTCCATTTTGTGCCGTGGGGACGGCAACATGATGGGCGTATGCTATGGTCGATGCGCGGAACAGCAGAGGGTATCGAGCCGGAGATAGAGGCGAATCCCAAACGCTTCGGACACGCGAAACGAGTAATCACTGTGATCGATGTGCGCCAAACGTACCCACAGCAGGTAGTATACGAGAGCCTGCGACGGCTGGGCTACGTGGAGCAGGCGGAGAATTCGATCCACCTGGCTTATGAGATCGTCGCGCTTTCTGCCGCTACCGCTGCGCAGCTGGGCATAGATACATCGGATGGGCGCGAGGTGTACGCGTTCTCCGGGCGCAAAGGTATCGAGGTAAAAGCCGATGACCTGGTGAACGCGGCGGTTGCACGCATGCGAGAGACAAAGCCAGACCTGCCTGCTGAAACAGCAACTGCCCTGGCGGCGTCGGCGATTCGCTACTATATGATCCGTTTCGGGTTACAACAGACCATCGCGCTGGATATCAACGAGACCTTGCGCGCGAACGGTGATACGGGAGTCTACCTGCAATATGCCTATGCGCGAGCCAATAGCATTGCGCGACGCTTACAGGAGACGGGCTATGAGATTCCCGAGCGATTGGACGCTCTGCCCGATCAACTTGAGCAGAGCGAGTGGGAACTGCTGCGCCAGATCGACGCTTATCCAAGAAGCCTGGCAGAGGCAAGCCGGCAGCTCGCTCCTCACATGCTGGCCTCCTACGTGTTTGATCTGGCATCCCATTTCAGCGATTTCTACGAACACACGCCTCCAATCGTGAGAGAAGATGATGAACGGGTGAAGGCATTCCGCGCGCGCCTGGTGCAGGCGACGGTGCAGACGATGGACAACGCGCTGCGGGTGATGGGGTTTGTACCGTTGGAAAGCATTTGATGAAGTGAATTACATGAGCAATGCCGGCCCCATATCAGCGCGTGCGCTGATATGGGGCCGGCATTGCTCATGCCTTCAGTTTCTGAATCACTTCGTAGATCAATTGCGGCAGCACGCCGAACGAGTAGGACATGAGCACGCCTTCGCCGGATTGGTGGACGCCGCGCCCATATGGGCCAAGGTTGACCACGGGCATGCCCAGGTCCGCAATAGCCTGCAAAGGAAGGCTGTAGGAACCGGGGCGGGCGCTCTTAGCAGCTGGCTGCCAGGTGGGTATATTGGCTGTCAAAGCTGTGATATCGGTGCCTGGATCGAGGCGCAGGTAACTCATATCGGAAATATAGGGGTAATATTCCTGGACGAGCAGGTGCAGTTCGGGATGCGACTCTGCTACGGTTTGAACGGCGTCAACTAACGCGCATGGAGTTGCGGGCACGTGTGGGTAATAGGGCGGTGAATAGTAAATGATGATGGCCGGCCCGACTCTACCACTGAGCTTCCACAGGCTGCCCACCAGGTGAAGAGCGCGTTCGCGAGCATCAAGGTCAGGGGGGCAGCTTTCCCAGGCTCTATTGAGTTCACCATCCAGGCGCTGCTGGCCGAGTTGTTGCGCCAGAGCGGCATAAAGACCGGCAAAGGTCAGCACTGAACCGGCGCGGGGCTTCAATACTGAATCCGGTGAAGGATTGCCGGCAGCCTGCATCCAGCGGCGCTCTGCTTCATCAATGCGTTGTAGGGTCTGATCCAGCACCGTTTCGGATAAGCCTTGCAAGCGCGCCAGTAATTGGCCGGGTGTGGTGGAGTAGGTCAGGACGTTCAGATAGAAATAGGCCATAAAGGGGAGCTGCACATCGTAGCGGGTTTTGAGATCGGTCGCGTGTAAGGTGACCGGCGGTGGTGTAATTTGCCCGCGCACGATGTCGCATAACTCGTGGTTCATACTGAGGTTGCGTATCAACTCTGCCGCCAGCAGGTTGGCATCGAGGCCGTCGAAAGGCAGGCCGACATGGGATTCGCGTCCGATAATGAGGAAACTGGGCAGGAGTTTGCCTACAGTGCCGGTGTAGATATAGCGGTGCGGATCACCGGGATAGCGCGCGGTTGTGTAGTCGGTATTGATGGTCCCAAGATATTCCAGCCCGTACTCTTTGCGCAGGTGCAAGAGAAAGTTCACGGCCTGCAAAACGCCCATCGACGCGTTTTCTTCATCGGCTTCCGCCAGCATGACGACCGAGAGCGGCAGACTGCCTTCCTGGGACAACTGAGCAAGGCGGCGCATGACGGCGATGTTGGCAGCAACTCCACTTTTCATATCCGCGGAACCGCGCCCGAACATCCAATCGTCAGGGTGAGTTCGCAAGTCTTCCGCGAGGCCGGGAGCTAAGTTCGTTAATATGTCCAATCGTTCCGTGAGGCCTTGAGGATCGAGCGCCCATGGTTCGAGCGGGCCATAGTCCGTTGTATCTACGGTATCGATATGCCCGAGCAGTACGAGCGTGCGATGGCTGTTTCCGCGCAGGAAGGCATAGACATTCGCGCGTCCATAAGGGTCATTGGGGAGCGGATCAAGCCCGGTGGCGGTATAGGCGTTTTCCAGGCCATCTGATCGAAGCAGGTGCAGCACCTCTTCAGCAACGCGCAATTCGCCACCGGTCGAGTTGACGCTGCGTATCCCTACCAGGCGTAGCGTATAATCTCGCACTACATCATACCAGTTATTTTGCAAAGAAATTTTCCCTCATATAGCAGACAGCGCCGTTCCGTGGATGCAATCAGACAAACACC
The DNA here is from genome assembly GCA_035653615.1 of Ktedonobacteraceae bacterium. Lineage (NCBI taxonomy): Bacteria > Bacillati > Chloroflexota > Ktedonobacteria > Ktedonobacterales > Ktedonobacteraceae > Ktedonobacteraceae bacterium. The sequence continues at coordinate 180,215 of DASRBN010000015.1, read as the reverse complement.
ATGCGCGAAGGGTTTTGCGGGTCGTATTTGACCGGAAACGTGAATCCTTCCGTGAGCGTTATCTTACTGGTATCGATCCAGGTAGTGAAGGAGCTTTGAAAAGGAAACCCCATGTTATCCGGCTGTACCTCTACCTCAACAAAAAACGGGGCGAAGCGCTGGATCGGAGCACCTGCTTGCTGTTTGCGCAGAATGCTCGCCTGCCCTGAAGCTCCAGTTTTCTCTAGCTGATGATGCAGCATCTGCACCTCTGCCAGTGCCAGAGCCGCCTGTGCATCAACCTGGGCGGCCATGCCCGAGAAACCAGCGGGCTGCTGAGCGCCGGGCATAGTCCGCTGCTGCCTACTACTGGCCTGTTCTGCCCGGCGCTCAGCTTCTTCCAGGTCCATTAAGGCCTGCAATTCTGGGTCCAGGCCGTACTTTCCAGCGCCGGTAGCGGACGAAGCAGGTGTTCCGGGCGGTGCCGAGAGCAGCGCATCGCGCCTGACCTTTTCTGCCTGCCGCTCGACTTGCTGCCTATGTTTCATTCCTTTCAAGTCATAGCGGTCATCATGAGATAGATCAAGCTCAACTTCCAGGCTGTTGGGATCATACTTCACATTCACCGTATCGCCCACCTCGGGATGGGGGGTAAACGAGTAAAAGTGGTGCGTGGTCTTCGCCCTGAACGGCTGGCGGTTTGCAGGGTGTACCTCCAGCACAAACTCAAATTTGTCATGGTGCTCTTCTTCCCAACGGCCGAACACCATCTCGGCGTACAGAACCTTTGCCTGGGCAGACTCGTGGTGACCAAACATGCGGAAATCCTCCAGTCTCATAGCGCTTTAGCACACTTGTAGATCAGCTTCAATCATATTCCATGTGTCAAGCCACCAGTGATCATACCGTCTGGACAAGCACGAAATGTAGGGCTACAATAGACGGCAGTTTCGCTGTTCAATGGAGAAGAGAAGAGACGAGGAAAGATTGTGAACATTCGTGTTATCGGAGTCCCAATAGACCTGGGCGCTGGCCGGCATGGGGCCGATTTAGGACCGGCGGCAATTCGTTACGCCGACCTGAACAAAAAGCTACGCCAGCTGGGTTATACGGTTATTGACGAGGGAAATCTGCCTGTTCCTGGCCCTGAAACATCCCTTTCGGGTGAACCAAAGCTGACAAATCTGGAGCCTATTCTGGAAGTATGTACAGAGTTGGCCAGGCGTGTAGAAGACATCGCGGCCGGGGGTGATTTTCCGCTGGTGATCGGCGGTGACCATAGCCTGGCGCTGGGGTCGATTACCGGAGTCGCGAAGATTCAGAAGCCGTTGGGCCTGTTATGGGTTGACGCGCATGGCGATTTCAACACCGATCAGACTTCGCCCTCCGGTCATATTCACGGTATGCCACTGGCGGCGCTGGCAGGCTTCGGCGATGAGCGGCTGGTTTCCCTCGGCGGATTCAGTCCAAAGCTGGACCCGGCGCATATCGCTATTGTGGGAGTGCGCGACCTCGATGTGGGTGAGAAGGAACTGCTGCGCGCCGCCCAGGTGCATGTCTTTACGATGAAAGATATCGACCATATGGGTATTGCCGCCGTTATCGAGCAGGCGCTGGCAATTACAACAAATGGCACACGCGGCCTGCATGTGAGTTTTGATATCGATGTGCTTGATCCGCGAGAGGCGCACGGTGTGGGTACGCCGGTCAGAGGCGGCCTGACGTACCGCGAGGCCAGCGTGGTGATGGAAGAGATCGCGGCATCTGGCAAGATGACCTCGCTGGATGTGGTTGAGGATAATCCTTTACTCGACAACAAGAACCGGACGGCAATGATGGCGGTAGATCTGATACTGTCCGCTTTTGGGAAGCGCATTTATTAGGTTTTTAGCAATAAGAGGAACGCCAAAACCTCGCCCGGGCGAGGTTTTGGCGTTCCTCTTATTGCTAAAAACCTGAGTTATTACTTACGCCGTAGCTTTGGCCATAGCTGCTGTCCGTGGTTTTGTCTGTGAAACCAGCACCAGGATTACGACGGTGACACCGGCGATCAGGTGCGGCAGCCAGACGTTCGGAGCGTCCTTGTAAAATCCGAACAGGAATGGCGAGACGGCGAGAAACGCGGCGGCCAGGAAGTCGATGACCAGGTGGTAGGTCATGGGCAGGAAGCGCACGCCCGGAATGCCACGCTCGTAGTTGGTCAACAGGCTATAGATGATGAGGACGACGCCAAGTACCATGGGCAGAATAACGGCTATCCCACCGACGTTGAAGAAACCGAAAACAAATGGAGCGGCGATCAGTCCAACACCACCGATGTAGTCGAAGATGCCATGAATCGATGTGGGCACAAAACGAATGCTGTTCATTAAAGTAATTTCCTTTCGTAATGATCCTGCTGAATAATCAGCAAAGATGACGATATATAACCGTTTTACCTTTATCTAGCACCGCCTGAAGCTTTCAGTAGTGCTATTTGTCGTAATGTACGGAATAATTTGTCGTCTAGATCATTCACAATACGTCCTTTGGCGAATGACGCACGTGTTTTTTCATGTTATGCTGGGTGTGTTGAGGGCAAAAACCTGGCTAGCTACTGAAAACCAGTTCGAACGTGTCATTCTGAGCGCAGCGAAGAATCTGAAAGGAGCCAGATCGGTCAGGTGCTTGCCTCAGATTCTTCGCTGCGCTCAGAATGACATGCAAGGAACTCTTTTTCATAGCTACCTGATAAAGAGGAATACCATGATGGAGATAGGCAAACAAGGTGTCAAAAGATAATGTAGAAAAATGGGCGACCACAAGGGTACGCCCCTACTATAGCGCCTGGTTCTCTGTTTGTATGCTTATGCTCATCTTGCTAGTGGCTGGTTGCGGAACATCGGGTGTTACTACTCTCACTAAAAAACCCGTTGCTACTGCCACCTTGAATGTTCCAACCGCTTCAACACCCTTTCCCAATGCGGCTCAAATCGATGCTTACCTGACGGGACTGGAACAGAAGGGCGTTTTGAGCGGGTCCGTACTTGTAGCACATGATGGGATGCTCTTCGAGAAAGGCTACGGGCTGGCAGATAAGGACGCGAATATTCCTAATACGCCGCAGACACGCTTCCGCATCGGCTCGAATACCAAGCAGTTTACGGCGATGGCGATCCTTCTATTACAGGAACGTGGCAAATTGCATGTGCAGGACCACATCTGCCTCTATGTTCCCGACTGCCCGCAGGATTGGCAGTCTATCACTATCGAAAATCTGCTAACACATACTTCCGGCATTCCTGATTACATCAACTCACCTGATTTCCTATCGTTCTGGCTTAAGCCTGCCACTCCTGAAGAACTGGTTGCGCGTTTTAAAGACCTGCCGCTTGAATTTACACCCGGCTCGCGTTTCAAGTACAGCAATTCGGGCTATACCCTGCTGGGCTATATCATCGAGCGTGTCAGCGGTGAATCGTATGCGGCGTTTTTGCAGCAAAATATCTTTACACCGCTCAAGATGTACAATACGGGCTACGATACGACCTACCCTGCGCTGCCACAACATGCCACCGGCTATTACCAGGGATACATCAAACCGGCGCCCTATGATCCCACAGTGCTCTACGCGGCAGGGGCATTGTATTCGACCGTGGAAGATTTGAACATATGGGACCAGGCGCTGATGATGCATAAACTGGTTTCCCAGCAGGCGCTAGATGCGATGTTCACCCCACATATCGCGTGCCCGCCGCCTGGACCGGGCGGTTGTTTGCAACACGCGGACCTGGGATACGGCTATGGCTGGTTCATTGCCGCGGAGCCGCAGGGCAGATTGATCTATCATGTCGGCCATATTGACGGATTCTTCACATATAATGGCTTCTATCCCAAAAGCAATCTTGTCGTCGTTGTGCTGAGCAACCTGGAGACGACAAATGTGTTGCGAACGGGGCTGGCATTGGCCGCTATGGTATAAGACAGGGGGGGATTGTCGGAACCGGTGCTGTTTAGTAGCGTTCCTGTGAAAGCAAGCCGTCGAGGTCCGGTTCAAACTCTCGTGAAGATGGGCTTATGGTTACCCCTTTCATATTGACAATCGCGAATAGCTTTTCGAGCGTTAAGCTTACAGCACCTTCTACCATCATTTCTGTTCGCTCGATATTTTTGAGCTCATAAGGAACGACAGAGGCTTCGATCTGGGCGCGAATGGTAATCTCATACATGGTAGCAATAGCTCCTTCTGGGGTCACAAGAGCAGATATCCTATCAATCTGCGTGGCTAATACCCCCGATTGCACAGGATAGCTGAAAATGCCGCTTGAAGGGAACTGGCAAATTTATCATTCATTTAACATTTTCGATTTGAAGGATTCTTCCCCTTTCATTCCTCAGGGCTTCGGCTTATTGCGCTCAGAATGACATGCAGGGGCCAGGAGATTCTTCGCTTTGCTCAGAATGACATGATTCTGGTCATGTTATTCTAAGCGCAGGGATTATGGGTCTGCTTAATTCGATGCAAAAAGTGTCTGCTCTTGACTCTCCTCATTGAGATTATCGACACGGGCGTTATTCTTCCGGTCTTCTGACTCAGGTGCAAACACTTCGGGAGTAAATGCGGCCAGCTGGATGCGTTTCTCGGCTGCGGCGAAGTAGGCTGGATCGATTTCTATGCCGGTAAAACACCGGTTGAGTTGCAAGGCAGCTACTCCAGTTGAACCAACTCCCATAAAGGGGTCGAACACGAGGTCGCCTGGATGGGTGGCTAATTCTATCAGTCTGCTCAACACCTTGATGGGCTTCTGAGTTGGATGAACAGGGTTTTTTACTCGTTCCTTGCCCATACAGATGGGGCTTTCTATGAAGTTGTGCATGTCTTTCTGCCTGGTAAAATTCCAGGTGTGCCCTTTGTTCCAGACGCATACGATGAGTTCGCAGCTATTGAGGAAGCCTGCTCGCCTGAGCTTTGGCGGCGGGTTGGTGTTATGGGTAAGAATACCAGAAGCCAGGGCAAAGACATGCGGATCATCCGCGAGCGTTACATCCCAGAATGTGTCACACATGGATGGCCTGACAGCTATTACTTCGCTCCTCTGCTTCTCATCACTATGCCCATTGCGACTCGTGCGAATAGTACCCATGTATTTGGGGAATGGCACATCCCTCAACCGGCCATCAGCAACCTTGAGCGTCAGGTGGTATCCCAGACGAGCGCAGAGCGTTCGCATATCCCGCGCCAGTGCATCATTGCAGGTAAAGCTCAGTCGCCAGCGTTCATTCTGCTCATCATAATTTCCATCACCCTCTAAGTAACCGGCAAGCAATGATTCCAGAAACCGGTTCGACCTTCGCCAGCAAGTCATGCGTAGATGCCTGGTCTTTGCGTTTGTGTCATCAATATACTTTTTGATCACCTCGACTGCTATCTTCCCCCGGATAATGGTGGTAGCTCCATCCCCATCACCATAGTATTTTGTATCTGATGAACAGCCCAGCGCTCTCGCTATACGGTCAATGCGATCAAACCTTGCTGTCTCTTTTCTATGTGCCGCAAAAAAGACCGTGTCGTTATCAGTACCTATATTGCCTTCCGCCAGGTACATACCCACAAACCAGCCGATTTCTTCGTCAGGCAAAAAGGCAGGATAATCGGGAGTATCAGGCTCTGGGATGACTGTTGTCTGGATGATATCGCCAATCTGCAAATCTCGCGTAGGAACCAACCCGCGCGCTGTCGGCCAGCGATGTTCCTTGGTGGCAGAAATTTTTTCACCGCTGCGAAGCTCTATCTCAAGTCCTTCGCTCCCTGGTTGCGCCCTGTCCCACGATAGTACCTGCGTCCACTTCTGCCCATTCCAAAGCTTTACAGAACAAGGCTCCATACGCACAAGGTCTTTTAGCATCAGCGGGCCATCGCCTTCAGCAGTCCTGGCGTATACCCTTGTACTTGCGGCAAGACACTTATGCCACACCATGAACTGAAAGGTATCGAAGGCAGGATCAAACACCTGGTGCCACTGGCCCAATAAGTTATAGCTGGTGAAAGCAAAGATGGTGCCTGTTGGCTTCAGCACGCGTTTGAACTCATTTAGCCAATCAGCGGGGTTGAAGATGGTGGTATCCCACTCGGCAACGTCGTTATTAAAGTCTTTTCGCCAGGACATTTTGATGTTGCCGGTGGAGTAACGGCCTAGATTATAGGGTGGGTCTGTTAGAATCAGGTCAATGGATTGGTCGGGTATTGTTTTAATGAGTTGGGAGCTATCGCCTAAGATCAGATTATATTTACCCATTTTCTCTGAATACACCTTTAATACCGTGTTTCCCGCCTTATTTATGATTCTGGCCGGGGATTGCATGAAACTATTGTATGTTATTTCTTGCTGTTAGCCAAATCTAGAGACCTGATTGTGGTACGTTTTGTAGGGACAGTTGCTTGTCCCTACAAAACGTACCGAGATTGCCGAATGCGGGCGTCGACAGGCACCAGCATTCTCTATATCTTCCCATTATATGCGATAATTAACCTGAGTAATCTACTCATCAATTTTTCTAGCAGGAGTTATTATGTTTTCAGGTCGAACCACAGGTGACATGGGGAAACGGGACAGGCACCAGGCACTGTCCCTACAGCACTTCCTCATGCTGGGGGGACTCTCCATCATGGCGCTGATTGCGCTGTATCAGAGTTATCGTTCGCATCGCGCCGTTCGAGAGCTACATCCACCGGACGATCTTCCTTTGCCGGAAACGGCACCGCGTGTCTCGATTATCCTGCCGGTACGCAATGAGGAGGCGAATATTGATGCCTGCCTCAAATCGCTGCTGGCGCAGGATTATCCAAATTTCAGTATCACGGTTATCGATGATGGCTCAACCGACGCTACTCCTTGCCTGCTGGATCAGTGGAGAGGACGCGACCCGCGTATCATGGTACACCGGATTGACGATCTGCCCCCTGATTGGGCGGGCAAGCCGCACGCGCTGCATACGGGAGCTACCCTTACAGATGGCGAATGGATGCTGTTTACGGACGCCGATACACGGCATGCTCCACAGACGCTGCGCCTGATGGTCGGGCACGCGTTGGGCCGGAACATCGATTTACTGACCATGTACACAAATCTGATGGATATGAGTGGCACGGCGATGCCCTTGCTGATGCCCTTGAGCGAGGTGATCCTGGCCCATCGTGTGACACCGGGCGAGATTAGCGATCCTGCGCACCCACGCGCGTTCGCCTTTGGGCAATATATTCTGCTGCGCCGCAAGGCGTATGTGGAGACAGGTGGCTACGCGGCCAGCTACATGCGCACAACCTTTATCGACGATCTCGCGCTCGCTGAACAGTTCAAATGGGCTGGAAAGCGCGTCGAGCTGGTGAATGGACGCGGCCTGATTGCGAACCGGCAGTGGACGACGTGGAAAAGCGCCCGCCAGGGGTGGGGGAAGAGTTGTTATAGCGAAATCATTCGTTCGCGCGTGCCATTTGGTGGTCTGCACGCCGGGTTAGCGTTGATTATTTATGGTCTGGGACCACTTTGCACGCTTGCCTATGCGCTCCTTACGAGAAAAATGCCTCGTCTCGCTGCGCTGCTGGCAGGCATTACTCTGCTGGCGCAGATCGACGCGAAACGCTGCTTTGATCGCGAACATGGATTGCTGGTAACCTGGTCTCTGGCGGCGCCTTTGAGCTGGGCTGTTTTTGGCGTCATGGTGCTTGACGTGGCACGTTTGATATTGACGGGGCATGGCGCGCAATGGAAAGGGCGGCAGATTCATATACGGGAGAGAATGTTGCCGCCGGGCAAGTCAACGGAAATTCTTCCCTTTCGTTCCTCAGGGCTTCGGCTCACTGCTCAGAATGACATGCCCTGGATACAGGATAAGCAGAAGGAACCAGGATATGCCCCGGATACAGGACACACCCCGGAGCCAGGACAGGCACCAGGCGCTGTCCCTACGGGGTTGGCCGATTAGTTCATGTGCGAAAATATATGAAGATGTAAGGCCATGCGTTCACACGCGGAGGTCTCATGAGAATAGTCAAAGTACTCTTCACCTGCCATCTCGCGGCCCTGATTTGTGGATTGGGGGTCTTGTTGATCATTGCGCCACATCCGCAAGTATGGGATACAAATCCTGTTGGGGTGGCTATTTTTGAGTTTGTGCTGCGCAGCGCCGGGACGCTGCAAATCATCTTTGGCGCGGCGACGATGTTTTTCTTCGGGCTACTGGGCGTCGGCCCGCGCAAGACGCTGATCTTTTTTGCCGCTTCGGTACTTGTCACGATGGGCATTGAATTGCTCAATATGAGGATCGGTTTCCCATCGGGCATTTCTTCTGCCACGCCGCTTGCCGATATTAAAGTGGCCGGACTCGTTTCCTATTCCATCCTGCTAACCTGGTTTTATATGGGCTTCACATCCTACTTGCTGGCGAGCAAACTGGCGGCGAAACTTGAATTGCATCGCCAGACGTTGTGGTCGCTGATCCTGGGTACTTATTTCTTGATGACCTGGGACCTGGCGCTCAGCGCTGCGCTGGCAAGCCAGCGCATTTCTACACAAATATGGCACTGGCAGGAATACGGTTCTTACTTTGGTCTGCCGATGAGCAGTCTTGCCGGTTGGACGCTTGATATTCTGATCCTGCTCACCGTATGCAGATTGCTGTGGCGCTCCAATCTTGATACGAGGCAAGTGACGACCTGGGTTCCGTTTGGGGTCTATACGGTGAATACGGGCTTCGCGATGATTTTGAGCCTCGGCAGCGGCCTGTGGTTCACTCCGTTTTTATTGATCGTGTTCGTGTTGTTTCCTGAATCGTTAGTGCTTGTTCCCGGCAATGATGAAATACGGACTTCGCAGGATGGCCGGGGGCGCGCGGCTCTGAGCCAATCTGTGTGGCTAGTGATGCGAGGTATGAGCCTGGTAATCGGCTGGCGAACAATGGTGATCCAGGTCGAGGGAGTTGAACATGTTCCACAGTCGGGGCCGGTGTTGGTTGCCGCGCGCCACTTCCACTACTTCTATGATGGGTTTATCCTGGTGCGGGCCATTCCCCGGCGCTTGCATACGATTGTGGCGCTGGACTGGGTGACATCGCGAAAGTTGCGCCTGGTCATAGAGCTGGCCTGTTTGCTGGCCGATTGGCCGGTGGTGCTGCGCAGCGAGCAGTTTCACGAACACGAGCCGGATAAGCAGTGGGCCTATACGCCCATTGAGACCCGGCAATATCTGCGGCAATTGACGCGGGCGGCGGTGCGGCTGTTCCGGTCAGGGGAGATGATGGTCATTTTTCCAGAGGGCTATCCCAACATTGATCCGCATCCGACGCCGAAGCCGGACCTTGAGGCTTTTATGCCCTTCAAACCCGGCTTCGCCAGGCTGGTAGAGCTGGCAGAAAAGGATAGAAAAACGCGGGTGGCGATTGTTCCGGCAGGTCTGAGTTACACACGCGGGCAAGATAAGCGTTGGCACACTACGGTGCGCTTTGGCGAGCCACGTTATCGTAGTGATTTTGACGATATCGAACAACTGGTGAGCGCTATTGAGCAAGATGTGCGTACACTCTCGTACACGACGCCAACCGCCCTTTCAGGGTAAGTGGATATAGGAGAACTTTCCATGATCTCCATCAAAGGCTCTCATTTTCAGGATGAGGCGGGACGAACGCTGCTGTTGCGGGGGATCAATCTGGGTGGGAGTTCTAAGGTGCCGTTCAAACCGGATGGCGCTACGCATATTCGCGATGGCTTCTTTGAACACCGCGATATATCGTTTGTTGGACGCCCTTTTCCGCTTGAGGAGGCCGATGAACACTTCTCGCGTTTGAAGGAATGGGGCTTCAACTTCCTGCGCTTCCTGATAACCTGGGAGGCGATAGAGCACGCGGGGCCGGGAATATATGACGAAGATTACCTGGACTATATTTACGCGATTCTCCAAAAGGCCGGAGAGTATGGTTTTCACGTGTGTATCGATCCGCACCAGGATGTCTGGAGCCGCTTTTCAGGGGGCGATGGAGCGCCCGGCTGGACATTCGAGGCCGTGGGATTGGATATTACAAAGTTCCAGGAGACGGGCGCTGCCATTCTTCACCAGCTTTGGGATGGCCCTTTTCCGCGTATGATCTGGCCTACGAATGGGGCGAAACTGGCGGCTGCGACAATGTGTACGCTCTTTTTCGGCGGCAATGATTTCGCTCCGCTGGTACATGTGGATGGCGAGCCGGTACAGGAGTACCTGCAGCGGCATTATATCGAGGCGATAAAGCAGGTAGCGCGGCGGGTGCGTGAATTGCCGAACGTGATTGGCTACGATACGATGAACGAGCCGCTGAGTGGCTATATTGGTTGCAAGGATGCCAACACGTATAACGGGCTGGTCAAAATGGGCAAGTGTCCAACCGTGTTTCAGACGATGCTGCTCGGCGATGGATATCCAGAGGAGATCGAGGTGTGGGAACAGCGTGTGAGCGGCCCCAGACTTGTTGGTCATCACACGGTCAATGCCAAGATGATACGTGCCTGGCGCGATGGGATAGAGTGCATCTGGAAGCGGCATGGGGTGTGGGATGTGACGCCAGACGGAACACCGCGCCTGCTGCGCCTCGATTATTTTGCTGTGATAAATGGACGAGAGGTGGATTTCAGTGAGGATTATTACCGGCCATTTGCCAATCGTTTCGCGCGCGAAATGCGCTCAGTCCACCCGGGAGCGCTGATCTTTCTGGAATGTGAGATCAACCATAAACCGCCCCATTGGAGGGCAGAGGATGCGCCGGAGATCGTTTACGCCCCGCACTGGTACGATGCATTCGTGCTGTTCATGAAGCAGTACTCGCCATGGGTCGGCTTCAATATATTTACCGGGAAGCTGGTGTTCGGGCCGGGCCGCATTCGCAGGTCATTTGCCGCTCAATTGGCGACGTTCAGGCAGCAGGCGGCAGCATTTCTGGGTGGCGCGCCCGTGCTTATTGGCGAGATTGGTATACCGTTCGACCTGGATAAGAAGAAGGCGTATCGCAGCGGTGATTTTAGCAAGCAGATACGGGCGATGAATCGAAACATGCGCGCGTTAGAGGACGCGCTGATGAGCTGCACGCTGTGGAACTATACGGCAGACAATACGAATGCGTATGGCGATCAATGGAATGACGAGGACCTGTCGATTTTCAGCCGCGATCAGCAACTGCATCCAGCGGATATTCATTCTGGTGGACGGGCGCTACAGGCGGTGGTACGGCCATACGCGCGGGCAGTGGCGGGCGAGCCGCTGCGGATGGGGTTTGATATGCGGCGCAAGATCTTCGAGTTCGAGTTCCGCCATGATGCCTCGATTAGCGCGCCGACGGTGTTGTTTGTGCCCAATTACCAGTATCCGCGTGGATACACAGTCGAGGTCTCGGACGGCAGCTACGAGATAGACCGCGAGCGGCAGGTGGTCGAATACCGGCACACGGAGGCGAGAGAGATACATAAGATTCGGGTGATCAAGCTCCATTAACGGTCCCTTTATGAAACTCGCGCCAGCGGAAGGCCAGTCCAAAGGTGGCGAAGACGAGCGCGGTACCACCTGCCACTACGAAAGCGAGTTGCGTACCGCCCAGGTCGGCCAGTCCACCTGCCAGCAGCGCACCGAAAGAGCTGGTGCCAGAGAATATGTAGCTGTAAAGCCCGGCCACACGCCCTTGCAGGTAGCCAGGCGTGGCAAGTTGGACGATGGCATTCGTGTTGGAGGTGTAGAGGGTATAGCAAATGCCGGTGGCAATCAGTAGGAGTACTGCGCCAACGACGGTATTCTGTGGCGCGAGCAACAGTTCACCTATGCCGAACCCTCCTGCGCTCATTAGCAAGATACGCCAGTTTGCGCGGCCCAATGAGGCGGAAATCAAGGCGCCTATTAACGCACCGGCTCCAAAACATGCCGTCAGCAGGCCATAGATCTCGGCGCCTGAACGCAGCGTATTGCTGGCGACGAGTGGCAGCAGCACGTTGAAGTTGATACTTGCCGTACAGATGAAGAGGAAGATCGTTAATGCCAGCCAGACGGTCGTCGTGCGGCGCGCATAGTCAAGACCCTCGCCAATTCCGCGCAGAATCGTAGGCCTGCCATGCCGCTCAATCGGCAGCAGCTCGTTGACGTTCATCATCAGCAGGGCGATGATTACAGCCACATAGCTGATTGCGTCAATGCTAAAACAGATGCCGACTCCAAAAGCAGCTATGAGCAGGCCGCCGAGTCCGGGGCCGATGATGCGAGTCGCGTTGGCTACACTGGAATTCAGCGCGATGGCGTTTGGTAATTCTTCGCGTCCAACCATCTGGAAGATGAATGCCTGCCGGCTGGGATTATTGATGATTAATACGAGTCCGCGCAGGGCCGCGATTGCGTAGGCTTCCCACACAGTGACGACATGCAAAAGCGTCAGTCCGGCCATTGTACCGCTGCATAATGCCAGGGCCACCTGGGTCGCAATCAGCGTTGTCCGATGATCGAGCCGGTCGCTGATCGCTCCCCCGAACAGGCCGAGTATTACATATGGGCCGAATTGCCAGAAAGCCAGCATACCGACTGCGAATGCCGAGTGGGTCAGTTCGAGAACAAGCCAGGCCATGGCTGCGCTCTGCAGCCAGGTGCCGATCTGAGAGAGAAACTGGCCCGAAAAATAGAGCCGATAGTTATGATGCCGGCGCAGGCTGGCGAAAGTATGCCCGCTAAAAAATGCTCCAGGATTACGTACAGATATTCTCATTCCCCACGCTTCACTAGCTGCTGCAATGGTTCAATGGCAGCCGCGACTGCAGCAAGTTCGTCGGGTGTCAGGGTTTCCAGGCGGGTAGCAAGCCAGGCTGTTCGTCGCTCGCGCAGGGTCTCCAAAACCTGGCAGCCAGACGTCGTGATATTGAGATCGACGCGCCTGCGATCTTGAAGATTACTTTTTGCGCGCTCAACGAATCCCGCTGTTTCAAGCCTGTCAATATGGTTCACAAGGGTGGGGGCGCTCATATGCTCCTGGGCGGCAAGTTCACCCAGGCCGATGCCCGGCGAACGCTGTATGGCGGCGAGCAGGCTGGCCTGAGTGCTGGTGACGCCCAGCTCATGCGCTTCACCGCGTAAAAATCGATGCAGGCGCAGCAGCACGGGACGCAACCGGTTAGCAACTGTGAGCGCGTCTAAGGCCGCGGTGGCAGCAATGGGCTGCTGAGGAGAATCTGTACTGGATGATTTCTTAATCATAATATCTATCTCCATGCAAAAGTAGAGGATAGTTTTATCTATGAGACCGGTAGGAAGATTCGAAGTACAGCTTAAACCCTACCACTGAATCCTCAATTGTGAAGTAATTCGTTAGGCTAACTATATTATACGACATTTGATGATGGATGTCGAACTCAGCAGAGGGACATGGAGCATTTACTCAATAAAACCCAGCTGTATTGGATTCTTGCCAAATACCTCGCAGAGACGTTTGCGGTAGTAGAGTGAAGGTTTATGTTCTCCTCGCTCCCACCTTCCTATGGTTTTTGGATCAAGGGATCGATACTCCTTGTCCTTCGCACATAGGTCCAGGATTCGTCTAACAAGTTCTTGTTGTGACCAGTTATGTAATTCGCGCTCGCGACGAAGACGCCAGCCAAAGTTTGCTCTTCCTTCCGGTTTTACCAGTCCTGCAGCCTGTTCAATCAACTCGTTTCCTCTTTCTTTCATTGTTTTGTCTTAGATCGCAACCTGGTATCAGAATGCTTGTTTTCGCTGAGTCAAGCATAATTTCATAGTCCTCTTTATGGAAGTAGCATCTGTGAAGACTTTGTGGCTGCTTGATGGCAACTTGATAGCACGCGCTTTTACACGTCTTTTTCTAGTGATGAAGTATGCTAGTGGGCTTTTCTCTTGACGTTTTATCAGGTAGAAAAGGGCCACACAGTGAAGTGAGAGATGCATCTCGACTACCTTTACCTGCTAAAGAAGAGGATGTGGAGGTAAAGATTTTATGCAGACTCCACCCCAAAGAAAGAAGAGCAAATTACAGAGCGAGCGCGAACGCAGGGGTTGGTCGCGAAGCTATGTTGCTCAACAAGTTGGAGTGAGCGAATATACCGTCGGACAATGGGAACGGGGCAAACATATGCCCTATCCGGTGTATGTTCAGAAGCTCTGTGAACTCTTTGAAACCAGGGCCGAGGCCCTGGATCTGATAAATTCTTCTGAATGCTGCCTGGATGATGCCGAAAAGCAGAGTAGCCCAATACCTGTACCGCATACAAGAAAAAGGCGCTTCCTGCTTGCCATAGCCGGAATGTTGCTTGTACTCATTATTACTTCTGGACTTGGTGTCTATGTTGTGCGCCCTTTCTCACTCTTCCGCGTTAAACCTGGAGGAGTATGGATCAGTCCTACGGGCACGATGGTAGGGGATGTTATTCATTTTGCCGCCTATGCCTATCCGACGAACAACGGAGACCCGCAAATCGACCATGTGAACTTTACGGCGTACTGGCCGGGAGTAGATCCACGTATGTGGAAGATTCTGTGTGTGATTCGGGGGCCGGCGCGCAAAGATGTCTATGCCTGCGATGTCAATATCAAACCGCTCGGAGCGCCACGCGGCCCAATTATCATCAGCTTTGACGTGTATGATCGCCAGGGAAATTACAGTCTCGCACCTAACGGCGAGCATAGAGTGATGTATGTGCCGGACCATTGAGCAGTAACTGCGAAAGGTATCTTTTAGCGATCAACGCAGCCCATGACAACATCGGTGCTGCCGATGATGGCGACAGCATCGCTCATTTTGTGCCCGCGCAGGAGTTCGGGCAGAATAGGCCATATAAGGCCGCGCCGTGCGGATATCGAGATGTATGAAAATCAGGGGAAGTAGTGGAGTGAGGTCTGGCGGCTTTCACAGTTTTCAATAGCCATAGGCTCATAAAAAAGCGCACCCGGCAGGACTCGAACCCGCAACCTACTGATCCGAAGTCAGACGCTCTATCCATTGAGCTACGGGTGCTTCGGAAAATTATATCACCGGTGTCAACTTCAATTCACGCAGGCACGCGCTGGAAAGAGGTATAGAGGTCTCTCACGCGCAGGTGAGTACGTCCACCCGCTTTCAAACGTATACGTATCAGACGCGGAGTATACAAGCGCTACCGTGCAGAAAGTGAACGAATGAGAAACTATTCCCAAAAATGAGGTTCGAATTATGTCATCTAATAGTTCTACAACTCCTGGCGTCTCGCCGGGGCAGGTTTTCTATGCAATGTATCCCACGGGGTCGTGGCCAGGAGGCGGGGCAGTCACAAGGCCGAAGAAACGTGATATCGCGGGATGGAAGGAGTCCGATTACCTGGATTACGCCGATTTCGACAACGCGATCAAATTAAACTCTGAGATTTCTTACGCGCTCTGCCAGTGGTTGATGCGCCAGGCACACGAACAGCCCGGCGATCCGCTTACGCCAGATGAGTGGAATACCTGGTATAAATATGCGGTAAACCACTGCCCACGGTTTGCGCAAGAGCAGTGAAACATCTCTCCTGGGAACAACCTGCCGATCATGATTTGTAGGGCATTACCTCAAAGGTTGCCATGTGCTGTATATCTGTATAAATTTGTGAGAAACCCTCTTGATTGCCGGAGGAAGGATTATTGTGACCCATAAAAGCATAGGTAGCCTGCGTTACCATGTCGTTCAAGATTGATGAGGAAGATGATTGGGCGAGGTGAGCGTCATCCATATGCTCCAGCTCCATGGCATCACTGCGTACCTTTTCTAACCACCCCTGCATGGTCGTGATGGCCGTATCGATCTGGGCGGCGAGCTGGTGCTGAGCCCGCGTGGCACCCGGCGAAGAAACGACACCGGTCAAATGGAGTTGAATGTGATAAAGGTAGCCATTGGGATTTTGCCCGGCGTGCAATTCAAGCAATCCTATTTGAGCGAATGTGGTATTCGCGGTGATAGGAGTGCCTGCGGGCACATCCTGGCCAACAAATTTGATGCCATCCAGGTAATCGAGGGCACCTATGATTTGCTGGCGCGCGGCGGTATAATTTTGCGCATTCCAATCTTTCTGCGCAGCCCCGGCAAATTGCATGACCTTTTGCGTGTTTCTGTAGGTCCAGATATCCAGGCCGCCGGGCAGGTGATATGGTCCGAGTTCTGGATCGCTCGCGAGCAGGTGGCGCAGGTGATCGAGCAGAGTGTAAGTCTGTCCCTGGACAGGAGTCTGCGGAATTTCGGCATAGTAGCGCCATTTGCTGAGGTCAGGGGAGGGCACGATGGGTGTCGCCTCTGAGCTTTCCTCGGTGATCAGGAAGCGGCTGGTGACGGCGAGCAGGTTGGTATGGGTGCTATCGCCTTTATAGAGGAAATTGATAGCGCCATGATTGACGGTGAGAGCGCCAAGAAAGACCGGAGGTTCTTCGCTCTGATTTAGATCTGGCAGTAGCCACGCGTAATAGTTTGTATTGGGCGTGGGGTTTGGAATATTGCGCAGGGTGATCTGTAATTCGTCGTTGCTGCCCTCGTTGGTGGTTTCATTTACCTGGCCGGTACTTATGAAGATGGCCTGTCCGACAGTAGTGCCGGTAGTGACTGTAGTGGTTGGGCTATGATGGTTGAAGACGAAAAAAGCGCCCAGCCCTGAGCCTGCGAGGATTACTACTAGCAGTATAATCAGGCTGGCGATGATAATTGCGCGTCGTTTGGACGCGGGAGGCGGGGATTGTACCGGCGCCGGTTTGAGTAGCGGCGGCGGGGTGGACCCATGTATGCCCGCAGGCCGCTGATCGGTGGACGGTCTGGCGCTCCCACCCCTGGCTCCCACGTCTTGCGCATTAGCTCCCAGGCCGGCATCACTATTTACCTGCTCGTTCAAATTTCCGGCTGAATCTGATGAACTGACCGGCATATCCTGGTAGTGTACCTGTGCTGTTTGCATCATTTCTGGCGCGCTATATTGGGTTACAACGGTTGCGCTATCTGGAGACGCAGGTGGCTTTTGAGCGGATTTATCTCTTCCGGGGTTGACGCCCCGATTTTCGGGTGAGGAGGGCGTTTTATCTGCTGCTGATGTGGGGATGATGGTCTGGTCAGTTGACAGGTTCGTGCTACCTGACCTTGAAAGTGCGCGCTTCAAGTCGTCGGGCAGGGAGAGATTGAATGTGGCAGCGACGTCCGCAATCATGGTGGCGGCGCTGGAATAGCGTTCCTGGGGGTTTTTGGCCATGCTTTTGAGCAGGACATTTGAAAGCTGGGGTGGTAAAGTAGGATTCATCTTAGACGGATCGGCCGGTGTGGCTGTGAGATGTTGCATCATGATGCCGGTGACGCTTTCACCTCTGAAAGGTGGCGTGCCTGTGAATATCTCGTAGAGCATGACACCGAGGGCGTAGAGGTCGGTCTGCGGGCTGACAGGAGCGTTTTGTACCTGTTCAGGCGAGATGTAGAGCGGGGTGCCCATGACGGAGTTGGTGAGTGTCTGGCCCGCGATGCCCAGGACTTTGGCGAGGCCAAAATCGGTGAGCATAGGTTCGCCGGCGGCATTGTGTGTGGTGTTGCGCGAGTCGAGCAGGATGTTGGCGGGTTTGATGTCGCGGTGGATCATGCCTCGCCGGTGGGCGTAGTCAATAGCAAGGCTGATGGGCGTAAAAAGGCGAATGATATCCTCAGCGGGAGGGATACGCCCCTGGCGCGAGGTACTGCGGACATAATCGGCGAGGGTGGGGCCGGGAATATACTCCATTATCATGTAGGCGATTGCTTCCGATCCTGGACTTCCCATTGCGCTGTTCTCAGAGCTATAGAAGTCATGGATCTGGACGATGTTGGGGTGACGCAAGGAGGCGACGACCTGTGCTTCTCGTGTAAAACGGGTGACAAAATTGGGGTCTTCGCGCAAATTCGCCTGGAGTAGCTTGATGGCAACGTAACGCTGCAACTGTGTATCCAGGGCTTTCCATACCTCGGCCATCCCACCTCTCCCCAGGCGTTCCTGTAGTTCATATTTACCGAGCCGGCGTGGCGTAATGCTCATAAATGATGTAACTTTCCGGTTATTGAATCAGGACAGGCACCAGGCGCTGTCCCTCCATTAGTATACACTGTTGTAAATTCATGTCAATGCGTAATAATAAAGGGGTCTGCATCCTGCGGGGTGAGCGGCGATCCGCCGACAGTGCCATCCCGGACCGGACGTGATAATGCAGTTCCATAAAATATAGTGGGAATGGATGGCCGATGACGAATTTTTACCAGCAAAATCGGGAAGCCCCCAGGCCGTGTCATTCTGAGCGCAGCGAAGAATCCGTGTCCGTCGGTCCAGAGATTCTTCGCTGCGCTCAGAATGACACGGCTAAGATCACTCCGATTGCTGGTTTTGATCGTGGAATTTCTTAATCGGCGGTGGGCGCGATCAATCGGCCCTACTCCTCGTGATGTATCATTTCTGCCGCGTCTGGTATAATTGCCGTATGAGGGCGGGCGACCATTGTAGAGTGCAGATGGATCTAGCAGGTGGTACACCCCTACAGGTTCCCCGTCAATTGAAGTTAAAGGATCAAAAATGATTGATATCTGTATGTTAGGGACGTGTGGGATGATGCCGATGCCGGGACGCTGGCTGTCATGCGCGCTGGTGCGTTGCGGGCCGGCACTGACCTTGCTGGATTGCGGAGAGGGAACACAGATTCCATGGAAGGCTCTCGGCTGGGGCTTTCGCCAGCTGGGAGCGATCTGCTTTTCGCATATGCATGCCGATCATGTAGCAGGCTTGCCAGGGGTGTTGTTTATGGTCGCCCACGCGGAGCGAACAGAGCCGCTGGATATCTATGGCCCCCCTGGCACAGCTTATGTTGTGGATGGACTGCGGCGTATCGCGGCTGAATTGCCTTTTCCGGTGCGCATTCACGAGTTGAGGGGCGGAGAGCAATTTTCACTACCTGGTGGATTGCGTGGTTCCTGTGCGTTAGCGGCGCATAACGTGCCCTGCCTGGCTTACCGGCTGGAACTGGCACGCAACCGGCCCTTCCTGCCGGAGCAGGCGCGAGCGTTGGGGCTGCCGGTGCAGTTGTGGTCACGGCTGCAACATGGCGAGACGGTAGCATACGAAGGGCAAACAGTGACACCTGAACAGGTGCTGGGACCTCCACGCCGCGGCATTTCGCTAGCCTACATTACGGATACTCGCCCAACACAGCAGCTGGCCGCGTTTGCACATGATGTAGATTTGCTGATCTGCGAAAGTATGTACGATGATCCCGAGGATTTGCCACTGGCAAAGGCGCACGCGCATATGCTGGCCCAGGAGTCAGCCGGTATCGCAAAGGCAGCGCAAGCTCATGCCCTGCTGCTGACGCATTTTAGCCCGAAGATTACTGATACATTGCCGGCACAAAAAGCGGCACAGCGTGTATTCGCGAACGCTCGTGCCGCGAAAGATGGAATGATCGTGACGCTTGATTTCCCCTCTTAACTCGCTTCCGAGAGGTCAGTTCCCTCGTTTCGCTCATCATCTACAGTGATTTCTTGTTCATCGAAAGGCTCTAGTAGTTGCAAACGCGAGCGAGAATGCTTGAGGTAGCGATCAAAAAATTCCGTGACCTTCTTGACGTAGGCGATGCGGTCTTGAAAGTAGACGCCACAATGATCGGCACCCGGTCCTATCCATAATTCCTTCGGCTCACCGGCGGCGTTGTAGAGCAGAGTGGCATCGCGCGGATCGACGATGGAGTCTTTGTCGCCGTGGATAATCAGGATGGGACGGGGGGCGATGCGAGCAATTTCACGCAGGGGTTCAACCTGGTGAAAATGATAACCGGCACGCCATCCTAGCAGGTAATCGGCGACCCAGGTAAATGGGGCCGAGGGGACGCGCACGGCACGGCGGAAATTGTAATCGATGACGCCCCATTGGGTGGCGAAAGCACCATCGGCCACCACTGCCTCAACGTTTTCATTTCGAGCAGCGGCCATGATGGCGACCGCAGCTCCCATGGAATAAGCAATAACGCCGATGCGCGTGTGGGGAGCGCGCTCTCTGGCATAGGCGACCGCACCAAGAAAGTCATTGATCTCGCGGTAGCCAAGGGTAACCTGGGCGCCAACCTCTGAGCCATGCCCGTGATACTCAAATACCAGGACGTTATGGCCGGCCTTCCAGAGATGCGCGGAGATGCCGAGTACATCGGCCATGCCGCTGCGATAGCCAGGACAAACCAGGATTGTGGTGGCCGCTTCCTCGTCGGCAATATACCAGCCTCTTACCTTATGATCTCCACTGAGCGGGGAGAACGTAACGACTTCGGCAGGCAAACCGAGTTCATATGGACTGAACGTATAGCTATCAAATGGAGTGCTTCGTTTAGGACGGGTGAGAGATTCTACAAGATAGACCGCTACACCAAACAAAATTCCTATCAAACCAATACTGCCACCAACTCCACCGATCACTATTCGCTTCAACGGAGGACGGAAAAGTCGTATATTTTGCAACTGAAGCATAGAAGTTGCTGACCTTTCTAGTATTTGACCGGCATAGGAGGACAATTCTATTCATTAATTTATAACGTCAAGAGCAGCAAATTTATGCCCTACTATATATACGTATCAAGCGGCTCGTTGTTGATCACCGGCTTCGCCTCGGCCCAAATTATCATTCCATAAAGCTATGAAAAACATAAGAATTATATATTGGAATTATAACAAGCGGCGGAATATAATAATTTATAGGACTTCATCCTATATCATTTATTCTCTTGATATATCAACTGGTTTGTTTTTAGTGGGTGGGAAGGGGTATAAGGGATTCTTCGCTGCGCGAAGAATCCCTCTCCAACCAGGGCTGGCCTGGTATCATTGCCTGCTCCCTTAAGAAAGAGATGAAAAGCATATGAAAACAGAACTTGAATCACGAACTTTGACCCGCCCGCAAGAGGCGGGTTCGCAATTGTTAGCTCCCTCCAGGCTTCCGGTACGTCAAATCCCACCCGAATCAGATAAGATCAATGCCATCATCGGCTGGATACTTCAGGGCGGTGTGATGCTCAGCGCGGCAGTAATTTTGTTTGGACTCATCCTGTTTCCATTCCGCCCTGGGGGATTTTCGACTGAGCGGCTGCTGGCTTTTCCTGAAACGCTGAGTGGGCTATGGGCAGAGTTGTTGGTGCTGCGGCCACAGGCAGTCATTACGCTGGGTCTTTTGTTGCTGATCGCGACGCCGGTGCTGCGAGTGGCAGTGTCGGTGGTGGCTTTTGCGTTGGAGCGCGACCGGCGCTATGTGGTGATTACGCTGGGGGTGCTGGCAATCTTGTTGGTGAGCATTTTCGTGGTTGGAAATATGGTGACACATGGCCATGGAACAACAATTTCGCAACTGCACTTTTCATATCTGACGATCATATTGATTTTCGTGGGAGCAATCGCGGCGGGCCTGCTGGGTTCGCTGGTAGGTTTAGGCGGCGGGGTACTGATCGTGCCCTTGCTGACGCTGGCTTTTGGTTTTCCGATTTACTTCGCGATTGGCGCGAGCATCATTTCAGTGATTGCCACCTCGAGTGGCGCGGCGGCGGCCTACGTGCGAGATCGCCTGACCAACCTGCGTGTAGGCATGTTTCTTGAGCTTGCGACGACGGCGGGCGCGATCTGTGGCGCGTTTGTGGCCGGGCTGCTGGCGCCGGGAATTCTGGCGGTGATCTTTGGCATCATCCTGCTGGTTTCGGCGGCGCCGATCCTTTTCAAGCTGGGCGAAGAATTGCCGAAAGGTGTGAAGAATGATCGCTGGGCCACCTGGCTGCGCCTCAATAGCACCTATCCTGATGCGCACCTGGGGCGTGAGGTTTCCTACTCGGTGACGCGCACCCCGCTGGGGATGGCGATGATGTACATCGCGGGCCTGATTTCTGGCCTGCTGGGCATCGGCAGCGGCACGTTCAAGGTGCTGGCGCTTGATACGATTATGCGATTGCCAATGAAGGTTTCGACGACGACGAGCAATTTCATGATCGGCGTAACAGCCGCGGCCAGCGCGGGCATCTACTTCTCACGCGGCGATATACCGCCGATGATCGCGGCTCCGGTAGCCCTGGGCATTTTGATCGGCGCGCTGGCAGGGGCACGCCTGCTGCTGCACCTGAGTAATCGCACGCTGCGCCTGATCTTCCTGCCGGTGATTGTGGCGGCGGCCATCGAGATGATGTTACATGGGCTGGGAGTGGGGCCGTTTTAGCCAGGCTGTCTACATATGGGGAGATTT
Source organism: Ktedonobacteraceae bacterium (assembly GCA_035653615.1). Classification (NCBI taxonomy): domain Bacteria; kingdom Bacillati; phylum Chloroflexota; class Ktedonobacteria; order Ktedonobacterales; family Ktedonobacteraceae; species Ktedonobacteraceae bacterium. The sequence goes on along the minus strand of DASRBN010000015.1, from coordinate 157,993 downwards.
TCCGGCTGGCAACGATAAGGCACGCCTCTCGTGTGAGGCGTGCCTTATCGTTGCCAGCGACGGGGTCTTGCGCGCCAACCGACTCTGCCGCTATACTACCGTCTTGAAACTCGCTGCAACCTCTTCATGAGAAGATCGTATAAATCTGTGGGCTTATTATTCGAGAGATACTCTATTCATCTATCGAGGGAGATGCTATGGACCTGGAACAGCTTATCAGCGAGGCGCTTTGCCTGCCCATCAGCGCCATTGATTACCATGTGGGCCAGCATTTGAAGAAATTCTTTCCCGGCAAAATATTTATTGAGGGCGCGGATACCCTGTTTAATATAGAAGAATACGCACATGCCGGGCAATGTAAGCTCGAATTGAAGACCGTTGTTGATAATCAGAACATTACCTTCTGGCGAGGCCCGGAGACGGGCATCATGGACTGGAACCGGAATGTGATGTGGCTCAGCAGCAGGGCTCCAAGGGCTCCGTCGCAATGGGTCGAAAGAGAGGCGCAACATTTTGCTAAGAACGCCTGGTTCGAGGTGGAATGGCAAGGTGCAAAACTTGATGTGATTGTCATGCACTGGTACCTGGATGGAATACAGACGGCCTATCACTTCTGGATTCTGGCCGATAGCAAAGAGATTGCAGAAAGCTTTCTCGTGGCAGTGTGCGCCTGGAACATCGAAGTGCGTGGTGAGGTGCTGGTGTTTGATGGCGGCTGCTGGAAAAAAGACCGGCAGCTTTTCAAATCGATTAAGGGAGTCACGCTCGACAACCTGATCTTACGCGGCAATCTCAAGCAGGAAATTTACGACGACCTTGTGCAGTTTTTCGCGTCCCGCGAGACGTATGAGAGCTACGGCATACCATGGAAAAGAGGCATCATTTTCGTTGGCTCGCCCGGAAATGGCAAAACGCACGCCGTCAAAGCCATCATTAATGCCATCCAGCAGCCTTGCCTGTATGTGAAGAGCTTCAAAGCTGAGTACCGCACCGACGAAGACAATATTCGTATAGTATTCGACCGCGCGCGTAAATCGGCTCCTTGCATCCTGGTACTGGAAGACCTGGACTCGCTGGTGACTTCAGATAATCGTTCGTTTTTCCTGAATGAGCTGGACGGCTTCGCGGCAAATACCGGCATCGTCACCCTGGCCACTACCAATCACCCGGAGCGCCTGGACCCGGCCATTCTGGACCGTCCCAGCCGCTTCGACCGCAAGTATCCTTTTGATCTCCCCGCGTTAGAGGAGCGACAGGCATATATCACGATGTGGAACAACTCTCTACAGGATGCGCTCCAGATCTCCGGTAATGCGCTGGCGCAACTGGCGGAGCAGACCGAGGGCTTTTCATTCGCCTACCTGAAAGAACTGTTTCTCTCCTCTATGATGCGCTGGATCAACCGGACCGGCCAGGAGACGATGGAGCAAATCATGGCCGCGCAAGTGGAAGTGCTGCGCGAGCAGATGGTAAGCGCGAATGCCCTGGCCGCTCAACAGCCTGCCGAAAGCGCGGGCGAATCGGTACCAAGGTTCCGGCGCCCGGTAACGCGCTATGTTTTCCAGGGTGGGCCAGCGTTTTGAGGAGCCGCGACCTCTTTAGGGCGGCCCTTGAGGCCGCCCCTACCCTCTCTGGGTATCATCCGTTTGCAGAACGGGTTGCGGGATCAAATGCTCCGTGCTGGCGCAGGATGGCAAGTGCCTGCTCCTGGCGACCGGGAGCATCGACGATAATGATGCTGCGACCAAGCTCGAACTCGCGCTGGTAATTACGGGCTTCCTCATCCGGTACACCGATTTTGGTAAGATCGGAGACAATATTACCCCTTATGTCCCCTTCATTTGGTGAAAAGACGGCTCGTATAAAGCCCGTTAAGCCGCTGCGCGCGTTAAAGCTGCTCGCCGTTTCACCGGGATGGGCAAAATCGATGTTGTTAAAGCCAGAACGCTGCAGTTCATCTATAGCCTGATCCAGCTGCTGGCTTTCTGTAAGGACGCCCAGGACTTTAGACCCTACGATCATCGTCATATGGTTCCTCCTTGTCAATGCGAACTCCGATCCCGACAAGGACAGGCACCAGGCACTGTCCCTACAGGAGCAACTATAGGTTGACTGCTTGTATCACGTACTAGAAATGTGAATAGATGCAAGAAGCTCCTCTACACCTTCTCAAAGCCCGCTTCGTCCCAGGCCTCCATGCCACCGACGACATTGAACAACTGCGTAAAGCCGTGGCGTTGCAAGAGCGAGCAGGCAATGGTGCTGCGCTGGCCGCTGCCACAGACGACGGCCACCGGCTGGGCAGGATTCAATGCTGGCAGGCGCTGCTCGATATCATAATAAGGAATGTGAACGGCGCCCTTGATGTGCCCTTCCTGCCATTCGTTGGGGTCGCGCACATCCAATACTTGCAGGTCGTGTCGCAGGCTGTGTAGATCTTCAACCGTGATCTGGCCTAATGCCTGCAAGGGTAACTCTGCCTCGCGCCAGGCCTCCATGCCGCCATCGAGGTAGCCGAGAACGGAGTCGAAGCCGACGACCGCGAGTTCTGTCGTCGCTTCGACCAGGTCGCGTTCATCTTTGACGACCAGCAGCAGGCGGCTTTCAGGCGGAACGACAAAGCCGACGCGAGTGGGAAAGGCGGAGCCGTGCAGGAAGACGCCGATGGCTCCTGGAATGTGACCTTCGGCGAACTGGTGGGGCGAACGGGTATCAATTACCAGCGCGCCGCGGGCCATCTCATGCTGGAAGGTGCGCAGGTCGAGTGGTCGCGGGTCTAACGGGGCCTCGGCATGGAGATAGTCGGCGCAGTTGCGGACCACGATATTGGACATGTTGGGCGGGCGCTGTGGCAGATTTTCGTTCATGGCGCGGATGAACTCGGCGCGGGTTCGCGGGGCGATGGCGGGATTGTGCTTGCGCTCGAAGCCGATGGTTGAACTGGTTTTCGCGTTCATGCCGCGCCCGCAGAGCGAGCCTGACACGTGCGCGGGATAGACTTCCACGCCGTCTTCAAGCTTGAGCAGGCGTTCGAAGATGCTGTCGTAGAGGGCAGCGGCACCCTGTTCTCCCGGCACGGCGAGATCGGGGCGAGCTACGTCGCCGATGAAGAGAGAATCGCCGGTCAATACGAGCCAGGGGTCATCGCTACGGCTGGTGTCGGAGACGGCCAGGGCGATATGCTCCGGGCGATGGCCGGGTGTGTGGATGACGCGCAACCTGGCGACGCCAAAGCGCAGTTCGTCCCCATCTTTGAGGTTTCGATGCGGATAGACCACACCTGCCAGTTCATGCACATAGATCTCGGCACCGGTGCGGCGCGCAATTTCGCCATGGCCGGAAACGTGATCGGCGTGATTGTGCGTCTCGATGATGGCGGTTACCTGCATACCTTTTGCTTCCGCCAGCGCCAGGATGTCGTCAACCATGTCGAGACGAGGATCAACGACAGCACAAACGCCGGCGCTGGTGCAGCCAACGATATAGCTGGCACAGCCTAAGTCTTCTTTGACAAGTTGTTTGAAGTACATGGGGTCTCCTTCCTGGGCCGATCAATCGGCGATGGGCACGATGAATCGGCCCCTACGCGGCTGCACCGCGGGGTATTTCTTTTTCGGATGTATTGGTTTGTGATGCGGCTTCGCAACTGGATATGCTATTTCTGAATTCATTTGTTACATTGCATGGTCGGCCTATGGGCGTTTGAAGGCGCTCGCGGCGGGACGATAGGGACGGATCATCCAGAGGGGGCGGCGCAGACCGTCGGGTCGATTGGTTTGCGGGCGAGTCATTGCCAGCCACTCCTGGTATACTTGATATGCTTTACGTGGGTCGACGTATACATCTCCATACGCGTCTTCAGAGCGAGCAGCTTCAACCGTCACCTTCTGGTGCCAGCAATGCATGCCGCTAATAGGATCGGGATGGACGGGGAAGGTGAGATTCTGGTGAACACCGCCTTCGCGCCAGAAGATGCGCGCCGAGTCGGGATCATCGCTTTCAAAAGGCATAATGCCCTGCAACTGGCGCATGTGCCACCTGCCATCGGCCTCGCGTTTCAATTCGACCTGGGCCGAGGCCCAACGGTCTGTACCCTGATCTGTATGCAAGCGCCAGCGTCCAAGATGGTGAGAGCAGGCGACGATGCCTGGATGGATGCTTTCAGTGACCCAGGCGCGATTGACGAAATAGCCAATCTCAGTTGTAACGCGCACCAGGTCTCCGGTTTCCACGCCGATGCGCCCGGCATCGACCGGATGTATCCAGACGGGATTGTTGTTCGATATTTCGTACAGCCACCTGGCATTGCCGGAGCGTGTATGGACGAGCGTGGGCAGGCGAAATGTGGGGATGAGCAGGTATTCGCCGCGTTCGGGATCGATTGCGGAACGATGCACATGGCTACGAATATAGCCGGGAATGGCGTATTCGGGCCAGCCCCATTCCTTCATGGTAGCCGAGTAAAATTCCAGTTTGCGCGAAGGAGTTGGAAAGCCTTCGAAAGCCTCGCTATCGATCATCACACCGGTGGGAGTGCCATCGCGCGTGATTTTCCCGCTCGTCTCATCTACCTGGGCATCTTGCAGGTCGGATGGGGCCAGCTTCCGCTCATTCAAGGTGAAAACGGGAGCCTTGTGCTGGGGAATCTCAAAAGCCCCATACTTTTGCATGTATTCCAGCGGTGAGAGATGCTCGCGCGCGGCGGCTTCTGGCAAGCCAGGCACGCTGTTCTCAAAAATCCAGCGGTAATATTCTTCGATAGTAAGCTTCGTTCCTGGACAGTAGGGCGATTCGAAGTAGCGGCGAATGCCGAGGCTGCCGTCGGGGTCGATACGCCAGGAAAGCTCGATCCAGAATTCATCCTCTTCCCATACCTCGCCTGGATTGGCCTCGTACGTGTAGCGAACAGGCTCGCCATTACGTTCCCTGTAGACGCGCAGCACGGGCTGGCGATAGCCGATCCAGCGAGCGGCATGTGTCTCCTGGCTCATCAGGTCATGGCGCTCGCTGCCGAGGCCCATTGGCAAAACGTAGTCGGCGTACCAGGCGGTCTCACTCCAGACAGGCGTGAGGGAGGCATGCAGTTCGACCTGCTGTTCGTCCGCCAGCATCTCGATCCAGGCGGTGCCGTCGGGGTTTGTCCAGACGGGATTGTAGACACGCGTAAAGTAGGCAGCGACCTTGCCGCGCCCTTCGCGCAAGAAGTAGGGCAGCAGGATGCTCATTTCGTAGTTGGCGAGGGGATATTCGGGCGGGAAGAGCAGCTCATTCCAGGCCTCCGAGGGACGCGGTTTGAGAAATGGCGCGGGCACAAATTTGTTCCAGCTATTGGGCGCGGTGCCGCCAGGAGTGCCGATGCTGCCGGTAAGAACGGAGAGGAACCAGAGGGCGCGAGCGACCTGCCAGCCGCCCAGGTTTCCGGCGCAGGCGGCGCGCCAGGTATGAGCGGCAAAGGCTGTTCCGGCCTCACCTATCTGGCGGGCAATGGTGATGATCGTTTCCGCGGGCAGTCCGCTTTCACGAGCGGCGAAGGCGGGCGTGTACTCTGCGTAAAGATCGATCAGCAGTTCGATGAAGCGCTCAAATGTTTGTGGCTCGCCAGGATGTTCGGCGGCCATGTATTGCTGCCAGTTAACCCAGCGGCGCACATATTCGCGATTGAAGAGGTTTTCCACCAGCAGGATGCGCGCCATCGCCAGCAGTACCGCCGCTTCCGAGCCGGGCCAGGTTGGGAGCCAGTAATCGGCCATGCTGGCAGTATTGGAGAGGCGAGGGTCCATAACGGCGAGCTTAGCGCCCTGCATCTTCCCCTCGATGATGCGCTGCGCCTGCGGGTTGAAATAATGACCGGTTTCCAGGTGCGAGCTGATGAGCAGGATGAAGCGAGCATTGGCGTGATCGGGCGAGGGACGGTCGGCCCCACACCAGAGCTGGTAGCCGAAACGGGCGGCAGAGGAGCAGACGTTGGTATGGCTGTTGTGACCATCTACGCCCCAGGCGCCCAGCACGCGCTCCATGTAGCCATCATGCCCGGGCCGCCCGACATGATACATCACTTCATCACGGCGGCCCTCGACGATGGCGGCGCGAATCTTCGTCGCGAATGTTTCCAGCACCTCGTTCCAGGTCGTGCGCTCCCATTTGCCTTCGCCGCGCCTGCCCGCGCGCTTGAGGGGATAGAGGACGCGTCCGGGATCGTTGACCTGGTTGATGGTGGCAGGGCCCTTGGCGCAATTCCGCCCGCGACTGCCTGGATGGTAGGGATTGCCCTCGAATTTTTTGACACACCCGCTCTCTTTATCAATATAGGCGAGCAGGCCACAGGCCGCCTCACAGTTGAAACAGATGGTCGGGATGATGGTGTAGTGTTTCTCGACCTTGCGCGGCCAGGCTTTCGCATCGTATTCGATCCAATCATCCCATTTCTCCGGCGGCGGGCAGGAAGCGAGATCGCGCACGGTCATCTGCTCGCCGCTGGGAGCAAGGTGTTGTTGCAAAGGAATTTCGACCATATGTCTCTCCGTATGGGTAAAGGGCGACCACCCTTACATTAACTCAGTGGGACAATTTGTCCGGCAACTACAAAACAATGTTCATATGCAAAAAGGCCGATCAGGGCAAATAGCGATGCGACACCCATGAGCGCGGGTTGGGCAACCGGGACGAACAGGGCGACGATGAGCATGACTATAGGAAGAATCGAGCCAATGACGAAGAACTGACTCCAGAAAATATCTTGCAGGCCACCCCGGCTCATGAAACGAGCCGCCAGGGCAACGTGGCTATTAGCATGCGGGCCGAAGACTTCTAATAAGATGAGCAGCACATGGACGATGATGGCAACGAGCAGGGTGACGGTGAGGAATGTGCCGATTGAACTGCCGGGATGGAGCGCCCAGGCGAGCAGGCTCAACGCGGCAGAACCGGCCAGGAAAGCCTGCACAAACAGGATGGGCAGCAAAAGCGGGCCTTGCCAGAAGTCGCGTCCCTCGGCCTGCCCGAAGAGGAAAGCCGTGTAGCAAGCCGCTCCAATGCCAAAGAGCGCGGTCGGAATGAGCAGCCAGAGCAGGGCATTAGTGAAGCCGGTGATAGCTGCCAGAAACCATGCTGCTTCGAGCAGGCCGAAGATGGCGAGTATAAGGCCGCCCCAGACGAGCCAGGAAGTGGGATTAGCCTTCGTCACGAGAAATAGCGCGCGGTCGGGTCGCTTGAGGTCGGCCACCAGTAATAGCAATGTGAGCGCAATGAAAGAACCGCCAATGACAGGGGCACCAATGCCGAGCAAGGCGTTCATGACACCGTTAAAAGCTCCGTTTAGTCCAAAGAGCGCCAGGGCCAGAGCCGCTACGATCATCGTGCCGGCTCCGATGGATTTCGTACACAGGTAGGTTGAGACTTTCCAGCCCCAGGGCGCGCTATTTTTGGGCGTATCATAGACGATTTGCGCCGTGGGTTTTCCGTCCTTCGTCTCGGATGGTGGCGCATAAGGTTTGAGCGGATTGATGGTTTTTAGTGTGCGGAGCGAGGCAGTTTTATCGATATTGTTTTCATCTTCATGACCGGGTTTGAGCAGGGTACTCCACATCGTCATATGCGGCAGCGCTTCTGTGGCTAATTCCGGGTTAAGGGCCGCTTCATCCGCTCCTATATAATAGACGTTAGGGCCGGTTCCCTGTTCGGGTTTGCGCGTGCGTACCGCTTCATGAGCGAGCAGACCGACAATTTCGCTCCGCGGATTGTGCATGTCACCGGCGATGATGGCATGCTCTGGACAGACAACCACGCAGGCGGGTTCCAGTCCCAACTCGGTACGGTGAGCGCAATAGTTGCACTTGGCGGCGGTATGGGTATCGGGATCGATGTAGAGCGCGTCATAGGGGCAAGCCTGCATGCACGATTTGCAGCCGATGCAGCGCGAAGAGTCAAAGTCTACGATGCCATCCTTACGCTTATAGAGGGCTTGTGTGGGGCAGATGGCAACGCAGGGAGCGTCATCACAGTGGTTGCAGCGATTGACAAGGAAGTAACGACGGGAGTTGGGAAACTCGCCTTTCTCGATGTATTTGACCCAGGTGCGGTAGACGCCGATAGGCACGTCGTGTTCCGCCTTACACGCGACGGTGCAGGCATGGCAACCGATACACTTGCGCTGGTCGATGACAAAGGCATATTTCGTCATGAGTACTCATCCTTTTCGTCATTGAACAAGGGTATTACTCTTGATGATAGTGTAAGAGAGAAATACGCGCTTGTCTAGTCGATTTCTTTGGAAACTTCTATGAATCCTTACTGATGATCATTTTCCCTATGACCCTTTCCCTGCCCTCTAATGCCAACATTATCATATTTTATTTATTCTTTCAAGTTATTTATTATATTTCTTCTGGTTATTGATACGAATCAAAGAGACTTGTTTCGAGTTCGATATCAAGAATGTTGCCCCCGGCAGGCATAAATGACATTAGCCGGTGTTCGTTCGCTGGATTGGCCGTAACCCCGGCTGCAAAGTTATGTTATCGTATATTTGTCCATCACAATTGGAGCCAGCATATTACTTCTTAAGGAAGAGAATGATGAAGGAGCATTTGATGATGCCATCACCCACTCAAAAAGCCAGGGCTGTCCAGTTCCGCGATATGCACTCGGGTTCGCCCATTCTCGTTCTGGGGAATGCCTGGGATGCGGCAAGCGCGCGTATCTTTGAGCAGGCAGGATTTCGTGCCGTTGCCACTACCAGTTCTGGCGTGGCCGCGGCATTGGGATATCGCGATGGGCAGCACATTCGCCGGGATATGCTGATCGAGGTTGTGCGACACATTACACGAGTGGTTAGCTGTCCTGTTACGGTCGATATCGAGTCTGGTTATGGAGAGAGTATCGAAGAAGTTTTACAGACTATCAAGGCGATCATTGAAGCCGGGGCGGTAGGGATAAATATCGAGGATTCGACGAAAGGCTCGGAAAAGAAACTGCTGGATATCTCCTATCAAGTCGAACTGCTTCAGGCTATTTCAGCACTCTCCGCAAGCATGGATGTACCGCTAGTTATCAACGCGCGCACGGATGTGTATCTTTTGCCTTCGGATGAGTCACCTGCTACGCGACTGGAAGAGGCTGTACGGCGCGGAAATGCTTATCTACAGGCAGGAGCTGATTGCTTTTTCCCAATCACTGTGAGCGACGCACAAACAATTGGCAGTTTAACAAGGGAAATCAGTGGGCCGATCAATATCCTTGCGGGTCCCAATACTCCTACGATACCAGAACTGGCTCAACTGGGAGTGGCGCGGGTCAGTTTCGGCTCCGGGCAGATGCGCGCGGTGCTGGGTCGCCTGCGAAACATCGCCCGCGAATTGCTTGAGCAGGGGACTTACGTGAGTATGGCCGGGGAGATGCTTACAGGAAGCGAACTGCACGCTTTGTTCTAACGACCATCTCTTATGGAATGGTATTGCCACCCTGTCTTACCTGTACCGGAACATATATTTCATGGCCGCCGGGTCCATTCAGCTGGCTGGCGAATTGCAAATGTGTATTCGGGGCGACTATTGGAAACTGGTAGGTAAAGGTGTGGGTTGCTCCCGGCGGTATATTACCGACTGAATAGATAACTCCTTCCTGCGATTGCGGGCTGCCCGGCTCTGAATTGGGTGGGTTTTCTTTGATGATAAAGTTATGGCTGGAACTCCCGTTATTCGTTACGACGAAAAAATACGGCACGCCGGCCTGGAAGGTCCTCATAGAAGAGCTGATACTTTTATCGGTGATCATTACCCTCACCTGTCGCGAGGATGTATACGTTGGAACCGGCGTCTTCGTCGTTGTATTCGTGCCGCTTTCTGAGCTTTTTGATCCACCACAGGCCGTTACGATAGCCACGATTATAAGCAGGACGATACCAAAAACAACGCGATTCTTCACAGCTTTTCCCCTTTCCCTCTGATCTTTCACCTGTTAATAGGGACACGAACTGCTGGTAAAAACTGCGTAAGAATCGGCCGATGTGGCTGCCCTGGCCGGGGGATGCGGACAGGGACAAGTCGCTGTCCCTTGCAGAACAGGTTCAAACGAACATATCAGAGCCAACCACGGCGTTTGAAGTAGATGATCTGGATAGCGGTAATAACTGCCATTCCCGCCAGCACATACCAGAACAGGTAGCCATTATCGTATTCAACCTGCGGCAGGTGACCAAAATTCTGTCCAAAAACACCTGTGATAAAGGTGATGGGCATAAATATTGTCGCTATTATGGCCAGTTGTTTCATGACCACGTTCAGTCGATTCGATACGGTCGTCAGGTAAACATCCAGCATGCCGCTCATCAAGTCGCGATAAGAATCCAGTATTTCAAAGGCGCGCACGAGATGGTCATGCACATCGGCAAAATAAGGCTCGGCTTTTGCCGGAATCAGTTTCCCGGTACGCGCTATTAACGCATTAGCAACCTCTATCTGCGGACTGATGACTCTTCTCAGCTGTGCCAGGGTTCTTTTCATGCGGAAAATACGCACCTGTACATCGTTGGAACCACTACTTACCGCCTCGTCCTCAAGATCATCAATGATATCATCGATGACATCGATGACGGGGAAGTAGCTATCCACCAGCGCATCAAGCATAGTATATAAGAGAAATGGCATACCACGACCCATGATATGCTCTCCCGCATCTTTTTCCCGCGCTTCGTGTTGCAACTTATCCATCCATTCGAAAGAGACGCGATGCGAGGTGATGATAGAATTTTTTGCGAAGATCACGTCCAGTTTAGGGGTAACGGCCTCCCCGGTTGCGGAGTCAAAAGTCATTCCATGCACAACCAGGTAGAAGTAGTTGTCTCTTTCCAGAAATTTGGCCCGCTCGTGTTCTTCGCACATTGTTTTGACAATGATAGGTTCGAGCTTGAATATGTCACAGAGTTGAGCCTCACAGTCGCTACAATCGCCGGTGATATCGAGCCATACTAACGTGTGTGGATCAAGCAGGATTTCAGGTAACGTTTCAAGTGGGATGTCTGTGCTAAGCTGGCCGTTTCTCCAGGCGATTGTGCGTAGTTCCTGCTGTTGAGCGGGCAGCAATTTCCCTTGCTCCTGTGCCGGTTTCACTGATTTCTGTTCCTGTTGCTGCATGCGATGCACTCCTTTTCCAGGGGCTGGTATCCAGGTACCTTTCCATTTGACTTTTTCGAGTTTGCCAGTGTACTCTCCCAACAGAGAAGCGGCAGGAACTGAGCCTTTTCCGACTTCCCGATGGGAATTGAAATTTTAGACACGAGGGTACGGTTTAGTACGCCTCATTGTCATGTTATTATACGCCTCAGTTCATATGTATAAGTATACGATGAGGCGAGAGAAATACATCCGGCCAGGTCTGTAGGGGCCTGGCCGGATGTATTTCTCTCGCCTCATGATTGCCTCTATCAGGGCAAAATCAGGTGCAAATCTCCGAATTCATGCCAGAGGTAATGCTCGCGCAGCGCTTCGGCATAGGTCACTTTCAAATGTTCCAGCCCCGCAAGAGCCTCTAGCATAGAGAGGTGGGAAGCTCGCGGCTCGTGCAGGCCTGTGAGCATGCCATTTACGGCCCGGATGCCGCGCCGCGGTGTCACTATCACAGAGGTCCAGCCCTCCCCTGGATGTATGGTTCCCTCGCTATCAGTAACCGTCTCCAGGGCGCGTACTACGGTCGTCCCGACGGCGATGACGCGCTTGCCCGTCAAATGGGCTGTGTTTACACGCTGAGCTGTCTCCAGGGGTACACGATAATATTCCTCGTAAGGCGGTTCGTGATCCTCCAGGCTGGCAACTCCGGTGTGCAAAATCAGGGGGGCTATCTGAACACCGCGCGCAACCAGCCGCGTAATCAATTCGGGGGTAAAGGCGCGCCCGGCGGAAGGCATCTCCGCGCTGCCCATTTCGGTTGCATAGACCGTCTGGTAATAGTTCGAGGGCCATTCCTGCTTTACGTAGCTATAGCGGATGGGGAATCCGTAGCGCGCAAGGTAATCCTGCAAGGGATATGGTAGTTGCAAGGTGGCAATCCACAGGCGTGTGCGAGTTTGCGCGTTATTCCCGGCAAGTGGTTTGCCTGCTCGATCCGAAGAATAGGGTACGTGCAGCGTCACTGCCGCCTTGCCTGGCAGTTGCAGTGTCTCACCCGCCCTGGCATCGTAGAAAGGCCTGGTGCCGGTTGCGCCGGGCTGGCGCACTTCGACGATCCACATATCCGCCGGAAGGTGGGTCGAGAGATGCAGTTCAAAAGGAGTACCGTCCCTGCGTGTGGCGTGCAAAGCCGCGTTCATCGTGCCACTGGTATTGATTACCAGCAGGTCGCCGGCTTCCAGGAAATCTGGAAGTTCGCGAAATTGCGTATGCACCACGCGGTTGTTCGCCAGGTATGAGACCATCAGGCGCACCTCGTCACGCGCCAGGCCGCGCTCCTCCGGTGGCTCACCTGCCTCAAGTTCGGTTGGAAGTTCAAAATCGTATGGCATAATGAATTCTCTAGTAATCGTGCTTGATGGAACCCCACGTGGGCGACCACAAGAGGCCCCTCCCCACATCCACAGCGGCCCTCGCTCCTACGTTGACTGAAGAGATCGGGCCGAATAGCGTCCGCTTGGGTACTTGCCTGTAATCAGCTCAATCAAGCCCGGCACGCTCTCCTCTGGCAATGGGCGGTCGCTAATATCTTCGCCAGGGAATGCCTCCTGGTGCATCTGCGTGCGCATATCGCCGGGATCAACCCAGTAGACACGCAGTTCAGGGTTTTCGGCGGCAAGAATATTTGAAAGTTGTTCGAGTGCGGCCTTGCTCGATCCATAGCCACCCCAGCCCGCGTAAGCCTCGACACCGGCATCGCTGGTGACGTTCACTAAGCAGGCCCCCGGCTTCAATTCGTGTTGCAGCTCTTGAATCAGAGCCAGCGGGGCGATGACATTGGTCTGGTAGACGCGACCAAGCACGTCGAGCGGGTAGGCCAGCAGGTTGGGTTGCGGGCTTAGGCCAAGGATGCTGGCATTATTCACAAGCGCGTCCAATCCACCCAGTTGCTGCGCAGCCTGCACAAGGGCACGGCGATGGGCAGCATCCGTTACATCACCTGGAATAGCAATCACGCGCGTCTGCCGCGCAAGTTCCGCGCGGGCAGTTTCGAGGGCATCCGCACCGCGTGCATCTATGATGAGCTGCCACCTCAGGGCAGCGAGTTGGCGGGCAAGCGCCAGGCCAAGCCCACGGGATGCGCCGGTAATGAGAGCAGTTCGAGTTGTTTGTGTTGTCATTTTCGGTCTCCGTTCCAATCAATTTGATCTTATCCTATAGTATACCCTCAAAGCCGTGCGCGGCCTCAGACGAAAGGCCAGTTTTCTCCTGCACTTTGGTACAGTGAAAGAAGCGGCTATCGAAACGGTTTCCTCTCCAATGCCGTTCTACAGATGTCAGATCAATACGTTCCAACTTGCTTTAGTATGGCACGAGATTATGGAGGAGAAGGTACGATGGCTCGCTGCTGTAGCTTCTCCTCGTCCATAACTTCAGGCCTTCGGCTGGGGAGGAGTGCTGGCAGCAGCAGGTGGCAGAAGCCTGACCGGGTGCCTTTTTCTCCATACAAACCATACAATCGCCGCAGCCGGAATGAGATAATAATAGAAGGTATCATATTCACGACTTTCAATCGTGTTCATGAGTGAACAGGAGAGAGAGTCCATTTATCACGCATTATCTCAGAAGGCAGGGATGAAAAATGGAGGAGAGAAAGCGCATTCTTATCGTTGAAGACGAGCCACAAATCCTGGATTTGCTGAAACGCGGGCTGGGCTACAAGGGTTTTGATGTGCTTGCCGCGCACGATGGTCATGAGGCATTGCAGCTATTTCAGACCACGCCACCGGACCTGGTGATACTGGACATCAAGTTACCAGATATAGACGGTTACCAGGTATGTCGCTACATGCGCGCGACCGGTGATGAGTCTTTACCTATCCTGATGCTGACGGCAAGGGACGAGCTTTCGGATAAAATTATTGGGCTGGACAGTGGAGCAGATGACTACATTACGAAACCATTCGCCTTCGAGGAGTTGCTGGCGCGTATCCGGGCCGGGTTGAGACGAGTGGAGGCGAAGGGCCGTCATACTTCGCAGATTATAGTGGGAGACCTGGTTATTGATACAGCGGCGCGCCAGGTGACACGGGAAGGCATCCCTATCGAGCTTACGATGCGCGAATATGACCTGCTGGAGCTGTTGGCGCAGAATGCCGGTCATGTCCTGACGAAAGACAGTATCTTTGAACGCATCTGGGGATACGATAATGAGGCCGGCTTAGATATCATCAAGGTCTATATCAATTATCTACGCGCCAAGCTCAACATTGGGGGCAAACGGGATATCATTCATACTGTGCGTGGGGTTGGTTATATGTTGAAGCCCTGATGGCCTGGTGCCTGTGCCTATCTCCTAACGCATGGAGGCTGATTATGTTAGAAATTATTCAGAGTCCGCAGCGACGCACACATGAACCCGAAAGCGGCTTGCGCGGGTTTAAGGCATGGTTTAAGGGGCCTCGATCACTTGGCAGCAAACTTGCACAGTGGAATGCGCTGGTGCTGTTCATCGCGCTGGCCTTAATAGAACTGGTGGTGTACCAGCTCGTAATCTACACGGTGATAGCCAACCTGGATGCACAACTCAATGCTCAAGGAAGAAGGATTGAGGCGAAAGCGCAGCAATGGACGGCAACCGGTGGGCCATCCGATAGTGCGTTTTTGAACCAGTTCGTGCAGGATAAACCGATCAATGAGTTTTCTACGGTCTCCCTCTCCGTTAAGATATACGACGCGCACACAGGCCGCCTGCTGGCGCTTTCACCATTTCTGAGCCAGGTTTTGCTACCGTTGAGCCACGCTGATTTTGTATCGGCACTACAAGGACATCAAATTACCGGTAGCATGAGCGATGGGAGCGGAAACCAGGCGCATGTTCTGGTAGTGCCGATACATGATAAAACATCGAAGCTGGTTGCCGTGGCCATGCTGGTTCAATCGTTACAAATTGTTCAACAACTACAGGTGGTACTTGGGATCATACTCGGGGCGGGAGGTATTATAGCAACCGCCATCGCCTATGTGGTTGGCCTGATGTTAACGAGAAGAGAATTGCGGCCCCTACGCCTGCTTATCAGCACGATGCAGCGCCTGGACGCGGGGCGCCTGAATGAGGTCCGTTACCATCCTCACATTTTGACTATCGAGGTGATACAGCTAACCGAGGCTTTCAATGCGATGCTTGATCGCCTGCAAACAAGTTTTGCTCTGCAAAGGAACTTCATCGCGACCATCTCACACGAGATGAGGACACCCTTAACCGCGATCATGGGGCAGGTGGATGTGCTGCTGATCGATCCTGAACTAAAAGACGGCATGCGCCAGTATTTGCAGGATATCCGCACCGAAGTGAGGCGGCTCTCTCACCTGGTAACCAATTTACTGACCTCAGCGCGTGAGGAGGCAGGTATGCCACCGCAGCCTTTTGTGCATGGCGTTCAGATGGTTGAACTGGATTCGCTGGTGATAGATGTTGTACGCGAGGCCGGTTTTCTCTACCATAGACGCGAACAGCCGGGCAAGGACCTTGTGCGGATTGGGGAACTTGAACAAATACAGATTCCTGGCGACGCCGATTTGCTCAAGCAGTTATTGCTTAACCTGGTAGATAACGCTATCGCCTATTCAGCGCCAGAGGGACAGGTTTCAGTTTCACTGACTCGCAGGCACAAGGAAAACCTACCCGCGGGGCAGGCAATAGCCCTCAGCCAGATCGAATGGGCTGTGCTCAGCATCTGTGATACAGGGCCTGGTATCGCTGCGGAGGACCTGCCACATATCTTCGAACGTTACTACCGGTCCAGGAAGACAGAAAGAAGCGGCAAAACGGGTGCTGGCCTTGGTCTCTCCATTGTGAAAATGATTGCTGAGGCTCACGGGGGCTACATCACTGTAGAGAGCGAACCGGGGAAAGAAACCTGCTTCTATGTCTGGCTACCAACCAACTATGTCCCTACTGCTTTCGATGGCCCCAACGTCCCTCGTCAGTAGGGACAGCGGCCTGTCCCTACTGGCTTTCAATTCCCTTATCATTTTCTAATCCTGCTTTTACAAAGCGTTTACTTATCGCTGGTACACTAAGAACAGAGACAAGTAAGGGATTAGAAACAGAGCAAACAGACAAGCCAAACCATTTCTCCTCCTCTCTAGTCGTTGTGTAGTGTGATAGAGTACTCGTCGCTCTATCACACTATGCAATCTGGCGCCGGTACTCTCTTCAAGAGAAAGTACAGGCGTGCTACGGAAATACCTATCTTATCATTTTCTAAGTGTTGCTTAAGAAGGCTCTAAGCCTACGCTTACCATGCTTTAACCTCGATAGGGTAGTTTAGAATCAGGTAGATATCGCGGTCTGGTGACGGTTAGCAGAGTTTCTCATTGCAGGCAGTATCAAATGTAGCGGGGCTTTTTTTGCGGAGTTACCTGTAGAAGTGCCTATAACTATAATGAAAAGCTCTTCTACTATTTATTTCTAACTGTAGAGTATCAATTCTCTCTGTTTAAACGTGACTGAAGTAGGTAGGAATACCGGCAATCTATGTTACCTGGCTATCTAGCCATTGCTGCGACCTTTTTGGTTTTTCAAACGTAACCGAGATAGGTACGAATACCGTGGGAGACAGGATCAGTTGCCAGGTTCAGACATTTCTCTACTATCCAGCAAGTTTTTGGAAACGGGAATTTTGTGTGTCGCAGGACAGGCACAAGGCACTGTCCCTACAGTTTGTTGCTTCGAAAGAAAGGAAAGATTGCAGGACAGGCACAAGGTACTGTCCCTACAGTTTGTTGCTTCTATAAAGAAAGGAAATTGTGTTCATGGCAGAAAAAGTCAGTGATTTTTTATTACAGCGCCTCTCGGAATGGGGTGTGAAGCGTATTTTCGGCTTTCCCGGTGATGGTATTCTAGGCATCCTGGGGGCTTTAGAACGGAACAAAGATCTGTTCGAGTTTGTGCAGGTGCGTCATGAAGAGATGGCCGCGTTTATGGCCAGCGCGCACGCGAAGTATACGGGTGAAGTAGGTGTGTGCATGGCAACTTCGGGACCAGGAGCGATTCACCTCTTGAATGGTCTCTATGATGCCAAGATGGATCACCAGCCGGTGCTGGCGATTGTCGGTCAATCGGCCCGTCCTGCTCTTGGCGGTAGCTACCAGCAGGAAGTCGATCTGATGAGCCTGTTCAAAGATGTGGCAGGTGAGTATGTGCATACCTGTACCGATGCTGTGCAGATGCGGCAACTGGTTGACCGCGCGATGCGCATTGCGATAGCGGAGCGCACGGTGACCTGCATCATTATGCCCAAGGATGTGCAGGACCTGGACGCTGTGAAGAAGCCGCCACATGTACATAATTCGGTACACACAGGGATTGGTTATTCCGCCCCCTATATCATCCCATCTAAGGAAGACTTGCAGAAAGCCGCCGATATCCTCAACGAGGGCAAGAAAGTTGCTTTCCTGGTGGGCGCTGGGGCCAAACACGCCACCGACGAGATCATTGAGGTGTGCGATTTGTTGGGCTGCGGAGTTGCTAAGGCACTGCTCGGTAAGGAGTCGGTACCCGATACACTGCCATTTGTGACCGGCGGACTCGGCCTGCTCGGAACCACGCCCAGCTGGAACATGATGATGGACTGCGACACGCTGCTGATGGTCGGCTCCAACTTCCCTTATGCCGAGTTCTTGCCGAAGGAGGGGCAGGCGCGTGGTATCCAGATCGATATTGATGGGCGGCTGGTTGGCATTCGCTATCCGATGGAACTGAATTTGATCGGCGATAGCAAGCAGTCGCTGCGGGCGCTCATTCCCCTGCTGAAGCGCAAAACCGACCGCTCGTGGCGCGAAAAGATCGAGTCAGACATTCGTGACTGGTGGAAAGTGGTCGAGGCACGCGCTAAAGAGAGCGCGAACCCGATCAACCCGGAATACG
The DNA here is from genome assembly GCA_035653615.1 of Ktedonobacteraceae bacterium. Taxonomy (NCBI): domain Bacteria; kingdom Bacillati; phylum Chloroflexota; class Ktedonobacteria; order Ktedonobacterales; family Ktedonobacteraceae; species Ktedonobacteraceae bacterium. The sequence continues at coordinate 139,960 of DASRBN010000015.1, read as the reverse complement.
TGGCCTGGGAACTTTCGCCTCGCCTGCCCGATAACTGTATCGTCAGCGCGGATTCTGGCACGACGGCCAACTGGTATGGGCGCACGATGAAGTTCCGCAGGGGCATGAAAGGCTCGGTGTCGGGCAGCCTGGCCTCGATGGGCGCGGCCGTCCCGTATGCTATCGCGGCAAAATTCGCCTATCCCGACCGCGTTTCCATCGCTTTCACCGGTGATGGTGCGATGCAGATGAATGGCCTGAACGAATTGATTACGGTTGAGAAGTACTGGAAGAATTGGAGCGACCCACGCATCATCTTCATTGTGCTGAACAACAGAGATCTTAACCAGGTGACGTGGGAACTGCGCATCGAGGGCGGCGATCCTCGACTTCCGCTGACGCAGGCCATTCCCGACTTCCCCTACGCCAATTTCGCAGATTCTATTGGGTTGAAAGGCATTCGTGTGGACAAGCCGGAAGACGTGGGGCCGGCGCTTGACGAGGCGCTTTCTTCCAGCCGCCCTGTGGTGCTGGACGTGTACACCGATCCCAATGTGCCCACACTGCCGCCGCATATTACATTCCAGCAGGCGAAGAACTACAGCACAGCGCTGTTGAAGGGCGATCCCGAAGAGGGGCCGATCATCGTGGAGTCTGTCAAGAGCGTCGTTGAGGGCATTATCCCACACAAAGGATAGGCGAAAATGACTGGCACACGATTTGGCAACAGCGGGGTTCCCATCGAGCGACTTGATGTTTCCGCTTATAAAGTGCCGACCGATTCTCCTGAATCGGACGGCACGATCAAGTGGGATAGCACGACGCTCGTACTGGTTGAAATAACCGCCGGAGGGAAAAAGAGCGTCGGGTATTCATACGCCGATACCGCGACGGCAAGACTGATTAAGGATTTACTGGCGCCTATCGTGCTACAACGCGACGCCATGTCTATTCCCGGCACCTGGTTTGACATGGTGCATGCCATTCGCAATCTTGGGCGTCCGGGTATCAGCTCAATGGCGATTTCCGCCGTCGATAACTCGCTATGGGACCTGAAGGCGCGCCTGCTCGATCTGCCGCTGGTGACGCTGCTGGGGCAAAAACGCGAGTGCGCGGCTGTGTATGGCAGTGGCGGTTTTACATCTTACTCTAAGCAGCAGCTACAGGGCCAGCTGAGCGGCTGGGTAGAGATGGGCATTCCGCGCGTGAAAATGAAGATTGGCACAGACCCGGATGCTGATCCCAGGCGGGTAGCCGAGGCGCGCGAGGCCATTGGACCCGATACCGAACTGTTCGTCGACGCGAACGGGGCGTACAGCCGCAAACAGGCGCTGGCTTTCGCGGAACTGTTTGCCGCTGAATACGGGGTCACGTGGTTCGAGGAACCGGTCTCGTCGGATGATCTGGAGGGATTGCGCCTGATTCGCGACCGCGCGCCGGCGGGTATGGATATTGCCGCCGGGGAATATGGCTATGATCTATGGTACTTCCGGCGCATGCTGGAAGCCGGGGCTGTGGACGTGTTGCAGGCGGATGCCACGCGCTGCGCGGGCATCACCGGTTTCATGCGAACCGACGCGCTGGTGGAGGCACGCTCGATGCAGCTTTCGGCGCATTGCGGGCCATCCATTCACGCGCATCCATGCTGCGCCATCAACTCGTACCGGCACCTGGAATACTTCCACGATCACGCGCGCATCGAACATATGCTTTTCGATGGGGCGCTGACGCCGGTTAAGGGCGCCCTGTGGCCGGATTTGTCGCGACCAGGCATGGGCCTGGAGTTCAAGCACGCGGACGCGGAGAAGTACAGGGTGTCTTTTTAAGAGGGTATAGCCGCAGGGCCGGTAATGGGGTTTAACAAATGCATATGGCAAGGGGTACGGAGGCTGATTATGATTCTCGACAAAATATTCTGTCAATGGGCGCGGGGCCGATAAATCGGCCCCGCGTGGTAGCCGCAATACATTTGTGAAAAATCATCCCCGACCCCCGCACTAATGCATATGCTCATCCCGAATATTTTACCCTACGAAGGATTTTGTTGATGAAACAAGAAGTCGTCGCAAACGAGAATATCAACACGCATCTCAAAAATAGCAATGTACGTGGTGGACAGATGACCACCTCGGTCATAGACGTTGGGAGTCTGGAACGCGATTTGCGGGCCGCCGTCAGCGGGGAGGTTCGTTTCGATGCTGGCAGTCGCGCGTTGTATTCAACCGACGCCTCGAACTATCGCCAGATACCGATAGGTGTTGTGATTCCCAGGAACGTGGATGATGTCATCAAAACGGTAGGAATCTGCCGTCGCTATGGCGCCCCTCTTTTTTCGCGTGGCGGTGGCACCAGCCTGGCCGGGCAGTGCTGCAACGTCGCCGTGGTCATCGACATGTCGAAGTATATGAACAGGGTGATCGAGATAGACCCGGACAAAAAGCAGGCCCGCGTGCAGCCAGGCACGATCCTTGACGATTTGCGGCATCAGGCAGAGCATTACAAACTGACCTTCGGACCAGACCCGGCCACACATAATCACTGCACCCTTGGCGGCATGATCGGCAACGACTCCTGTGGAACGCACTCCGTGATGGCTGGGAAGACCGTCGATAATATCGACGAGCTTGATATCCTCACCTATGATGGCCTGCGGATGCGTGTGGGTAAGACAAGCGACGAGGAACTCGAACGCATCATCGCGGAGGGCGGGAGGAGGGGCGAGATTTATGCTCGCCTGAAGGCATTGCGCGACAAATACGCCGACCTGATCCGCGAGCGCTTTCCCAAAATCCCGCGCCGTGTCTCAGGCTACAACCTCGATCAATTGCTGCCCGAAAACGGCTTCAATGTGGCAGGGGCGCTGGTTGGTACGGAAAGCACCTGCGTTACTGTGCTGGAGGCAAAGGCGCGCCTGGTAAACAGTCCCCCGGCACGCGTGTTGCTTGTACTCGGCTATCCAGATATCTATAGCGCCACCGATCATATCATGGAAATCCTGGCGCATAAGCCCATCGCCCTGGAGGGCATGGATGGCTTGATGATCGAGGACGCCAAAAAGAAGAATCTGCTCCCCGGCGATGTTTCACTCCTGCCATCTGGAGGTGGCTGGCTGCTGGTCGAGTTTGGCCGCGATACGATTCAGGAGGCGCGCGACCAGGCCAATGGGTTGATGGAGGAACTGAAGAAGAAAAATAATCCGCCCGATATGAAGCTCTTCGACAAACGCGAGGATGAAGAGAAAATCTGGCTGGTGCGCGAGTCGGCGCTGGGAGCAACCGGGCGCGTACCAGGCGAGAAAGATAGCTGGCCCGGTTGGGAAGATTCGGCCGTTCCACCCGATAAAGTGGGCGCTTATTTGCGCGACCTGCGTGACCTGCTGAAACGCTATGATTATCGCTGGGCTTTCTATGGGCACTTTGGGCAGGGCTGCATCCACACGCGCATCAGTTTCGACCTGGAAACCAGCGAGGGCATCGCTCAATTTCGCGCATTTATGAACGACGCGGCGGACCTGGTTGTCAAATATGGTGGCTCGCTTTCGGGCGAACATGGCGATGGGCAGGCGCGAGCAGAATTACTGCCGAAGATGTATGGAGATGAACTGATCCAGGCATTCCGCGAATTCAAGACCATCTGGGACCCGGAGTGGAAAATGAATCCGGGGAAGATGGTTAACGCATATCGCATGGACGACAACCTGCGCCTGCGTGACTTCCACCAGCTTCCGGTAGTACAGACGCATTTCAAGTTTCCCGAGGATGGCAGCTTCGCACGAGCAACGACACGCTGCATCGGCGTGGGCAAATGCCGGCGGATGGGCGGAGGTACCATGTGTCCGAGCTTCATGGTGACGCGCGAGGAGGCCGATACAACACGCGGGCGGGCGCGATTGCTCTTTGAGATGCTACAAGGCAATCCGGTTGAAGAAGGCTGGCACAGCGAGGCGGTGAAGGATGCGCTCGATCTCTGCCTGGCCTGCAAGGGCTGCAAGGGCGATTGCCCGGTGAATGTCGATATGGCGACGTACAAAGCGGAATTCCTCTCGCATTATTACGAAGGCAAGTTAAGATCGCCTTCGGGCTATGCCATGGGCCTGATCTACTGGTGGGCGCGGCTCGCGGCTTACGCGCCGGAGGTGGTCAATTTCTTCATGCAGGCGCCTGTTCTGAGCAATATTGTCAAAGCTATGGGCGGTATCTCTCAGAAGCGGGCCATGCCGAAATTCGCGCCTATGACGTTCAAGCAGTGGTTCAGGCAGCGCGAACCGAAAAACGTGGGCCAGCAGCAGGTCTTGCTGTGGCCCGACACGTTCAATAATCATTTCCACCCGGAGACCGCCATCGCCGCCGTCGAGGTGCTTGAAGCGGCCGGCTACCAGGTGATGGTGCCTGAAGAGTCGTTGTGCTGCGGTCGCCCGCTCTACGATTTCGGCTTCCTCGACCTGGCGGAAAAGCTGCTGCGGCAAATACTCGATACGTTGCGCCCGCAGATTCGCGCCGGTATGCCCATTGTTGGCCTCGAACCGAGCTGCGTCTCCGTCTTTCGCGACGAACTGGTCAACCTCTTCCCCGACGACGAGGACGCGAAACGGCTCGCCAAACAATCGTTCCTGCTGAGCGAATTTCTGAACAAGAAGGCGGAGCATTACCGGCCACCCAAGCTGAATCGCAAAGCGGTCGTGCATGGGCATTGCCACCATAAGGCCATTATGAAGATGAAAGACGAGGAGGCGCTGCTCAAGCAGATGGGTCTCGACTTCCAGATGCTGGATTCCGGCTGCTGCGGCATGGCGGGCGCTTTTGGCTTTGAGAATAGTCACTATGAGGTCTCCATCAAGGCTGGCGAGCGCGTGTTGCTGCCTGCCGTGCGGGATGCCGACAAAGAAACGCTGATTATCGCCGACGGATTCAGCTGTCGCGAACAGATCGAGCAATGTACGGACCGCAAGGCGCTGCACATGGCCCAGGTCTTGAAGATGGCGATGGAGAAGGAGAAGGGTGAGTTTGTGGGCCGCACCTATCCCGAAGAGGAGTTTACGAAGAGTCCCTCGTCGTCGCTATCAAAAATACGCGCTGCCACTTTCATTGGAGCAGGCGTAATGCTGGTAGGCGGCACGGGTATATGGATTTGGAAATTGTTACAGGGAGATCAGGATGAGACGAAAGGCCAATAATGAAGTTTCATGACCAAATCGGCTCTGTTCTGGTTATAAAAGTTCATTATCGGCCCCAGGTGGAGATTATCGCTACATAGAAGAGAAGGAAAACTATTATGGCCGTTAAAATACCGATTGATCTTGCACAAAATGGAAGTACGCGCAAGGCGCTTCAGCAAGCAATGCATGTTGGAACACCGTCACGTACGTCATCGCGAGGCCGCTTGCCCATCGGTACTATTTTGAGTGGTGCGATTGCAGTCGTCCGGCTCTGGCGCTCGTTGAGCCGCAAGGGTCAACCACGACAGTCAACGCTGTTGGATATGCTGCCGCGCCAGATCACGCACGAGGGAGTGGTTCTGGAGCAGCACATTCGCGAGGGACGCTTCCAGCGCAGCCTGGCGTTGATTACCGCTTTCTCGGGCTTGCTGGCAGGATTGGAAGTGACCTATGAACACTACCGGGGCAGCTATAGCCAGCGCATCATGTATAGTCCGGTGCTGTTGTCTCCTGTGATATGTATCGCGGCGATCTGGGCAGTCTTCAGCCGGTTCGCGGCGCGTGTCGTGTTACCGATTGTTTCGCTGGTGATGATGCTCGATGGGCTGGTCGGCTTCTTCTATCACATTCGCGGCATCCATCGCAAACCGGGAGGATGGCGCATTCCGGTGTTCAACCTGATTATGGGGCCGCCGCTGTTTGCGCCCTTGCTGTTTGGCCTCAGCGGCTTCCTGGGTTTGATTACGGCCTTTTTACGCCGAGAGGACGCGCCTGAGTTTCCTACATTCGGTGGGCTGGTGAAGCCTCGCTCTACATGGATGCACCTGCTGCCACATAGCATCACGCACGAGGGACTGGTGTTTGAGCAGGATATCCGTGAGGGACGCTTTCAACGCATGTTGGGAGTGGCGACGGCGGTCTCCGCGTTCTTCAGTGGCTTCGAGTCGCTCTATTCCCATTACAAGAATAATTTCACCTATCGCATACAATGGACGCCCATCCTTTTGACGCCGGTCTTGATGATTGCCGGTTTTGGCACCCTGTGGAGCCGGGCGATAGCGCGCACACTGCTGCCGGTGGCCTCGATCCTGGCGCTGCTCAATGGTGGCATTGGCTTCTTCTATCACCTGCGCGGTATATTGCGGCGACCTGCCGGTAGCAGCAAACTCCTGTACAACATCATTTATGGTCCGCCTATATTCGCACCACTACTGTTTGCCGCCTCTGGATTCCTGGGAGTGCTGGCAAGCCTGTTAAGGAGAGAGAAATAATATGAAAGTGCAACGCAACCCTAAAGCTCCTCACTCACAAGTCTTTGAAGTCGATAAAACCATGTCGGTACGCGAAGACCATTTACCGGTGAATCCTAAAACGGGCAAACCTATTCAACCGGTGGCACAACCGGGCTACTATCCTGGTTTCTCAACGCTGAGCCAGCAGGAATTCTGGGACGAAGCCACAAGAAAAGTGGTGCTTGATCGCATGAATAACGTGCCGCCAATCCGCTTTTTTACGACCGAAGAGGCGTATCTGATGCAGGCGGTCTGTGACCGTTTGCTGCCCCAGGATGACCGCGATGAGGCGCATAAAATACCGATGGTCAACTACATTGACGAGCGCCTGTACGAGCGGCGCATCGATGGCTATCGCTTCGAGGACATGCCGCCCGATCATGAAGCGCATCGATTGGGCCTGCAGGCGATTGAGCAGATGTCGAAGGAGATGTACGGAAGGTCTTTCACCGAGTTGAACCAGACGGAGCAAGATACGATCCTCAAATCTATTCACGATGCGACTCCAGTAGGGGCGCACGAAATCTGGCAAAAGATGTCGATCCAGCACTTCTGGATGTTGCTGCTACAGGACGCGGTGGAGGTGTACTACGCTCATCCTTATGCCTGGGATGAGATTGGCTTTGGCGGCCCGGCCTATCCGCGTGGCTACATGCGCCTGGAGGGTGGAAGGCCAGAGCCATGGGAAGTGGACGAGAAACGCTATGAATGGGAGGCGCCTGCCGGCTCGCTTTCTGACCGCTACGAGCCGATAGGTGGGCCAAAGCACCATCATGAAAACCAGACGCCAGGGCAGGAGGGAACGCACTAATGCAAAGTCCAATTTTTGGTGAATTTGAAGGCCCCAAAGCTGGGGAGCATATGCTTGGGCCGATTCAGAAGATTGATGTGCCGATGCGTACATACGATCACAACGAGGAGGTTGATTTTTGCATCATCGGCGTCGGATCGGCGGGAGGAGTGCTGGTGCAGCGCCTGGCGCGCGCCGGTTTTAAGGTTCTCGGCATAGAATCGGGGCCTTTCTGGGATACAGAGCGGGATTGGGTAAGCGATGAGGCGGGTTCGCACAAGCTCTACTGGAACGAGCTGCGCATCACCGGCGGCTCGGACCCGATTACGCTAGGAGCCAACAATAGCGGGCAGGGTGTCGGAGGAGGCTCCGTACACTGGGCCGGTTTTACGCCGCGCTTTCATCCATCGGACTTCCGCGTCTATTCCGAAGATGGCGTGGGCGCGGACTGGCCTATGACCTACGATGAACTCAAACCATATTACGAGTTGCTGGAGAAGGAGATTCCCGTCGCAGGCCCGGCTTATTATCCCTGGGGCGATCCGCATGGCTATACGTATGGCGCGCACCCGCTGGGAGGTGTTGGTGATGTGCTGGTGAAGGGGTGCTCGAAACTGGGCATTCGCTCCGTTGCCGGAGGGCCGGTTGCTATCACTTCGGGTTCGCACGCCGACCGCCCGCACTGCATTTATCGCGGATTCTGCATTCAGGGCTGTAAAGTCGGCGCCAAGCAGAGTACGCTGGTGAGCCATGTGCCCGACGCTATTCGTCATGGAGCGGAGATTCGTGCTAATAGTATGGTCTCGCGCATCAATATGAACAAGAACGGTATTGTGACCGGAGTGACCTATTTTGATGCGCACGGTGTTGAGCGAGAGCAGAAGGCAAAGGTAGTGATCGTCTCCGGTTACGCGATTGAGACGCCGCGCCTGCTCTTGAACTCGGCCTGTCCGGGCTTCGAAAACGGGCTGGCCAATTCCAGCGGCACGGTAGGCAAGTACCTGATGGTGCAGATCGGCAACGTCGTAGCGGGGCGCTTCCCTGGCCTGGTGCGTATGTACAAAGCACCACCGGCCCACGCGCTGACCGAGGAATTCTACGAGACGAATCCGAAAAACGATTACGTGCGCGGCTTCGCGATTCAGACGGTAGGGCCGCTGCCAATCGCTTTCGCGAAACAGATGATGGTTGCCAAGGGAGCCTGGGGCTGGGGCCTGCGGCGGGTGATGATGGACTACAACCACTGGGCGGCGCTGGGCGTGCTGGGCGAGATCCTGCCCTGGGAGGATAATCGCGTAGAGGTTGCTCAAGAAACCGACCGCTTCGGTATTCCGGTGGCAAAGATCACGTTCAGCCTGCATGAGAACGATAAGAAGATTGCGAAGGCAGGCGTCGAGAAGACGACCGAAATCCTGTACGCGGCAGGGGCCGAGGAGGTAGTGGAGGAGGCGCGTTACGCTCACCTGGTGGGAGGCGCGCGCATGGGCAATGATCCGCGTACATCGGTGACGGATAAGTGGGGGCGCACGCATGATATTCCGAACCTGTTTGTTTGCGACGGCAGCCTGTTACCGACGCAGGGGTCGGCCAATCCCGGATTGACCATCCAGGCCCTGGCGGCGCGCACCGCCGACTTCCTGATCTCGAATGGGCCAGATGTTTTGATGCGCCAGCCACGTGTTGTGAATGTTGAGGAGCCACCCGTGCGGCATAACCTTTCGCCGCGTGGAACGTCGGGACGCGGCATGCCGCGTATCAAGTCCCGGCGTAAGGAGCACACCCACGCATAAAAGGGCGCGACCTGGAGAACACAAAGATAACATGCATATCCAGGTTCCCAGATTCTTGCACTAGAGCAAGATAACATAATTTGCTCTGCCTGGTGAATGGGGCTAACCGAAAGAGGAAATGCGGGGACAGGGACAGGCCGCTGTCCCTACTGCACTTGAACAACCGAATCGGCAACCCGCACGGGCTGTTTTGTTTAGCCCTGTAGCGTTAGAAACGGAGGGAAATAATGGATACTGCTCGCAAACAACGCATTGTAGAGATGTTTCTTAACAGAGGCGAAGACTTTCACGCGCTGATCTGTCGCCTGCCACAAAACGTGGTGATGCTGACCGGCTACCAGCCGATTCTCGGTAATACCTTTTGTCTTGTAACAGTAGACGCGGCGACGAAAGAGGTGCAAATTCGCCTGGCACTGCCTGCCGATGAAAAAGATTTTGTGCCGCCCGGCACGGCAGTCGAGGTGAAGACCTATGCTGAAGAGACGATGCGCTACATCGATAATACGATTGAGGCGGTTCGCGAACCACTGGCGGAACTGATCCGCTCGGCGGGGATCAACGAAAATGCGGTAATCGGACACGAGGGCATCTATTCACCCATAGCCCCCGCCTATACGCAGGTGGGAGTTCCAGGCCCGGCCACGCTCGAACTGCTGCACCAGCTTTTCCTGGGCGGCTACCTGCGCGATGTTTCAGACATGCTCGATGAGCTGGCGGCAATTAAAACGGAGGATGAAATAGAGGCTATCCGGCGCTGCGAGCAGGTGGCATACGAGGGGTTCAAGGCGGCGCGCGATGCCATCCGCATAGGCGCGACGGAAGCGGATGTGGCGGCTGCAACCTATGCCGCGCTCCTACGCGCGGGGTACGCTGCGCCGGGGGCGAATCACGTGTTGCCCCACGTGCATGTGATGGCAGGCCCGCGCGCGGCGCTCGCTTACCGGGCGTTCAACCTGACATCAAATTATACGATAGCGGGGGGCGATACTGTTACCGTGCAGATGGAGGTCTGCATCAATGGCTACTGGGCAGAGCTCACGCGCTCATTTTTCGCCGGAAGCATCAGCGATGAATGGCGTCGAGCGCACGAGGCGTGTATCGCAGCGCAGGATGCCGCTTTGCAGAGTATCCGCGACGGCGCTGCCGCCCGTGCCGTAGATGGAGCCGCGCGAAATGTGATGGAAAAGGCTGGCTTTGGGGCAGCCTTTAAACATGGCCTGGGACATGGTTTCGGCTTCCAGGCTATCAATCATGCTGCCGCGCCCGTGCTGCATCCCGCCTCGAACGCGGTGTTGCGGGGCGGCATGGTCCATAACATGGAACCCGCGGTCTACCTGGAAGGGAAAGGCGGTATCCGTCTCAATGATAATGTGCTGGTGAGGAGCGATGGGAATGAAGTGCTGTCGAAGATGATTCCGCGTGATTTAGACTGGCTGGTTGTGTCATGATAGTGCTGAGGATGCAAGGCATGCATTCTTTAATACTATCCTTAAAAAAAGGAAAGGAAGGATTCGTTTCAAATGGGAATGTTAGACGGAAAAGTGGCCCTTGTTACCGGCTCGGATAGCGGTATTGGTCGCGGCATTGCGATTGAGTTCGCGAAAGAGGGGGCAAGCGTGGTCGTTAACTACGCGCACAACCAGAAGGCGGCCCAGGAAGTCCTCAACACCATCGAACAGAGCGGGGGCAAGGCGTTCGTGATCCAGGCCGATGTTTCGCAGTACCAGCAGTGCATGAGCCTGGTACAGCAGACGGTCGAGCATTTTGGGCGGCTCGACATTATGGTCAATAATGCCGGCATGGAGATACATAGTCCTTTCGTGGATGTGACGGAGGAGATGTTCGACAAGGTGGTGAGTATTGATCTGAAAGGCGCGTTTTTCTGCGCCCAGGCCGCGGCGCGCGAGATGATCAAGAACAAGATACCCGGGCGCATCATCAACATCTCTTCGGTTCATGAAGACCTGGCGATGCCACAAAACGTGCCGTATTGCTGCGCGAAGGGCGGGCTGCGCATGCTGATGCGCACGATTTGCCTGGAACTGGCGCCCTACGGCATTACGGTCAATAATATCGGGCCGGGCGCGATCGATACGCCGATTGATGCCGATGTCAAGGCCGACCCCAAGAAGATGCAGGCGTTGCTCGACGAAATTCCGCTGCATCGCATGGGACAGCCCTGGGAAGTCGGCAGGCTGGCGGTCTACCTGGCGTCAGACGCGGCATCGTATGTGACAGGTTCGACCTATATTATCGATGGCGGACTATCGGTCAATACGGGGGCGTTGTAGGACGAGCGAAGCAATAGCCTGATGAATTTTTCTAACCGGTAAAGGGTTGTTAAACATTATCGGGCTCGATTAATTGGTTAGGGAACCGCGCGGGGGCCGATTTATCGGCCCCCGCGGGAAACCAACTATTGCCGGATGTATTTGCGAAAACACATGATCGGCCTTATGGACAGTTTATACACGTATTAACCTTTTCTATACAGTGGGAAGAATATATGGGAGTGAATATGATAGGATCAACGCAGGCAAATACCAATGCCGGTGAGCCACAAGAGCCAGCCCGATCACGACCGCGAGTCGTGATTGTGGGCGCCGGATTTGGAGGGTTACAGGCGGCAAAGGCACTTGCAAATGCGCCCGTTCATGTAACGGTCATTGACCGCAATAATTATCACCTCTTTCAGCCGATGCTCTACCAGGCCGCCACGGCCGGCCTGGCTCCTGATGACATTTCCTCGCCCATTCGCGATATTCTCAAGTACCAGGCGAATACAGAGGTACTGATGGCAGAAGTGACGGGCATCGATATAGAGGGACAGCACGTCCTGATGGGTGACGAGTCTGTTCCCTATGATTACCTGATCGTGGCCACGGGCGCTACGAACAATTACTTCGGGCACGAAGAATGGAGACGGCTTGCCCCTGGCCTGAAAACGTTAGAGCAGGCAGTGGGGATTCGCGATACGATCCTGGCAGCGTTCGAGGCCGCCGAGCGCGAAGCCGACCTGGAGAAACGAAGGCAGCACCTGACATTTGTGCTGGTCGGGGGCGGGCCTACGGGAGTTGAGCTGGCGGGAGCCATGGCGGATTTGATGCACATGACGATGTCAGGCAATTTCCGCCATATTCGTCCGTCATCGGCGCGCATCATCCTCGTTGAGGGTGAAGGCAGGATCATGCCTTCATTCCCGACCTCACTCACGCGCAAAGTCAGCGCGAAATTGCGCGAGATGGGGGTAGAAATCCGCACCGGCGTCCATGTCACTGAAATTGACGAGCATGGTGTGAAAATCGGCGACGAACGTGTCGCGGTGGAAAATGTGATCTGGACCGCCGGTGTGAAGGCCTCACCTGCCGGTCAGTGGCTCAATGCTCCCACCGATCACGATGGGCGTGTCAAAGTCGAGCGTGACCTGAGCGTGCCGGGCCATGCCAACATCTTCGTGATAGGTGATACGGCAACAGTGACACAGAATGGCAAACGCCTGCCTGGGGTTGCTCCCGTCGCCATTCAGGAAGCAACATATGTAGCGTCGCAAATAGTGAACAGGATGAGCGGAAAACTGTATGGCAGGCCCTTTCATTATGTGGATAAGGGCACCCTGGCGGTCGTAGGGCGAGCATTCGGAGTGGTCAATATCGGGATGATTCGTTTTACGGGGGTGCTGGCCTGGTTTTTCTGGCTGCTCGTCCACATCTACTTTTTGATAGGTTTTAGAAATCGTCTTTTAGTGTTGCTCCAGTATGCCTGGATTTATCTCACATTCCAGAAAAATTCTCGCATCATCATCGGAAGTCCCGCCTGCCAGCGGCTCCTGGACTCGGGACAGATTCAAAATTCGCTTCCGCAGACCGCGGGCAAGAGAAAGGTTGCTCAACAATGACCATCGAGATAAAAGTAGGGCCTCCGGTTATTACGATCAGCCAGGGGCGGACCTTTATGGTCACCGATAAACATGGCTATATCAATACCGACAGCGATCAGGGGGTGTATGCCCTTGATACACGTTTTATTAGCTTTTACAAAATCTATATCAACCGCGTGCCGTGGGAAGTGATCAATTCAAGTCAGATCGTTTTCTATGCCTCGCGTTTTCACCTGACTAATCCCATTATTGATACTGAGGGAGGCACAATTGGCGCGCATACCCTGGGCTTGACGATCAATCGCACTGTTAGCGAGGGCATCCACGAGGAACTGGAGCTTGTGAATTATAGCGGGAAGCAGGTGAAATTTCTGCTAGAACTGGGCATCCGCTCCGATTTCGCGGACATCTTTGAGGTGAAGAATAAGGATATCGTGCAGCGCGGCAAACAACGCACGGTATGGGATGAGAAAAAACTGCAGCTCAGGACCAACTACGATCACGAGGATTTCCACCGCGGGCTGATTTACCAGATAATGAACACGAACTCAGCGGTTGGATACGCGAACGGGCGTATCTACTTCGAGATTGAGTTGAAGCAATATGAGAAGTGGCAGGTGTGCGGTGATTTTATCCTTGAGCATGGGCAGCATGTCAGCAAGCCGAATCCGAAAAGTTGCAGTTTTGGGCAAAAAGGCTCATCCTCGGCAGGCGCGACGCCACCAACCAAGAGCCAGGAGCGCAGCGACTACGACGAACGGCAAAAGCACTGGCAAGATTCGGTTACCGATATCGCGACTCCCAACGATGACCTCTACAAGACGTATCGCCAGGCGGTAGACGATATGGGGGCGCTGCGCATCTATGACATGGATGTTTCACCGGATGCCTGGGTGCCTGCCGCGGGTGTGCCCTGGTTCGTGACGCTCTTTGGGCGCGACAGCCTGACGGTTTCTTATCAGAACATGGCCGTCTCTGCCGATTTCGCGCGCGGGGCGCTGGAACGCCTGGCACAGCACCAGGCACAGGAACGCGATGACTGGCGCGACGCGCAGCCAGGTAAGATCATGCATGAACTACGCTCCGGCGAATTATCGCACTTTCATAAAATTCCTTTTTATCCCTATTATGGCACGGCGGATGCCACGATCCTGTACCTGATCGTGCTTTCCGAATATTATCGCTGGACAGGCGACCTGGACCTGGTGAAAAAATTGCGCAAGACTGTCGAGGGCTGCCTGAACTGGATCGATCACTATGGCGACCTGGATGGGGATGGATTCCAGGAATACAAAACCTTCTCCTCGCTTGGTTACGAGAACCTTTCCTGGAAGGATGCCGGAAACGCGGTGGTCTATGCCGACGGTAGCCAGGTGAAACAGCCCAAGGGCACCTGCGAATTGCAGGGGTATGTGTATGATGCCAAAACGCGTATGTCCGAAATTTTCGCGGTGCTGGGCGATGATGAGCGGGCCAAAGCTTTACAACAGCAGGCCGATGAGCTCAAACACAAGTTCAACCAGGTGTATTGGATGGAGGATGAGGGCTGTTTTGCTTACGCGCTTGACCCGCATAAGAAGCTGGTCACTTCTATTGCCTCGAATGCCGGCCAGTTGTTGTGGAGCGGCATTGCTGACCCTGAGAAGGCGGAACGGACGGCGCACAGACTGTTAGAAGAAGATATGTGGTCGGGCTGGGGCATCCGCACGCTGTCGGCTAAAAATCCGGCCTATAATCCGTACCTGTACCAGCTGGGATCGGTGTGGCCGCAGGATAATGGCATCATTGCCGCGGGTTTCAAGCGCTATGGATTGGTTGACGAGGCGAATAAAGTGATTCGCGGCATTTTCGACGCCATCGATCGCTTCGAGTCGTTTCGACCGCCGGAGGTATTCGCCGGAACGCACCGCGAGGGCGCCGAAGATTTTCCGGTGCTCTATCCGGGCGGTGCCAATATACCGCAGGCCTGGGCGACGGGCAGCATTTTCCACATGATTCGCACGATGCTGGGCCTGCGCGCCGACGCGCCCAATAAACGCCTGTACGTGAAACCAACGCTGCCCGACTGGATACCTTCCATCGAGTTACAGCATATGCAGGTCGGCCCCTGTTCCGTCACCATTCGCTTCTGGCGCGAAGATGGAAACTCGCGCTGGGAGGTAGTGGATATGGAAGCCAGGAAAGGGACAGATAAAAAGGATATGATTGCGGTTGAGGATGAGCCGGAAAGATGAACTTTTCATCCCGAAAAATGGAGAAATGAAGTAGTATCACCTGACAGGGTGCTAGAAACAGGATTTTTTACCATGCAATCAAATAAACCACAAGTTGTAGTTATCACCGGCGCATCCGCCGGTGTAGGGCGTGCCACGGTACGAGCTTTCGCGAAACGGGGCGCGCATATTGGACTGCTGGCCCGCGGCATCGATGGATTAGAGGGCGCGAAAAAAGATGTCGAGCGCCTGGGCGGCAAGGCGCTGATCGTAGAGACCGATGTGGCCGATGCCGAGCAGGTCGAAAATGCCGCGGCAAAGGTTGAGCAGGCGTTTGGCCCCATTGACATCTGGGTCAATGTGGCGATGGCCTCGGTCTTCTCACCGGCTAAGGAGATGAAGCCGGAAGAGTACAAGCGCGTTACCGAAGTGACCTACCTGGGACAGGTCTATGGCACGCTGGCGGCTCTGAAACGCATGCTGCCCCGTGATTCGGGCAGAATTATCAATGTCGGCTCGGCGCTGGCCTATCGCGGCATACCACTGCAATCGGCCTACTGCGGTTCGAAGCACGCCATTCAGGGCTTTACGGAGTCAGTACGCTGCGAGCTGATTCACGATAAGAGCAATGTGAAGATCAGCATGGTGCAGTTGCCGGCGGTGAACACACCCCAGTTTGGCTGGGTCAAGAGCCGGCTGCCTCACAAGGCGCAGCCCGTGCCGCCGATCTACCAGCCGGAGATCATCGCCGATGCGATCACCTATCTCGCCGACCACTACCGCCGGCAGATGTTCATTGGCCTCTCGACGGTGATCGTGATCCAGGGGAACAAAATCCTGCCGGGATTCGGCGACTGGTACCTGGGCAAAACCGGCTACAAGTCGCAGCAGACGAACGAGCCGGAGAACCCCAATCGTCCCAACAACCTGTGGGAGCCGGTCGATGGCAAGGGTGGCGGCGACCATGGCGCGCACGGCGCATTCGATTCGCGAGCCATGAACCGCAGCTGGCAGCTCTGGGCCGATATGCACATGGCCCCGCTCGCTCTGGCCGGAGTGGGCCTATTCGGCGTCATCGGAGCTACACTCTTCTGGAGGAGCAAATAAATGCTGAAGATCATGGAAAGCTCGGAACAGGCCGAGGTACTGAGCGAGCAACTGCGCCACGGCTTCGGCCATTACTTATCCCAAAGGCGCGGCATCATCGGTCTCTCGCTGCTGGCCGCCGGTTCCATGGGCATGATCGCGCTCTACCAGACCGGTATCATCCCGCACCTGCCGGAGCCGCCCATCCCTGGATTGAATGCCGACAAGGTGGATGCCTCGGCGGAAGCGTATAAGCTGCTGGAAATACCGGATGGCATTCTGGCCATCGGCAACTATACGGCGACCGCTGCCCTGGCCGCGATGGGTGGCATGTACCGCGCCGAACGGCAACCGTGGATACCCCTGGCGATGGCGGCCAAAATCGGCTTTGATGCCTACCAGTCCGCCAGGCTTTTCATCAACCAGGTCACTCAACAGAAAGTCCTGTGCAGCTACTGCATTCTGGCAGATGTGATGACGCTCGCCTCGATACCATTGGCGGTTCCTGAGACGATAGCGGCGATTAAGCATTTGATCGGGAGAAAGTAGGGAACAGCTAAGGGCGAGATTGATTGGCTTTGAATGGCTCTATGGGTTACGATAAGGGATTTTGAAAATTATATGACCCCACAGAGGGCCGATCAATCGGCGATGGGCGCGGTATGCCTGTCCCCCAGACAGGACTGCCCGACCCCCACGGCACAGCCGTAGGCCCCAATTTATTGCGGGCACCGCCGATTGATCGGCTTCGCATCCTCTGACACCTCAAGTTTTTTGTTCGATCACGCAAGCGCGAGCGCAGCTCGTCGCTCAGCCGTAGACTCAATGGGGATAGCAACAACATCCGGCTGCACGTCAGCACCCGCACCCCCCAATCGTTCAACGGCCAGCCGCACGCCTTCGCTGAAGGAAATGCGGGGCTGCCATCCCAGAAGCTTCTGCGCCAGGGTATTATCGAGCGCAATTGCCGGCGGTTCTGTCAATGGACCGGAAACGTAGACGGGCAAGAGGTCGCTCTCTAAGAGGCGAGCGGCGGCAACATAGAACTGGTTGAGTGTATAGCCATGTCCAGAACTGATGTGGAGTGTGGCATTCTTGCCGCGTTCCAATACGCTGAGATTGGCGCGCACGACATCATCAATGAAGATGTGATCACGGATTTCATTGCCACTACCGCGAATGACCGGGCGACGATTTTCCGCCAGCATAGCAATAAAGTAGGTCAGGGGATGCTGGGCCAGTTCGGAGTGTGTTTCACCATAGATATCGGCATAACGTAAGATGGTATGTTTTAGACCATAATTAAGCGTGTAGTAGCGGACATAGGATTCACCGGCGACCTTGCTGATATCGAAAGGACGGCGCGGGCAGAGCGGCGCATCTTCCTTGATGAGAGTTACGTCCGCCAGACACTCTGCCATATCAATTTGCCCATAGAGGCTATTTCCCGCTGAGGCGAAGATAATTTTAGTGACATGGGCATTGACGCAGCTATCCAGGACATTCAAGAGGCCGCGAATATGTATATCGGCATCGGTCAGCGGCGATTGTCCAAGGGGAAATGGCCCGTATTGTCGTTGTGCCGCGTGATGGCTGAGGATATCGGGCCGCTCATTGCGTAAAATCATTTCGAGTTTGCTATCACGAATATCAAGCTGATAGAAGCGGGCGCGCGAGTCTATGGCCTGTGCGGAGCCGGCTACCAGGCTATCAATGATAAAGACATCGTGGCCGGCATCCAGGTAGGCGCTTGCGATATGGGAACCAACAAAGCCGGCTCCGCCAGTTATTGCGATTTTCATAGCATCATCCTTCGACTTTATTGTTGAGTATGTGGCGCAAATAGTTTTCCGGCTGCCATGACCATAAAAAGAAAGAAGAACGATTCAGTATTTCAAAAGGGGCATAGAACTATGGCCCCTAATGAACTGTGACAACCAGGATCGCATCGCTCATAGCATGTCATTCTGAGTGAAACGAAGAATCCATGTCCAGCGAGCCAGAGATTCTTCGCTTTCGCTCAGAATGACAGGATCAGGTTTGATCCTTCATGTTCACCAGGTGATATGGTCATGATTGCTCTCTCTATTTAGTGTATCCTGGCTACCTAACAATGCTCATAAATGTTTTGCAAGCTTTCTTTTACCCTTGTCTTCTGATGAATCGTGTGGGTCATGCGGTTGTGGATGTTGATAGATTGAGCGACGATGGCTTAAAGGTAAACGATTCTGGTGAAAGGGAACGAGGTGTTCATGATACATGGCAGGGACAAAGAAACGTATTCGCGAACTCCGGCATGTTTACGAGTGATTACCTGCAAGTTCACGATGCTACTAAAGGTAGAAATGTTAGGGGCATTGAAGGATGAAAGAATAGTCAGGCGCAAATTGTCAGAAAAAGTTTTGTTGTCCGGCAATCGCAAGATACTCTTTCTGAGTAATGATCTTCACCGCAACAGGATCATCGATTCGTACAAAAAGGTGTACACCTGTGACCGTGTTCTTGAAGAAAGCAACATACGCCTTCGTGACCGGCCCGTACCAAAGAACAGCTGGAAGCTCTGCCTGTTCAATAGGGAACCCCCAGTATGTACGAGAGCTATCGAAGGGATAATTGAATAGTTGCTTGAGTGGGGCCAAATGCCAGGCAGGTGTACTTTTCCCTGGAAGAGTTATTTGGAGCGTAATAATTTGACCAACCCTGTTCAATCCACGAGCGCGGACAACACCAACATTAAATGAGCCAACGGATCCGAACGATTGGATGGTGGTCGGCAATGTGGTAGAAGTATTAGGATCAGATGACAGGTATGATACAACCTCAACATGTGGAATCTTTTCACCGGCAGAACGAAATGCATAGAAGAAACGAAACTCCTGATTAGTAATGTCCATATACTTAATGCTGAATGTAGCCTCGGTATTTTGAGCCAGGAACTGCTCCTGTTGCCTCTGCCAAACAAGTGTTGGCGGTCGAGATTCACCGGTTCCTGGGCCAGACGACGGTTGGCGGAAATAGGGAAGTACCAGAAGCAGGGAACTGCCGAGCAGCAAGAGACAAAGTATAGATGCAATGAGAGGCAGAGAAGTTCGCCAGGTCCTCTGGCCAGGTCCTCTATTTTTCGTGTGATTCTCTTGTAATATCCCGGCAATTGGCTCCCGCCTCATCTTTTTTTCTCTTTTTATCGTAATTTCATCGAGAACCCGGCTAGTAAGCGGAAAGGGCTCCTCATCATACGGCATCTGTACAGTCTCTCCATCCTGATTATGCTCGTGATCATAAGCAGGGAGCCTGGTGAAAAGCCCCCGAAAATGTTGAACTGTTGCTAACAGGTGCTGACACTCACGACAAGTAGCCAGATGTTTTTCTACTGCTTCCTGCTCATTCCTCTCAAGCTCACCGGTGGAATAGGCGTCCAGCAAAAGAACCATTTTTTCATGAGGGGTATCTGGATAAGCAGAGTTCCCGGTAACATGGCGTTGATTGCTCATACTAGTTCCTCCATATCCAGGGCTTTATAGGAGTGTACAAGACAACGAAACGCCTCTTGATCACTCCTACTAGCTTGTTGTATCCACTCAAGTTCTTGTATACCCGCTGATATATCCATACCGAAGCCTCACCTGGCTCGTTTTGGTACTCTGCTTGCCTTATATTACATAACTCCCTTGTTCATATATCTGTCTCTATCTACATAGCCATCCTAACAGGTATAACAATATGAACAACCAAAAGCAGACAAAAGACTCTCTATAACCTCCACTCAGCAGATGTTATAGTTGACCATTCCTCTCCCACATGGTATCATCACCCTGCAAACGTTATTGTCCCTGGCGCACACTTTTCCGCGCCGCCAGTCTGGAAAGGAGGTAGAAAGATGAGCAAAAGCGCACGTCGCGCAACATCGATATCCAGTATGAAGGCATGGAGTTATAGCGAGGATGCCGGGAAAATATAGACGTTGAACTATCCCTTCGCGTCCCATTGTTCTCGATTATTAGAAAATGCATCCTCTTCTCAATCTCCATAAACGTCATCTAATCAGGATGATCCTGTCTTCCACTTCGCTTCCTCTTGTGCTGGAACTCCTTGTCGCGCGTATCCTCATTCACTGACCCCACCTGTTTGTTTTTGCTGTGGGGTGAGATGTTTGTGTCATTTGCGATTGTTCAAACACGACTATGAGGAGCATCCTTTTGCAATCAACCGATTCGATTACGACAGAACCGCCTGTGCAGCCCCCGGCAAATGATCTTGCCGCGGGAAAAGCTAGCTCTGCACGGGGTGCGATGGCGCCTGCACGCTCGCGCGGTAAAAAATTTTTGTCGTACTACAAACCATACCTGGGCCTGTTTCTCGCGGATATGGCCTGCGCGCTGATTGTATCAGCGATTATGCTGCTACTGCCGTTATGCGCGCAATACATCATTAAAAACATCTTAGCAAGCAATTCGCCTCAGAAGCTGGATGATATCTACCTGATGGGCGCGCTCATGCTGGCGCTGGTTGGTATCTATACGCTGTGTACCATCTTCATTGACTTTCAAGGGCATATGATGGGCGCCAGGATGGAAAGCGACATGCGCGGTGAACTATTCGAGCAGTATCAAAAGCTCTCGTTCAGCTTTTACGATGAACAAAGAACAGGGCAATTAATGACCCGGATTACCAATGATACATTCGCGCTGGCCGAATTGTATCATCATGGGCCTGAGGATATCGTCGTTACCTGTTTGACGGTCGTGGGCGCCTTCATTATCCTGGTGAAGATCAATATCGCGCTGACGCTGATCGTCTTTCTCTTTTTGCCGGTGATGGCCGTTTTCGCGCTGTACTTCAATAAGAAGATGAACAGGGCGTTACGCAGCAGCAAGGACAGGATCGGCGATATTAACGCGCAGGTTGAAGATACGCTCGCGGGCATTCGCGTGGTCAAGTCGTTTACCAACGAAGATATTGAAACAAGCAAGTTTGCCTACGCCAACCGGCGTTTCCTGGCAAGCCGCAACGAAGGTTATAAAAGCGAGGCGTACTTTTCCGGCGGATTGATGGCGTTCACGCAGCTCATTACCATCAGTGTGATCATCTTTGGCGGCATTGCCATCGTTCACGCTTCCCTGGATGTGGCCGACCTGGTGACGTACCTCTTATGCATCAGTATCCTGATAGACCCCATCCAGAAATTAGTCAATTTTGGCAGGCTCTACCAGGAAGGAATTACCGGGTTTCACCGCTTTATGGACATGATGGAGATTGTGCCTGATCTCCAAGACGCGGAAGACGCGATTGATCTGAGACAGGTGCGGGGCCATATAGAGTTTCAAGATGTCAGCTTCAGGTATAAAGAAGACCAGAAGGATGTCCTGAAGAACCTCTCGCTGGAGATACAGGCGGGAGCATACGTGGCCCTGGTTGGCGCTTCCGGCGCTGGCAAAACAACGCTCTGCTCGTTAATTCCGCGTTTCTACGATGTGAACGCGGGGAAAATATTGCTGGATGGGCGGGATATCCGGGAAGTGACCTTACGCTCGCTGCGCAGGAACATCGGGATTGTCCAGCAAGATGTGTACCTGTTTGCCGGAACTGTCGCGGATAATATCCGTTACGGGAAACTTGACGCCAGCCGGGAAGAAATCATCAACGCGGCCAAAAAGGCGCACGCGCACGATTTCATTATGGCGTTACCGGATGGCTATGATACGGATATCGGTCAGCGCGGCGTCAAACTCTCAGGCGGGCAAAAGCAACGCTTGAGTATCGCGCGTGTCTTCCTCAAAAATCCGCCAATTATCATTTTTGATGAGGCGACGAGCGCGCTGGATAATGAAAGCGAAAGGGCTGTGCAGGATTCATTAGAGAAGTTAGCCAATAACCGCACTATGCTTGTGATTGCGCATCGTTTGTCAACCATCCGCAATGCACAAAGAATAGTCGTGTTATCTGACGCCGGGATCGCCGAACAGGGTACACACGAGGAGTTACTCGCTTTGAACGGTGTGTATGCGAACCTGTACAACATGCAGGCCAAAATATGAGGTGGGATGAGGAAGTTTGACGGAATAACTGGTAAATGACTTGAACTGTGTTATTCTTCATTTCGGTTGCAAATGCAGCTGAAATGAGACGCTGAATAGGAAAGGCAATGATCTTCATGCAACAACAATGAGTATAAGAAAATCAAAGAAGAGCGAGATGAATACCTCATTCTTTCGCAATAGCGTGAAGAGGGTGTAACAGGCGTTTTCACCGTTTGGGACAGATCGCGACGAGACGATCACTTTCCGGGACTAATGATGGAGTTTGATACAAGAGTTCGGCAGGGGCTGGTTTCTCACCTGTGGGCCGATCATGGTGTTTGACAAAATAATCTAGCAATGGACGCGGGCCGATTGATCGGCCCGCCGTGCTATCCCCTCATTATTCGCTAAATTTCATCATCATGGCCAGCTCGTCTCGGTCAAAGGCGTAATGATGACTTCTTGCAGGGCCGATTCGGGTGGCACCTGGGCCGCGAAGACGATCACCTGCGCGACGTTGGCCGGGTCCTGTAAATTTGCCTGTTCGGGCATAGGGATGCCCTGGTCGACGAAGCGGTCGAAGAAGTGCGTGCGCATGCCGCCGGGGATGATGGTGGTAACGCGTATGCCATAGGGTCTGCCCTCGACGCCGAGGCCGCGACTGAAGCCCACGAGTCCCCACTTGGAGGCATGATAGGCGGAGGCGTTGGCCCAGGCGCGGGTAGCGGCGGTGGAGGCGATGTTGATGATATGGCCGGAATGCTGCTCGCGCATGATGGGCAGCGCGGCTTTGGCGAATAAGAAGGGGCCGCGCAGGTTGACGGCGATGACCTGGTCCCACTGCTCAATGGACATATCTTCGACGGAAAGCGTGTGGTCGATGGCGGCGCAGTTGACGACAATGTCGAGCCGCCCGAAGCGCTGCTGGACGGTGCTGACAACATTGGAGACAGCCTGCGCATTGCTGACATCACATTGCAAGGCGATGCTCTGAGTATCTTGCGCCTGCAGGTCATGTTGGACGCGTTGGGCGGCGGCTTCGTTGATATCGATGCAGGCAACGGCGCAACCGGCGGCTGCAAAAGCGCGGGCGGTGGCTTCACCAAGGCCGCTGCCGGCTCCGGTGACGAGGACTACTTTGTCTTTCAACATATTTTCTTGCATGTGTTTGCTCCTTTGTTTTTGAGTGCTTCGTTTTTTGGGGCAAGGCGGGAGAAGCCGAGGCCCCAAGGGCGATAATGCCGTTTATAAGTTATTGTGGTAATTCGCATGGGGGCCGATGAATCGGCGCTGTGTACGATCAATCGACCCCTACAGCCATCCCGTGGCGAAACCACGGCGGGCCGATAAATCGGCGCTGTGTACGATCAATCGGCCCCTACGGGTTACCCGCCGGCATGTTCATTTACGTGGACGGGTAGGTAGACATGAAATTCCTCGATGAGTTGCTCGAAGAGGGCGGTGGCGTTGGAGGTGCGATCTTCGACGGTGGTGGGCAGGCCGAGGTGATAGGTACCGCTGGGGAGGATGCCACAGCCACCATATTTGCGGATCAAGAGGAATTGGACGACGACCTCTTCTCCTGCATGGACGGGCGGGAGTCGCTGCCACCAGGAGAAGCCGCCGACGTCGAGAAGTTTGGCACGGTCGAAGAGGATATTGGCACCGCCGACCCAGGCAACTTTATAGCGGACAATGCCGCCGGCGTGGACGAGTTGTTGTTCGAGGTGCAATGGATTGGCGGCGTTATTGACGGCGTGGCGCTCCCAGGGAATGGTGCTGGCAGTAAAAGGTTCTGGTTGGACGGGGCCGGTCCAGAGTTCGATGTGTTGCTGGTGAGGTCGCACGTCATTGAGGTAGCCGAGACCGGTGGCGGGACAGCCGACGAAGCCGCATCTCTCCGCCTCGAGCACGCGCAGCATACGCTCCATGACGGGCGGGTCGAGCAGCACATCATCATCGAGATAGTGGACATATGGAGCATGACTCTGTTCGAGCAGGAAGTTGCGCTGCTCGGCGAGGCCTTTGCGCGGCAGGTGACGGTGCAATTGCACGTCGTGACCATGCCAGCGCAGGGCCTGAACCAGCGTAGTAATTTCGATGCTGTCGAGGTACGAAAAGTCGTCGTCTGTCTGATCCGAGATGATGACGTCGAAATCAGTAAACGTCTGGCCGAGCAGGCTGGTTAGAACAACGGCGAGGCCGGTTTTGCGAGCATAGGTGGGTATCAGGACATCAACTCGCGCCAAGGTCTCTACCTCCTGTAAAGGTGTCATCCGACATTGATGCCTTTGGCAACACGGCAAGTGAGAGGCTTTCTACCGGCAATGTTTCATGCATACGCTCGGCGAGGACTGCATCATAGAGGGCGGCGGTGCGCATGGCAACGATTGACCAGGTAAATTCATGTTCCACACGCGTCCGGGCGGCATGGCCCATCTGCTCGCATAAGCCGGGTTGAGTGAGAAGATCACGCAGGCGGCCAGCGAGCGCTTCTGGATTGCGCGGCGGGACGAGAAAACCGGTTTCGCCATCCTTAATGGTAAATGTGAGACCGCCGACGGCTGAGCCAATCACGGGGCGACCGCAGGCCATGGATTCCAGTGGAGTGAGACCGAATGGCTCATACCAGGGCGTGGTAACGGTTACATCTCCAGCGCTATAGTAATAACGCAGCTCATTCGGCTGCCGCTTGCCTGCGAAGCGCACAAAATCGGTGACGCCGAGTTCCGCGGCGAGTTGTTGTAACTCTCCGATTTCAGGTGTGGCAACCGGGTCTGGCTCCTCTGTTTCACCTCCCACGACCAGGAGGGTGATTGGCCGGCAAGATGCCTTTGCAGCGCCTGTATCCTGTTTTAGCAATACAGCGAGGGCGCGCACGATGTTGCGAATATCCTTACGCGGCAGCATGCGCCCAACATAGACGATAACGTTGCCCTCTACAGGCAATCCGATACACCGCCGGGCCTCTTCCCGCGGCACGGGTTTGAAGACACGGGTGTTAACGGCAGAGGGGATAATGACGACTTTGGCGGGATCAGCTTTGTAATCATCGACCAGTTCCGTGCGTTCGTTTGGACATTGGGCAATCAGTCTATCAACCTGGCGGATGACCTCCATTTCGATCTTGATACGGTCGCCCGGGCTGGTATCGACTTTTTTCTGATGCCGGCGCTTGGTCTTGCCCATAGCGTGGAAGATCTGAATGACGGGAATACCGAGTCGCTGCCGTAGCTCGCCCGCGACCCATCCAGACATCCAGAAATTGCCATGCAGCAGGTCGTAATGAACTTCATCGCGCTGCATAAATTCGAGGAAGGAGTCACGAAATTCGGGCATGAACGGCCAGAGCTCATCCTTGGGACGCGGTTGTAATGGCCCGGCTTTGAGGTGTATGACGCGAACGCCAGGGCCCCACTCGATGACTTCGGGAGTTTCGATACTATCACGGCGAGTAAAGACATCGACGGCGTACCCTCGACGCGCCAGGTTACGACTGACCTCGTCCACGTAGACATTTTGCCCACCTGCATCGGCTCCTCCCAGGATGGCAGTGGGACTGGCATGCTCACTTAAAAACGCAATCCGTGTTGGTCGATCCATATTCATTCGGTATCCTCTCCATGCCACAAGGTGGCATTACTGATCTTATTCCGACCGGAAACGCCGCTCGCACTCATCCGGTCAGAAAAGCAGTTCTCAGCGCATCCATGCTGCTGGCATAACCATTTCAAATGCGTGGTTCCAATCGTGGATGAAACGATCAAGGCCGAACCGCTCACGAGCAACGGCTCGCGCATTCTCCCCTAACTGGTAGGCTTTCTCTTTATCCACGAGTAGAGAGCGCATTTGGTTGACAAGTGTATCGAGGTCGCAGGACACATAGCCGGTTTTACCATTTTCGATGACGGTTGGCAGTTCTGTTGTCGCCAGGGCGACGACCGGCATACCGATGGTCATGGCCTCGATCACAGCCAGGGGCAGGCTGGTATAACGAATCGGGCTGAATAAGAAGCGGTATCCTGCCACGAGATGATGTAATTCGCGGTATGGGATATCTCCCAGGCCACCGAACGCCTCGGTCTCCATTCCTACAGCGTCCAGGGGCACCTTCTGTCTGGCATGTAGGAACAGGTCGTAGCCGGCAACGCGGGGCCGCTTCTGCATGCCATTGACGACGGTAATACCGCGCTCAAGATGCCCGCTGTAGCGAATTGTAGGGTCAATGGCTACGCTGTGTTCGATAACGATGGTTGGGGTACGTCCGTTGTCCCACATCAGCCGGTTGTAGTGGGTGACATGCACAAGCAGGACATCGGGATCGTCAATCGGGTGACGCGTGTCGACGGCATTGGGTTTGGGCGTGTTGTGTTCCAGGTAGATTTTCGGCAGGCGGCGTTGTTCCGAACTCAATAGCTCGAATTGATCCTCGAAGTAATTCTTCGGCGTTTGATAGATGATGAGGTCAAGATCGAGATTCCGCACCTGCTCTGCTGGAACTTCGCGCACGTAATCGGGCAGGTCGAATGTTGGGCCGCGACCGCCATATCCCTCCGGGCGACCGGGTTTGATGGGCAGGTACCAGTTGTGGTCGAGCCGGGCCAGGGTATTGAGATAGCTACCATGAATATGCCAGATCAATATGTTGAGACGCCGCATGGAATACCTTCACACACCTTTCACTATAGTCGAATGTTCTGCTATGACAGGCGACAGCAAGGATATTGCCGCCTCTGCAACCTCGTCGGGATGAATCCAGCGCAGGCAGCGATGATCGATAGGACAATCCCAGTAACCGCAGGGACTGCATGCTACCGGGCGCCGGATGACGCGATGCCGCTCTTGATCGAGCGGCGCCCAGCGCCGGTAATCCGCCGGGCCAAAGATGGTGACGCTGGACACATCGAGAGCATTCGCGATATGGGCAGGGCCGGTATCGTTGCTGATGAACAGGTCCAATTCGCTGATTAAGGCGGCCAGGCCACCGAGCGAAGTTTGTCCCGCTATATTCAACGGCGATGTAGCCATCAAATCTACGACTTTCTGTACAATTGGCTCTTCAGCAGGACCTCCGGTCAAGATTACCTGTGCATTAAAGCGTTGCGCGAATGTGTCGGCGAGCCGGGCAAAGTATTCGGCAGGCCAGCGGCGAGACGGCGGTCGGGCGCCTGCATGAATGCCAATCCAGGGGCGCGTCGCCAGGGGGAGCCGCTGGAGCAACGCCGATGCCTCCGCGTAATCCTGGTTGTACAATGGAAACTCCAGCCTGGGATCAACGTCGCGGCAACCGAGCAATCGGACTAACGCGAGATTGCGCTCAATTTCTGAGAGGTGCTGTGGGTACTTTCGACCGAGCGTCAATCTAGCGGGTCGTTTGCCTTGAAAGTAGCCAACCGTTACATCTCCTCCAAGTTGAAGCGCGAACGGATTGCTGGCGGTGCCATCTCCATGCATCTGGATGACCAGGTCATAACTGTAGGCCCGCTGTTGCGCGAGAAAACGCGCGGTACGCTTGGGATTGACTTCCACTTCGTCAATACCGGGGAAGCCGGGAAATTCAACAAAGCGGTCAATGTAGCGGCTGAAGCGCCGTACAAATGAGGCCGCCCAGGGAAGGCCGATGAGTGTTATTTCGGCGCAAGCAAATCGTTCGCGAAGCGCGCGCAATGCCGGTACAGCCACCAGGAGGTCGCCGAGTTGGAGCGCTCGGAAGATGGCGATACGCCGTATTTCCCTTTCCTTGCTTAACATACATCCACACTCCCATCCAATTCTGGACGGCTGCCAACGGGAGACCTCATGGGTTCGTCCCTACGCGAATCGGGCAGCGAGGTCAGTAAGGATTCAACCTCTTCGACTACCTCTTCGGGCGAGATGTCGAGGCAGGGCTGGCCGATAGGGCAGGTAAAGAGATAACAAGGGTGGCAGGAGGTGTTTCGCCTCAGCAACCGCGCGCGCGTTGCTCTTGGACGCCATTGCTCCTCGAAGTCGGTACCGGAGAACAGGACGGCTGCCGGAGTTCTCAGGGCATCGGCAAGATGCATGGGCAGGGTATCATTGCAGATGACGAGAGCCGCGCTCTCGACGAGGGCAGCATATTCAGCCAGTGTGGTTCCACCAATCAGGGAATGGGCCTGGGGCGCATGTTCAATGACCTCTTCGATCAACGCCGCTTCGCGTTCAACGCCGGTTACCAGCACCTGCCAGCCGCGCCGGGTCAACAGACGAGCGAGCACGCCATAGCGTTCTGGTGGATAGCGGCGGGCCTGCGCGCTGGCGCCCGGATGAAGCAGCAGATATGGCCTGTCCGGGTTGATTCCGGCGTTATTGAGTAAAGCCGGTACGGCTGCTCGCGCCTCTGAAGATAGGGAAACCATGAGCTGGCGGTCATGAACGACGAAGCCAAGCTGCTCGACGAGGCGCAAATTTCGCTCTGCCTGGTGCAGTTGATCGGGCGAGCCTTTCAATTCGTTCGTCAGGGTGCTGCCGCCGAACTCCTTCGATTCTCCGGCACGAAGTGGAATACCCGCCAGGTAGCAGACATAGCCGGGAACATGCGGCGTCTGGCTGAACGAGGTGAAGATCAAAGCGGCATCGAATCCGCGCTGAGCCAGGATATCGATCAACTCGCGCTCGCGTGACGGGTCAAAAGGCATGCGCCCACCGACATCCTGCCAGATAGGGCGCCACGTGATGACATCATCGATCCAGGGCAGCAATGGAACCGCGGTCGCCCCGGCGGGACTCGCCAGGAGTGTGAGACGAGCCTGCGGCGAAGTTTCCTTTACCGCTCGTAAGGCAGGGCCAAGCATGATGACATCGCCGATATTGTCCAGCCGCACGGCCAGTATGTTACGAGCCTCAAGCCATTCCTTCATCGCTCTACCTCCACTTGTTGCGCTTCATACATATGATGTGCCGTTCCTGGCACATTTTTCGAGGCGGGTAAGTTCTCATCCCTCGCCCCTACAGCTTGCACGAGTAGCTCGCTTGCTGCGTTGACAACCATCTGCGGCGAGACGAGGCGCAGGCACTCGTGTCCATAAGGGCAGATGCGGCTGTAGCAGATGCGGCAGGATACATCATGATACAGTTGGCGATGAGCCACACGCCAGGGTCCCCATTGTTCAGGGGGATTGGTGAGGGCAAACAATGCCACGACAGGAGTTTTTAGCGCTGCTGAGATATGCATCGGCCCTGTATTGTTGGTAATGGTCAAATCAGCGGCCTCGATGAGCGCGCAAAACTCAGGGAAAGACAGTTTTCCGGCAAAAGCAAAGGTGGACTGGCGCGTCTCCGGTCCCAGTTGATCCAGCACTTGCTCGACTAATGCCATCTCGTCGTCTGCGCCGGTAAGCGCGACTACCGCCCCAAGCTGTTCGACTACTAAATCGACCACCTGCGCGTACATTTCCCAGGGGTAGGTGCGGGCCGGCATGCTGCACCCGGGATGAATAACTATCAGTGGGCGGCGCGAGTCGAGGTCGGCAGCAGATAAACGCCGGGCTAATTGAGCGCGCGCCTCTTGCGGCACCTGCAAAACCAGGTCGAGGTTGTCAGTTGTGAGGCCAATCGCACCCACCAGGTCGAGGCCGCGTTCGACTTCGTGCATCATGCGCTCCGGGTGTTTGTGGCGCGTGGTTAGCAGCGAACCGGGGCCGTCAATAGAAGCGGCAACACGCAGCGGGATATCCGCCAGGTAACACAGGTAAGCGGCCGGCAGCGAACTTTGATGATACGAAGTGAAAATAATGGCGCCGTCGAATTGCTGTTCGCGAATATGGTCGATCATTTGCTGCTCGCGTTGGCTATCTTGCGGCAGTTTGTGCCAGGGGTCCATCCAGGGGGCTTGATAGACAATTACATCATCGAGATCAGGATTGAGACGGGCGACCTGGGCACCGACCGGGCTGGCCAGCAATGTCAAACTGGCACGCGGCAGCGAAGTTTTTATAGCATGCAAAGCAGGCGTGGTGACCAGCACGTCACCAAGGTTATCAAGCCTGACAGCCAGTACTTTTTTGACTGTCAACCATCGCTCGTCAATCATTATTTCCCCTCGTTCGTATCATTAACCGGTTTGAATGATCGTTCTTTTGTATAGATGTGATAGTGCCAGAGACTGAAGATTCTTCGCTGCGCTCAGAATGACATTCACTGTGCTCAGAATGACGTGCATTCAAGGGCTAAAGTGCGATGCGTCCCATTAATTCGGCGTCTTCTTGCCAGGCCGGTGGACGATAGGTAAGCTCCGCTGCCGCTCCAAGGTGCTCGCATGCAGCGATGATACGCAGCGCATGTATAGTGTTGCGCGCAATAAAATTTGGACGGCGCAACTGGCTTGCGGGCGGTTTTTCGGTTCCCAGATCGACGAGAACGGTACGGCAACCTGCCCTGTTTCCCGCCTCGATATCATCAAGGATGTCGCCCACGAACCATGAACGCGGCAGATTCAAGGCCAGGTCTCTGGCGGCTCGCAACAACATTCCCGGTTGCGGCTTACGACAATCACACACGACAGCCAGCTCCGGGATGACGCCCTCTGGATGGTGCGGGCAGTAATAGATGGCATCGAGATGAACGCCTGACTTCGCCAGTTCCTTCGCAAGGTATGTATGCATGCGCCACAGGTCATCCTCCTTGAAATACCCACGCGCAATGCCTGCTTGATTTGTTACCACTACCAGCCGGAAGCCAGCTTCCTGGAACGTCCTCAGTGCTTCTCCCACACCATCATAAAGACACAGTTCCTCAGGTCTGGATGGATAATGACGAGGATAGACCAGCGTTCCATCGCGATCGAGAAAGAGAGCCGGTCGCCTCATATGCCCTCTTGTTCCAATCGGAAACGGTCTTCGACCGAGGCTGGCACTTCCCACTGCGCGAGTTCGGTTTCGGTAATATCGCAGAGAATATGCGTCGCCATCATATGCAGCTCTTGAGCTATGGCCGTATCGACGACCGGCACGCGTAGCGTAATATCGGCAATTTGTTCCAGGCGACTGGACCGATCACCAGTAATCGCTGCCACGCTCATCAGGCATTGCTGAGCCTCCAGTGCGGCACGCACAAGATTCTCGGACTCGCCGCTGGTACTGAAAAGCAGCAGCAGATCGCCCGGCTGGCCGAATCCTCGTACCTGGCGCGCAAAGACTTCGGCATAGCCATAATCGTTGGCCACAGCAGTAAGGATCGAAGTATCGGTGGTAAGAGAAAGGACTGCATAGGGTAGGCGTTCGCGCTTAAATCGGCCCACCAGTTCCGCAGCAAAATGCTGTGCCTCAGCAGCGCTCCCCCCGTTCCCTGCAACAAGCACTTTATGTCCGGCTCGTAAGGTCCCAACCAGTAGCTTTGCGATCTGCGCCAATGCTTGCGCCCGCGCGGCGAACTGAAGTAGCGCATCATCCAATACTCTGCGACGAAGAGCCAGTACGTCTTCAACAAGGCCTTGATAGTCAATTCCCTGCGTTACCGGCTGATCGGGCAGCGCCTGCACCGCCCATTCCTTATGGCTTAACATCTGTTGCAATTCTCAAATCTAATTAACTGCATAAACTAATTATCATCTCCTGGGTAATAGTAACTGTTTTCAGTTACCGTATTTGATGAAGCTCCCTTCTCTTTGCGCTTCTCCTACTAACAATAACTGTAATCTTGGGATTCAACAAGTCAGCAGTAAAAACTCTAAGTTATTTTTTAGCCAAAACTAACATTTTTTTAACTTCTGCTATCAAGCTGTCTTAACTACGTGGTGAAAATGGCTTTTGCACAGCCTATCCGTGAATTTTGGAGGTGTGGTATACTCTTGCTCAGATTAGGAAAGCTGGGTAAGGAGGGTCTCCAATGCCTGAACTATTGCAGAAACGCTGGTTTCTAGTTGTTCTTGTCATATTGTTACTGGCGCTTTTTACGTTCCTCACGTTCGATCTCCTCTCCAACTTCGCGTCTGTAAAATCGACCCCTGGCGATACACACCAATCGCGGCCACAGGCTTCCAGATCGCCAACGCAGCCCACAAATACACCGCAAGCTACTATGCCACCCACCCCTACACCCACTCCGCATCCCAACATTCCCGTCAAGCTCAGCACCGATCCGTATGGCAACAGCGAGGGCCAGCATAGAACGGAGGTCGAGCCTTCATCCTATGCCTATGGGAATACTATCGTCGATACATTCCAGGCTGGTCGCTTTATCGATGTCGGCAGTTCCAACATCGGTTGGGCCACCTCAACCGATGGCGGCGATACGTGGCAGAATGGCTTCTTACGAGGTACGACAAAGCCTGCTGGCGGTCCCTATGACCGTATCACTGACCCCTCTGTCACTTATGATGTCAGGCATGCTACCTGGATGATTGCCACTGTCGCTTTCCTGGCAAATCAAGCGGGCATTTCAGCACCGGCGGTGTTGATCAGCCTGTCAACGAATGGCGGAACAGCATGGAATACGCCTATCGCGATTGCAGATACCGGCAGCTACGGTGGATTCGACAAGGATTGGATTACCTGCGATAACACCCCTGGCAGCCCCTATTTCGGCAATTGTTACGCGCAATGGGATGACTATACGAAAGGCGACCTGATTGAGATGAGTACATCACGAGATGGAGGAAGAACCTGGGGCGCTATAAAGACCACGGCCAATGGAGACACGGGTACGAGTGGCTATCCGCTTGTACAGCCCAACGGAACGGTGATTGTGCCTATCAGTAACAGGCACGAAACGGAAATCATGGTCTTCCGGTCAACCGATGGGGGAGCCAGCTGGAACAGCGCTGTTCCACTTACTGCTGTTACGTCGTTCTCCGGCAATGCCTACTTCACCGATAATATCTTGCTTACGCCACAGGTTGACCAGTCCGGAAAAGTTTACCTGGTGTGGGTGGACTGCCGTTTTGAGTCGAACTGCCAGGGAAACGACCTGGTGATGATGTCATCATCCAATGGTATCTCCTGGTCGCCGGTGCGACGCATCCCTATTGCACCTGTAGGAAGCGGCATTAATTATTACGTTTCAGGCTTCGGCATTGATCCGGCAACTTCCGGCGCCGGGGCACACCTGGGCCTCACCTTCTATTATTACCCCGCCGCTTGTCACAACAATTGCGCCCTCTCCGTTGGTTTTGTCTCGTCAATTGATGGAGGCAACACCTGGAGTAGCAAAATACGGCTGGGCGGTCCTATCCCTGGCTCCTGGGTTGCGCAGGGCAACAACAAAGTCGGCGATTACATCGCAACAGCTTTTTGCAATGGCCGGGCCTTTCCTATTTTTGCCCTTGCAACCGCGCCATCTGGAGGCTATTTCAACGAAGCCATGTATACCATTGAGGGGGGTATCGCAGTAGGTTCCTCCTGATAATTACAACTGCCAGACGCGGGCATTACTAAACACGGCATCGGCAATATCTGTGTCATTGCCACTGAAAACACCGATTTGTCCAGATGGGTAGAGGGTATTACTGATATTCGCGATATCGGTTTGATTCACGTACAAACGGATGCTCCCATTTTGTACCACAACAGCCAGCACATTGGTCGCGGGCAGGCCCGTCGTTATTGCTGAACTGGTACCTGACGTTATCGTGCGTTGAGCCTTGTCCCCGCTATAAATTTGAAGCGCATAATCGCCATTCGGCTTGATATAGAAGAAATAATAGTTTCCTTGCGCTTTATTGGCGCAGAAGATGATGCCAACATAATCGCCCGAGATCATGTTTACCTGCACCTCATAAGCGAAGTTACTAAAATTGGTACTCTTCGCGATACAGCCATGGAAATATCCCTGTTTTGGTTGGATGACTTCAAGGCCCTGTGAAGTGAACTGGCACACAGCGTTATTGCTATTTGTGCCGGTATCCCAACCGTAGTTATTTCGCGTCAGTGGGTCATTCAGTACCAGCGTGCCGCCCTGCGTATACGGGTTTGCTGGCCCACTATTGGTTGGAGTAGTCGCCGTTGCATCGGGTTGACCTTGAGGGGTGGTGCCCGTAGTGACAGTGTTTTGTGGGTGCGACGGTGTAGTCTCTGGATTTGTTGAGCCTGTATTGATCTGATTTGTATTCGACAAGTTTGCTCTGCTGAAATAGAGGAATCCACCACCTCCAAGTCCTGCCAGAAGTGCGAACACAACCAGCAGGATTATTATACTCATAGGCACGCCCTGACGCTGTTGACTTGTGTATGAGGCCTCGACCGGAGAAATGGGAGGTGGAGGCGGAGGAGTTAGAGGCGCTGCAGCTACCGTTGGCGCAAGATCATCCTGTCCTGGTATAGTAGGAATCGTTTGTGCTCCTGCGATAATGATAGAGATCAGCAAGGCCCCGGCTGGCCCTCCATAAGGAGATGGCCGGCCCTGACCCTCCAGGCGCAGTATTTGTCCATGATATGCTCCCGGCGGTATCACGACGTTCGCTTGCCTTCCATCCGCAAAATTGAGTACGCGTTGCGTACCGGTCTGCGCTTCTGCTGCGCTGATTGCAATCGAGGTATGAATATCGTTGCCCGTTAGCGGAGGCGGAGTACGCACCACGGTAGAATCATCATTGTTAGTAATACTGGTAGCAATTGCACCGGTGGACTGGAGATGTAATGCTTGCCGCAATGCCTCTGCAAAAGCAGAGACACTCTTAAAACGCGCTTCCGGTTGTTTCGCCAGCGCAACATTAAATACGGCATCGACCTCCGGTGGCAGTTTCGGATTCAACTGGCTCGGAGGTCTGGGCTGCTCTTGAAAATGCTGGTACATGAGATTCGCGAGTGTCCCTTGAAAGGGCAGCCGCCCGGTGAGCAGATCATACGCCATTATCGCCAAGGCATACTGATCACTGGCCTGAGCTGGATTACCCATCCACTGTTCGGGGGCCATGTAAGCTGGAGTTCCACGGATAGTACGGCTGGCACCGGCGGTGCCGGTAGTGAATTTCGCGATACCGAAATCGCCCAGTTGCAGATTGGGCAAGCTGTTAGCCTGCTCGTTACGCTGGATCAGGAAGTTGGATGGTTTCACATCTTGATGCGTGACCTGGTGATTGTGAGCATGTTGCAGAGCATCTGCCGCATGACGCACAAAATATCCTACCTCTTCGAACGAAAGCAGGTTTGAAGTCCCTCGTTGCTGTAGCCAGGTAGCGAATGAGCCATCTTTGCGCAGCGGCATAACCATATAGGTCGTAGGAGCTCCATTTACAATCTGTTCGCCGTAATCA
This sequence comes from Ktedonobacteraceae bacterium, assembly GCA_035653615.1. Taxonomy (NCBI): domain Bacteria; kingdom Bacillati; phylum Chloroflexota; class Ktedonobacteria; order Ktedonobacterales; family Ktedonobacteraceae; species Ktedonobacteraceae bacterium. The sequence goes on along the minus strand of DASRBN010000015.1, from coordinate 104,554 downwards.
TAGAGAGGCAAAATATTAGGATGATCAAGGGCGGCAATGGCTTTCGCCTCCCGCTGGAACAGGCGCTCGGACTCTTTTACAGCTTCAGGATTGGGATAAGAAGAGCCTTCTGTCCGTATCAATTTTATAGCCACCTGCCGATTGAGCAGTGTATCCTCGGCAAGGTAGACTTCACCCATATTACCACTGCCGATCAGACTCAAAATACGATAGCGACCGAGTTGCATCCCTTCCAGGGCCATAATTTACCCCCGATCTAAAAGCTGGCGAGGTTAGATTTGATTGTGTTACGATGAGTACGGGAATAGTATAGCATAGTTAATACAGTAATGGAATAAGCAGGAGAGCTTTCGCTTCATATACTTTGACCGCAACAATGGTCAGAGAGCGTCACCATAAACCTCTATCGTGTATACTACAACTGTTTTAGAGGAACCTTGTAGCATCTTGAAAGGAATACCATGGCATCCTTACCTGAACATCCCACACTAAAAGACCTGCAAACATATATGGAAGCCGTCTGCCAGGAACGAGGTTGGACGAAAGATAGCTGGTCGGAAAAGTTCTTGCTCTTCAGCGAAGAAGTCGGCGAACTCGCCAAGGCCATGCGCAAAGCAAGAGGCCTGTACCAGGAGAAAGCAAAACAGAGGCAGCTTGAACTGGCCGAAGAGTTCGCCGATGTACTCAGCTATCTTCTTGACCTGGCTAACTATTTCCAGGTCGATCTGGAGCAGGCATTTCGTGAGAAAGAGGCGGTGAATGAGAAAAGAACCTGGGAATAATATTACATGAAGAAGATCCTCTCGCATGTCATTCTGAGCGCAGCGAAGAATCTCTGGTGAGCGGATTCGACCGGAGGCCTCAGATTCTTCGCTACGCTCAGAATGACATGCACCGGCCACTTCGAATGACATGCACCGGCCACTTCTTAATAGCCATAACATGTTCATCGTCAACGACGATTTCTTTTCCGGAGGGTACCCAATCTCCTAACCATGAAAACTTCGACCGACATACTGATTGTGGGAGGCGGTGTGATAGGCTGCGGCATTGCTTATTATCTTTGCAAAGCAGGCACGGAGGTTATGGTGGTTGACGCGGACGAGATCGGCGCCGGGGCTTCGAGCGCCGCAGCTGGATTGCTGGCCCCGCTGGGGCCACTTCCGGGTCCCGGCCCTTTTGCTGATCTCTTACTAGCAGGTTTTGACCTGTTTCCATCACTTGTCACGGAACTTGAAGAGACGACTGGCATCGAACTGGAATATGAGCAAACGGGCGCGCTACGAGTCGTGCGCGATGCGAAGCGTGTTCCCAACCTGCGCAAGCGCTTGAAAGCATGGCAACCGCTCGGCTTGCAAACAGACTGGCTAAGCGGCGAGGAGAGCCGTCAACGCGAACCCCTGTTAACGCCGGAGATCACTGCCGCTGTTTATGCGCCGGAGGAGTCACAAATACTGGCTCCACGCGTGGTACAGGCATACGCGCAAGCAGCAGCGAAAAAGGGGGCACTGTTCTTTACTTCCGCACGAGTTACAGGTATCACAAGACATAAAACCAGGGTGACGGGCGTACAGACTTCTGAAGGAGAAGCTATTCGCTGCAATCACCTGGTGATCGCGGCAGGAGCATGGTCTGCTCGCTGCGGCGAGTGGCTCAATATCTCATTGCCGGTCAGCCCACAACGCGGTCAGATGCTCGCGCTTCGCCAGTCCTGTCCTTCACTGCATCATATCATCTTTGGAGAGGCGGCCTACCTTGTACCAAGGAAAGATGGAACCATCGTCGTAGGCGCTACCAAAGATGAGGCAGGCTTTGACAGGCAGCTTACGGCAGGAGGAGTGAGATGGCTGCTCGATACGGCAATGCGCCTCATTCCCTCGCTCGAATACAGCGCAATCGAGCGCTTATGGACAGGCCTGCGGCCCAAAACGCCTGATCAGCGCCCCATTCTCGGCTCCGCGCCCGGTTGGGAAAACGTCACCCTTGCTACCGGCCACGGCAGTGTGGGCATTTTGCTGAGCGCAATTACAGGGCAGGCTATCGCTGAATTGGTAACGACGGGCAAGGCGCCGGAGATTGTGGAGGCGTTTGCGGTGGAACGGTTCAAATAAATGTTCCTGAGAAAGGGAAGCTGACATTTAGCACGAAATTACTTGTTAATTACTTGACAATGTCAGAATTATGCTTTATACTTCTACCATTGATCAGGAATAGCTAAATGCATATCTCTAGAATGATTGGAGAGAGATCACATCTCATTCACGGTAGAAAAGTTGGATGGAACGGAGGCAACTCTTATGAACAGCGACTTTCTTGATGTCATTGATATGCGCGAACTCGGGAAAGAATTGCAACAGGCACGCAGCAGGAGAGGATTGACTCAGGAAGAGGCGGCCAAAATTATTGATGTTGCACGCACGACGATTACAGCTATCGAGAAAGGTGAGCGACGCATCAAAGCTGAGGAGTTGATTAAGCTGGCGTATGCCTATGGCCGTGAAGTAACTGATTTTATTCGTCCACGTCCGCAGTTCGAACCGTTCCAGGCTCAGTTTCGCAATCTGCCTCTATTCTCATCCCAGGAAAACACTCAAATAGCTCTTTACATCGATACACTGGAGGAATTATCCAGGAATTATCTTGAACTCGAACAGATTACGGGAACGCCGCTTGTGCGAAAGTATCCACCTGAATATCAGATCAGCGGGTTACGCATTGAACAGGCAGCAATGGGTGTTGCCATTGAAGAGCGTAATCGCCTTGGACTTGGCGATGGGCCAATTCGGACTTTGCGTGATATCCTCGAACAAGATGTTGGCCTGCGCATATTCTACTTGCCTTTCTATCCATCCAAACTTTCTTACATATATGTTTATGACCATAGGGCAGGCGCATGTATTGCTGTTAATAGCTCTCTTTCAGAAGAGCATCGTCGCTGGTCGCTGGCACATGCTTATGGTCATTTTCTGGTGTATCGTCATAAACCTGGCATATTTATTGACGGCAACCACCAGCGTCTCTCAGAAAGCGAGCGATTCGCCGGTGAATTTGCGCGCTACTTTTTAATGCCTACCAGTGGTTTAACGAGACGGTTTAATGATATTCGCCGCACAAAACAGCATTTAACTCCTGCTGATCTCTGCACCCTTGCTCTCTACTATGGAGTTTCTGTTGCTGCCATTACGCTATGCCTCGAAGATATGAGATTACTCCCTGCCAGCACCTGGAATAAGCTGAGAGCAGGAGGATTTAAGACACAAGCCGGTAAACAGCAACATGGGTTATCAGCTACTCAGGTGCGAGATGAGAAATTGCCTGTGCGCTACCAATACCTTGCGCTCGACGCCTTCGACAGAGCACTGATCAGCGAGGGCCAATTTGCTCGTTTTCTTGGAGTGGATAGAATCGAAGCCCGTCATATTGGCGAAATTTTGCGGCAGCATACAAGTGGCGTTATGGACGATACGCCTATTGATCTCGACATGACACAATCATTGGGCGCATAGGAGGATAGTGTTGACGATGGGGGACGTTTTTAAGCAGGATTGTATTATCCTGGATGCTTGCTGTGTTATCAACTTGTATGCGTCAGGAGAGATGGAAAGTATCCTGAAAGCGGTTTCAAAGTCTGTCGCAATTGCTGCCTACGTTCGTGATCATGAAGCATTAAGGATTATTAGCGAAGTTGATAGTGCGACAACTCAAAAGTATGAGCAGATCAACTTGCAGCCTTTTATCGATTCTGGTCTGCTGATTGTTGTCACGCCCGAATCCGAAGCTGAGAACACCTCTTTCGTTAATTTCGCTGCTGCGCTTGATGACGGTGAAGCCATTACATGTGCTATTGCCTTCCATCGTAACTGGTCCATTGCCAGTGATGACCGGAAAGCAACCAATTTTTTCAATCAGCACGCGCCACATCTACAAGTGCTATCGACACCGGAATTGATCAAATATTGGATTGATACCACTAATCCTCCAGGAGAAGTAATTCGCCTCGCTCTCCAGAGAATCCGCATAAAAGCAAAGTATGAACCCCCACTTAGACACAAACTCTATCTTTGGTGGCAAAAACTCAAAGATGGGAAAACTCTTTAATGCATGTGGTATGATATTCAAGAATGTTTCGCAACCACGCGGTTAACGAATTAGCTACTCTTAGCTAGAACGGAAGAACCTTGTGATAGAAGAACAGAAGGCAACTCGACCTACAACCACGAACCAGACGATAGAACAGGCTCTGAACCAGTTGGTGAGCGTGGCAAGGGCAGATGCTGTTTTTGGCCAACCGGTGGAGCGCGGGAACGCTACCGTTATCCCCTGCTCCGAAGTTTCGGTCGGTATGGGCCTGGGTTCGGGCAGTGGACCAATCAATGAAAAGGGAAATTCGATGGGCGGAGGATATGGGATGGGTGGAGGCGCAAATGGGCGGCCAATCGCGGCTATCATCATAACCGACGAAGGCGTCAGGGTAGAGCCCATCATGGATATGACGAAGGTCGTGCTGGCCGCGCTCTCGACCGGGGCATTCATACTTCTCTGGTTGGGCCGACTCAATCGCGTCACCAGCTCCGGTAAAGGAGCATCTTTGAAACAGATCAGAAAGGCTATCGGGGGATAGCCTGTCGTTCAGGCAAACTCGGTCGAATACTGAACATGTGCCCGTATTTCGTGAAAGAAGAGGTTCAAATTCATGAGTTCATCAGAGAACAGCTTGCCGGGAAAAAGCACAGAGCAGGCTGATGATAGCCAGCCACAACAAAGCGCAAAGCCGGTAGACGATAGCCAGCCCCAGCAAAAAACAGCAACGAAGGCCCCGGAGAAGAAAAGCTCATCGGGCTTCTCACGGGAAATCCTCGAAACCGTGGCGCTGACCGTGTTGATCTTCCTCGCAATTCGCTTCACCGTGCAGAATTTTCAGGTCGATGGACCTAGCATGCAGCCAGGCCTGCACACCGGCGAATATGTGCTGGTGAACAAACTGGCCTACACCTTCCACCAACCGGCACGAGGCGACGTGATCGTTTTTGAACTGCCTGGGGATCCCAGCGAAAATCTGATTAAGCGCGTTATCGGCCTGCCAGGGGATAAACTGGTGATTACGCCGAACTCTGTGACGATTAATGGTGTGACGATCAATGAACCATACATCAGCGCGCCTAACGGCCCTCCAGCAGAAACTGTGACAGTTCCGGCCAATGAATACTTCGTCATGGGGGATAATCGTCCCGTTAGCGACGATTCACGTGACTGGGGCCTCTTACCACGAGATGACATCATAGGTGAGGCTGTGATGGTGTACTGGCCGATCAGCGATTGGGAGTCCATTAACACCTATCAGTCAGTCTATACTCAGGTGAAACCCTAGCTCTGAGGGACAGGGGCAGGCTGATCCCGCCCCTATACCTGAAAGATGGAACCACCTCGTATTGTCCTCTTGACATCTGCATCTCCTTCTGTTACACTTTCTATAACCTTCAAAACATATTTTGTAGGTTATATCCACGTAGAGCTATTTTGTGAACGGGTTATGAAGATTGGCTTTCAGGTAATGGCCTGATTGGTTGACCAATTCTTTTCGAGAGCGATGTTACTATTCGGAAGGAAGCCGGGTCCCAGAGCCTGGTTTTGTCAAAATGAGCAGGTAGAGTTTGAGAGTGCGAGCTTATGGAGAAAGCGAATTCGATTGAAAGCGCAACGGCAGGGGCTAAAGACGAAGCGATTACATTTACCCTGGCGGGCGCATTACTTGGTGTGCGGCGCACTATTCCCCTCGCGGTCAGCGTCTTTGCTGTTGGCCTTGTTTTTGGAGTGCTGGCGCGGCAGGCACATCTGACGACGCTGGAATCGTTTTTGATGAGCGGGCTGGTTTTCGCGGGGGCATCGCAGTTTGTAGCGTTGTCCTTGTGGGCAGCAGTGCCTTTGCCGGTGATAGCGATCATTCTCACTACGCTGGTGGTCAACCTGCGCCACTTGCTGATGGGGGCCTCATTGCGTCCATGGTTTTCTCGCCTCTCTCCGTTGAAAGCTTATACATCCGTCTTTTTCATGGTTGATGAGAGCTGGGCCCTGTCAATGAGCAATTTTACGGTGGGTGGCCGCGATATGGCCTTTCTACCCGGCAGCGGCGTGATCCTCTTCGTTGTCTGGGTCAGTTCGACGATTGTTGGACAGGCACTTGGATCTTCTATCCAGGACCCGGCGCAATGGGGATTGGATTTCGCCTTCACGGCCGTCTTCCTGGCATTGCTGACAGGCATGTGGAAGGGGAAATCCAACCTGCTGCCGTGGGTAGTTGCGGCAATGGTAGCAGTCGCGGCGGCTCACTGGCTGCCCGGCAAATGGTATATTCTACTGGGCGGGTTGGCCGGTAGCATAACTGGAGCAATGACGCATGCCAAATGATATGCTCGCGCTCTTAACTATTCTTGGGATGGCTCTCGTCACCTATCTTACCAGGGCCGGTGGCTTGTGGCTGATGAGATTCGTGACTCCTTCGCCACGAGTTGAGGCGTGGCTGCGACAGATTCCGGGGGCCGTGCTGGTAGCGATTGTTGCTCCAACCGTGCTTGCCAGCAGCATCGCAGAGACCCTGGCCTCGGTAATCGCAGTGCTGGTGGCATGGCGCACGAAAAATGTGCTGGTGGCAATGATTGCCGGGATAGCGATGGTGTGGATACTGCGACACCTGCTTTAAATGAGCCTGCTCGCGGCGCATTGTATAATACTCTCATACCAACAATTACACCGAACTGACCTCTCTCAATGCAAAAAGAATGGGAGCTATTCGTTCATGACAAAATCTACCTTCGACGAACTTGAAACCACAGTATCCTATATGGCAAAGATTCGTCGCTGCATTTCGCCCAGTTTCTCGTCAGATGGGTCGCGCATCGCCTTTGTTTCTGACCTCAATGGTATCCCGCAGGTCTGGACGGTTGCTACCGGGGGAGGCTGGCCGGAACTGGTGACCGCGCTCGACGATCAAATCCAGGGCGTCTCATGGTCGCCGGATGGCAACTGGCTGGCTTTTTCGCTTGCGCCCGGCGGCGGGATGAACTCACAGGTGTATCTCGTCCACCCGGATGGCACCGGCTTGAGGTGCCTTACGGAAGGAGGCGAGGTGAACAACTGGCTCGGTCCCTGGACGCACGATGGTCGCAAACTTGCTATCAGCTCGAATCGCCGCAGTGCCGATGCTATGGATGCCTATCTCGTCGATGTTGCAGACGGTACGTTTCAGTTGGTGGCCGAGAACAAGGGAATTGGCAACCTGAGCGACATCAGCCGCGATGGACAAAAAGCGATTCTTTTCCGTATGCTCAACCGCAGCGATGATAACCTTTTTCTCATCGATCTCGCAAGTAGAGCAGAGATGCTGCTGACTCCTCACGAGGGACCCGGTCATTTCACAGATGGATATTTTTCTCCCGATGGTAGGACCATTTATCTCTCTTCCAACAAGGACCGCGAAATGGTTGCTTTCGCGCGTATAAAATTGGACGGAGACGGTCAACCAGGGCCAATTGAAGTTCTTGCAGGGCGAGAAGACGCCGAACTACAAACGTTTGCTATCAATGAGGGCGGAACGATGGCAGTCCTGGTATGGAATATCGCGGGGCGGAACGAACTTGCCTTCATCGACCTCGCCACGCTCGAAATCTCAAAAGGCCCCGAACTACCGGTGGAGATAATCTTCGACATTATATGGTCGAAGGATGGGCGTTTCCTGGCGTTGAGCGCATCAGGAGCGACCGCGCCGCGGGATATCTGGGTGTTTGAACTCGCATCCGGTCGTTTGTGGCAGGTGACATATAGCCCGCATGCCGGAGTAGTGCTGTCTGACATTGTTCGTCCTGAATTGGTATATTTTCAGGCCCATGATCAGCTACAGCTCAGTGGCTGGCTCTATCGCCCGCACGACTTTACCGCTCCCGGGCCGATTGTACTCTACTTTCACGGTGGTCCTGAGAGCCAGGAGCGACCTTTTTTCAACTATTACCTGCAGGCACTGCTTTCCCAGGGGATAGCCATTTTCGCGCCAAATGTGCGTGGCTCATCAGGTTTCGGCAAAACGTTCGTCAACCTTGATAACGGACCGCTGCGCTTCAACGCGATTCGCGATATTCAGGCCTGCGTCGAATATGTGATCCAGGCGGGCATTGCAGATGCGAAGCGTATCGGCATCATGGGCGGCTCCTATGGCGGCTATATGACCATGGCGGGACTGACGGAGTATCCTGACCTCTTTGCGGCAGGGGCGAACCTCTTCGGCATCGTCAACTTCGAGACCTTCTTCGCGCAGAGTGTCCCCTGGATGGGTGCGGTTTCAAAGATCGAGTATGGCGACCCTGAAACTCAGGCTGCTATGCTGCGCGAACTTTCTCCTATCCACAAGATTGACCGAGTGAAAGCGCCAACGATTGTGCTGCATGGCGCCAATGATACCAACGTTCCCGTCATCGAAGCGGAACAGACGGTAGAGAGCCTGCGGAGGCGCGGGGTGCCGGTAGAATACGTACTCTTCCCAGACGAGGGACACGGCTTCAACAAAACGTCCAATCGCATCCGAGCGGTTGTCGCTATCACGCGCTGGTTCGTACAATATCTGACGAGGTGAATGCCTGGTGCATTCACCTCACACGCTTTCGGCCTGAACCCTTTCTACGACCTGTTGCAGAACGCTGTAGGGCTGCGCACCCATGACCAGGTATTTCTCGGCAAAGACAAGCGCCGGTACGCCATCCAGTCCGTATTCATTTGCCAGGTCAATGTCGGCGGAGACCTGGGCATCGTATTCAGGATTTTTTATTTTTGACGCGAAGTTTTCAGTATCCAGGCCAACACTTTGCGCGATTTCCTGCAAGACGTTGAGGTCGCTGATATCGCATGCCTCCTGCCAGTAGGCACGCATGACGGCCTCGTGGAACGCCTTGCCTTTGCCCTGCGATTCGGCATACTTTTCAGCGTCCAGGGCCGGACGGCTATCGATATTCATAGGGCCCTGGTTGATCTCCACGCCGTATTGCTCGCGTGCCCTGCGCTGGAGCTGCGGGCGCGCGGCCTTGATTTGTTCCAGGCGCTGGGGCGGGATAGGAGGCGAGCCAGGAGGACGCAGCTGGTAGGAGCGCCAGTGAATATCCAGGTCATAGTGCTGTTGAAGCTTCTCCAAACTGGAGGCTACCAGAAAACAGAATGGTCAAACAAAATCGGACCAGACATCGATACGAACAGGCATGCCAGTACCCCTTTCACAATTCAATTACCCTATTATTAGCCGCGCTCGACTTTGCCACCTCGATTATCTTCAACGTCGCAATAGCGCTGGCGGGGTCTACCGGTGGTGGCCCTCCGGAGAGAAGCGCATCGCGCAGCAGAGCATAGAAACATTCGTAGCAACCGGGAATCGTCTCTACAGGTCCATCAAAGTGCAGGCCGTCGATATCTGTGGAGAGCTGTCCCCAGCTTTCGCGAGGTTCCTGGCCCCAGCCACTGTCTCCCGGTCGCATACCAGAACGGAGCGCATCTTCCTGGGGATCGAGTCCCCACTTCACGTAGGTGCCGCGCAGGCCCCTCAGCATCATTCTAGGGCCTGCAATGCGGGCAATAGCGCTCATCCAGAGATGAGCACGCACGCCGCCAGGAAATTCAAGCGCAACAAAGGTATCATCATCGACTTGCGCCCCAGTACGACGTTGATTCATCTCAGAGTAGACACGCACCGGCTGCCCAAAAAGCTGCAAGGCCTGGTCGACCAGGTGACTGCCAAGATCGTAGAGCAATCCGCCCGCCTCCTCTAAATCTGGAAGTTCGCGCCACGCGCCTGGACGTGGGGCCGCACGATAACGCTCGAAGCGCGACTCAAAGCGTGTGATTGTGCCAAGCAAGTCGGGAGTTGCATTCAGCATGCGTTGCACTGTCAGAAAGTCATTATCCCAACGCCGGTTCTGGAACACAGTCAGTAGTTTGCCCGTATCTTTGCTCGTCGCAATTAACTGTTCAGCATCGGCGACGAAAGCTGCCATGGGCTTATCGATCACGACGGGCAATCCGGCTTTCATGGCGGCTATGCCAAGCGCAGCATGCGTCCGATTGGGAGATGCTACCACAACCAGGTCATAGCGCGCAGAATCATGCCAGAGTTGCTCGGCTGAAGATAGGATAGCCGCGGACGGGAAATCATGGCTCGCTTTCTGCTGGCGTTCGGGATTGCCCGTAACAATGGCAGTTACAGCCATACCGGGTGTGGCCGCGATGAGGGGAGCATGGAATACCGAACCCGCCAGTCCATAACCAATAATGGCGACACGCAGCGGTTCAATTGCAGGAATAGAAGATGACATTTGTTACTCCAACAACGGATAGTGACCGGTAGAGGTCTTCGAACGTTGAGTTCTTTACAGATCTTATTGTATTATAACCTTGCCTCAACCGAATATCATCCTTTTACCCCTTGTAGTTTGGACTGAATTCCGCTATAATTATTTTCATCAGCTTATCGACTTTTTCCAGAATGCTGGAAAAAATTCCAACACATAAATAATAGGAGGCGGGGGTCTAAAACCTCGAGGAGATGCAATGACAATTACGGATAGAAAAAGAGAGGACACAACTACAAATTTGAATGTCTTCCTGGCTTTGACTCCTGAGGAGCAAAGCCAGGAGTCAACTATCACGCCACAGGAATGTTACCAGCAAGGGATGCAAGATATCTGGGAAAAAATACATTGTCTGCCCAGGGGTCAGGACCAGGTGGTAATGTCACAGATCTGGTGGTATGGTAAGTCCTCTACCAGTCCCAGCCCCAAAGAATTTCCGGCCCTTGCGACGCATGGATTTATCCTTGAAGAGCCCGTGGGAGAGCAGGTATTCTGTGAACCCTATTCGCCCTACCTGAAAGACTTCTGGCGCATCGGCATCGATGTATCGCTGGCGTATGGATTTAGACTCCGCCCCTACCCCGCCTTTCAAGCCAGTTTATCCGCTATCATGCATATGATTTTCAATTGAACACAATGGCTTGTTTATTATCAGGCGCACCCGGCGGGATTCGAACTGACAGCCACACCTTTAGAAGGATGGTGGATTGCTTCTGGTGGAGTCCTTAGAAGGAGGCCAGAGGGAACAAACTCAGTAGGTTTCATTCGATCAGCTGATCAGCTTACAGATGTTGTTCCCTCTTGATCTCTATGTTAGAATACCACTGGGTCGGTGTAGCTCAGTTGGATAGAGCGGCAACCTTCTAAGTTGCATGTCGGGAGTTCGAGTCTCCCCACCGACGTTACAGTTCATACTCTTCCGCAATGAATAACGCTTGCCTGGCGCAAAGTGACCTTACAAGCATTTCGGGGGATTTCCTCGCTACTGTCAACAATATCGTTTCGATCACAGAACCAGGCGCGAACCTTGAGTGATAGAGCCAGTTGACCTCAACAGCCTTTCATCCTGGTTTCCGGCGACCTGCCAGTATTCCCACTTGCCTTGACAACCTTGACCGGGGGGCATATAATATGGTTAAATCCGAGTATAGAGGTAGGATTAGTAACAAGCATTATGCTCTTAGCAAGAGAAAATAGTTATTATCAGGTTTTCGCCTGCATGCAGATGGAGTAGAGTTTATGAGTCAGGTATTCGATGTGGAGCAAGAGACGTATAGTCCTGGATTCCATATGGCCGAAAACTATGCGTTCAAGTCCGAAAAGGGGTTGAGCCGCAAAGTTGTTGAGCAAATTTCTGAAATGAAGGGCGAGCCCGATTGGATGCGCAAGTTCCGCCTGAGGAGCCTGGAACTCTTTGAAAAACGCCCGATGCCCACCTGGGGCGCGGATTTGTCGGGGATCAATTTCGACGACATTTATTACTATATCAAGCCCGTCCAGCAACAGGGCAAGACATGGGATGATATCCCGGTCGAGATTAAGGATACGTTTGATCGCCTGGGCATTCCACAGGCCGAGCGCAAGTTCCTGGCAGGCGTGACCGCCCAGTACGAGAGCGAAGCGGTTTATCATAAAGTTCGTGAAGACCTGGAGAAAATAGGCGTGATCTTCACCGATATGGACACGGCTTTGCGCCTGTATCCAGACCTGGTGAAAGAGCATTTCGGCACCATCATTCCGCCATCCGATAACAAGTTCGCTTCATTGAACAGCGCTGTCTGGAGCGGCGGCAGCTTCGTCTACGTGCCAGAGGGCGTGCGCGTCGAAATTCCGCTGCAGGCCTACTTCCGTATCAATGCTCAGAACATGGGCCAGTTCGAGCGCACGCTGATCATTGCCTCTCCTGGCTCCTATGTGCATTATGTCGAGGGCTGCACAGCGCCAACCTATACTACCGATAGCCTGCACAGCGCCGTTGTAGAAATCAAGGTCATGCGGGGCGCGCGCGTGCGCTATACGACGATCCAGAACTGGTCCAAGAACGTGTATAATCTCGTCACAAAGCGCGCAGCCGCTTATGGCGATGCGACGATGGAATGGGTCGATGGCAATTTAGGGTCCAAGGTGACTATGAAGTACCCGGCAGTGCTCTTGATGGAGCCAGGCGCGCGCGGTGATATTCTCTCGGTCGCGTTTGCTTCCGATGGCATGCACCAGGATGCTGGCGCCAAGGTCACGCACCTCGCGCCATATACGACCTCGCAGATTCTGTCGAAGTCTGTCTCCAAGGGAACGGGCCGCGCATCCTATCGCGGGCTGGTTCGTGTCAATCCTGGCGCGCACCACACCAAGTCCAGCGTGCGTTGTGACGCGCTGCTGCTCGACGAAGATGCTCGCACCGATACCTATCCGACCATCCGTGTCGAAGAGAATCAGACCGAGATCGGTCACGAGGCGACCGTCTCCAAAGTCGGCGAAGATCAGCTCTTCTACCTGATGAGCCGCGGCCTTGACGAGTCCGAGGCCTACTCGCTGATCGTCAACGGCTTCATCGAGCCAATCACCAAGGAACTCCCGATGGAGTACGCGGTCGAGCTGAACCGGCTGATCCAGTTGGAGATGTCGGGGAGCGTGGGCTAAACCGATTAGAATCTTCGTAACACGAAAGAGCAAGAAGAAGAGGTTACCGGGGTTCTGGTGACCTCTTCTTCTTGTTGCCTACCTAAAAATATAAGTCAGGTCGGCTTATAGCGGATGGGATTCGCCCTTTAAGTCCACACTCCTCAATTAGAGCATTTACTGCTCCTACCATATCGCGCGATCTTACAAAAATGCCTGTAATACGCGCCAATGGAAGAAGGTCAGGCACAAGTACCTCGGCATGCTTGATACGCTTTTTCTCATCATCATCAAACCAACGATCGTTTATAACATCCCAATCTAGTTGATCGAGAAATGCTGTATTAGCATAAAAATTGGAACGATTGCGATTGCTGCCTAGCGGGCCATAAGGATAGTACTTACGTTGACAGTGAGGCTCTAAAAGAGTTGCTGGCCTAATCCCAACTTTTTCACGTCCGAATTTCGAGAGTTGCTGATTACTAGCATTGCCATCTGTAAAGACCACTCCCGGTTCTTTAAGAATGGCACGGCTAACCTCAAAGATACCTATCTGATCCTGAATCCTACGCGTATACTGCACATACAACAGCAGAACCACTCAAATAATCTTTACCTGACACACCCTACATACCTTTCTCATCAATTGATTAACCACTATAGATAACAAGAGGGTGAGATGTCAATTCATCAGCTTTTGCTGGGAAATAGGTAGTATCCGGTCTCGTGAATAATTGTATTTATCATTGATGGATGTTACAATTGTAAAAAATGGGACAAATTTACTAATCCGACAAGACGCAATGCATGAGAGGGGAAATAGCAATGGCACGCATACAGTATCAAAAAGGAGATATCTTCACATCAAATGCTCAGGTCATCGTTAATACTGTTAACTGCAAAGGAGTTATGGGTAAAGGATTGGCCCTGGCTTTTAAGGAAAGATATCCTGCGATGTTCGCTGTCTACCAGCAGGAATGTAAAAATGGAAAACTTCGGATTGGCAGACCAACCCTCTATCGAGAAAGCACTCCCTGGATACTTAATTTTCCTACTAAAGATCATTGGCGCTTCCCCTCAAAATTAGAATACCTGGAAAAAGGTCTGGAGTTTCTGGTAACTCATTATAAAAAAGCTGGCATAACAAGCATTGCTTTCCCTAAACTTGGAACTCAGAATGGCAAATTATCATGGGATGAAGTCGGTCCGCTCATGGCTAAATACCTTAGCCAACTCGATATCGATGTTTATATCTACATTGCCGATGGGGATAAAGAATATCAGGCTGAGAGTGACACGATCTATCAGCACAATTCGCAAAGTGATAATTCGCATATATCCTCGTCAGAAGAGATTTCTTCTGATGAAATCCATTCCATCATCCCTGTTGGTGCTAAATCCAGTTCTCGACGAAGCGCGGCAAAGAGGAAAAAATCTAAGAAGAACAATCCTCCGCAATTTGCTCAGGCCACACTTCCCGGTATAGCAAATTAGAGAACCGTCTCCGTTGCCAGCATTGACAGGATATCGTTGACCTCTTGCTGCCCCCTTGCGATATCTCCGGCGAAGATCAGGCCCATGGGATTTTTTGCCATGCGGCAGATGATCCTGGTTCCATCCTGCTTCAGGATCTCATCTTTTTCAGCGATACAGGCTCTCACATCCTGGGGATTTGCATTTTTGGGTAAGGGCTGCTTGTCGATAGTGGCTATGCCTGCCAGAATGGTCGCTTTCATGGTAGCGATGGTCTGTTCTTTGCGATTGGCCCCGATGACGGTCAGAATGGCATCGGTGTAGTTCGTCCAGCGCGGATTGCATTCGGCCAGGTAATTGCCTTCTGGTTGCTTCCTCTGTCGCTGGAGGCGCTGTTCCAGTTCTCCAGGGATCATGATATCCAGGTTTGCCACGCCACGAATAGAGGCGAAATCTATCCCGCACTTCTGGGCCGTTTTTCTCAACAGGGCCTCGAAGAACGCGGCGGTTTTTGCCTCGTATTCCTGCTGCATGCGCCGGATGTAGGCATTTCGAGGGACATATGTACTGGTGCCGATACAGGCTTTACTACCCGGCTTTTGCAACTGGCCATTCCATCCGAGCGACTCGATTTGATTATCCATAATCACCACGGACATGCCGGGCGAGTCGGCAAAGTCGATGTAGCGGCTGATGACGACGCGCTGCTCCTTCTCCACATTCATGGTCGCAAGCAGGTGTTGCTGCGAGATAGCCAGCGCCTCTTGCCAGTTCGTATAGTATTGAGCGCGTTCGGCGTCCCCATCCTGTACGACAACGATGCTACCCGCGTTTTCATAGACCATGCAGCAGCCATAATTGCCGTCTTCCTCGCTTGCCCGCAGCATCACGCCCAGGGGATAATCTGCCGCTACTCCTGCTTGCTGGTAGATTTCCTCTACGCGCTGGAGAAACTTTTCTGACTGCGTGGCAACCTCGAAGATAGTGGCGACTATAAAATCGGGAGGATAAAAGCCTTCCAGGGCAAACTCTTGCGCCAGCGTGTAAAAATTGGCTTTATTTTTCAGCGCGTGGGTCATCTTTGCCGGAAGGCCCCATGCCAGTGTGCCGAAGTCATTGCGCAAGTGCGCCTCTAACTCAGGAACATTGATATAGGGTACAATCAAGGGCACTTGTCCCGGCATGCGCTCCATTTCTCTTTTGAGTTCGTCAAATGTTACAGGGATTATTTGTTTGCCAAAGAGCGTGCTGAGATAGGCCATCTGCGCTTGAATCTCCGGTGAGGCTTCGCTCACGATTGCGCGTATATTTGTAGCATTGAGCGGAAGATGGCCGCATCGTTCTCCATAATAGTGTTGTACGTATTCGACCATGCTTTCATTGGAGGCGCGTAATACTCCCTCGCTGCCTACATTATGGTAGCCAGCGCCCAGCGCCAGCGGAGTGGTCGATGCGAATAATGGTTGATCCTGGATATTCATGTTACACTACCATCTTTTCATTTTATTTGCTGTAGGGACAGCATTGCCTCTCTCCGGTTGTCAAAATCCAACAGGGAACTATGGTAAAGATTGCATCTCTGATTTAAAGCGATATTATACGCGTATAAAGCGGCCTGTCAATCTGCGAAGGACTATTGCGCACGAGAAAGTACTATTCAACGGCGCTCGCAACCACAAATCACTACCAGCGTACATAATGATAGAGGCAAAGTATAGCATCAAGTTGGAGAGTAGGATAGATAGTTGGCTCGTTGTTTGAATCCACGAGTTGGCGGGGGACATGAGAACCCGAATTACGCCATATCTTGCCAGCGCTGCGATTTCCTGGTAAAAGGCGCGCATGTCGGCAATTACGAGGTGATCTCTTTTGTCGGCATGGGCAGCTATGGCTATGTTTACCAGGTTCGCGAATCGGCGCCGCTCAATCGCATCATGGCACTCAAGGTGCTGCGCATCGACCAGTTCAACGAGCAGGCACTGAACAATTTTCGCAGCGAGGCGGAGCGTATCGCGAAATTGCAGCATCCCAATATCCTGCGTATCTATCAATTTGGCGAGTTAGCGGATGAGCGGCCCTATCTTGTGATGGAGTATGCACCTCGCACGATCTATGATCTCTTCCGTAAAGAAGATGGCAGCAAAAGGCCTGCTTTCGCGGAAGAGTTGGTGCCATATCTCGAGCAAGCGGCATCTGCCCTCTACTTTATTCATCAGAACGGCTTCATTCACCAGGATGTCAAACCCGGCAATTTATTGATAGGGCAGAACAGGCAAATCTTGCTTTCCGACTTCGGGGCAACCTTCGATCTTGGTATGCAAACGCATGCCTCGTTGGGTGAGGTAACGGGTACCGCTCCCTATATGCCACCTGAGCAGTGGCAGGGCAACCCACGCCGTGACTCCGACCAGTACGCGCTGGCTATCTGCATGTATGAATTGCTGGCAGGTCGCCCGCCATTTATGTATAAATTCATTGAACAGATGTGGAACGCTCACTTGAATGAGCAGCCAATGTCGCCGCAAATGTGGAATCCACGCGTTCCCGCTGAGGTCGGGGCCGTATTGCTGCGCGCGCTCTCCAAAGATTACCACCAGCGTTATCGCAATATTCTTGAATTTGCCGGGGAGTACAAAAACGCGGTAGAAATCGCTTTGCAGCGCTACGTCTGCCAGAACTGTGGGTATCAAAATCGAACCGGCGCTCAGCGGTGCAGCAACTGCGGTACCGCGTATGATGGACGCCGCTGCCCCTATTGCGACGCGCCGGTGCGTTTTGGCCAGCGCTGCTGCTCCACCTGCGGGCGCCTGGTTTTCCCGCCGGAGTTCGTCCTACACAGTCCGCTCTCAGGAGTGAGCGCGCGCCAGGGACGCTATCTCATCAAGCATGTACTCAAAAACTCGGAAGAGACTCGCATAATGACCGCTGTGGCGCTGGATACGCAGGCAAGCGAGCGCAAAGTCTTCCTGAAACGCTGGGAATGTACCGATTTGCCGGTTGCCCGCCGCCGGACGGAGCTGGTCTATTATGAAAAGGCCACCGCGCCACTGGCGGGTCTGCAGCACCCGCTCGTTCCACGTGTGCTAGATCGCTTCATCGAGGGAAAACATTACTACATGGTAGCGGAATACATTGATGGCGAAAGTCTCATAGCACGCTTACAAAAGCTGCTCAGACCCCTACTGGAGCGCGATGTAGTTGGCTATATGAACAACATCTTGAATACATTGATCGCCCTGGAGCAAGCGAAGCCGCCCGTGCGCCATTTCGATATTTCGCCCGCCAATATCATTATTGAAAAGTCTCGTGGTAGAGCGATACTGACAGGTTTTCAGGTCATTCCGCCCGCGCCTGAGAACCAGAATGCGCGCTCAAAGCATCGGACAACTTTGAAAATAGCGCTCTCGCCCTACCTGCCGGTCAAAGACCAGCCATATGACCAGCGCACCTCTATCTATATGCTGGCCGCAACCATGCACCACGCGCTTACGAATATCGCGCCGCCACACTATCCTTCCTACCCGCCGGTACGGATGCTGAATCCATTAGTGTCACCAAGACTGGAGACAATTTTGAGCAAGGCATTGATGGAGGATAGGGAATATAGATACCAGAGTTACGCGGAAATGAAGAGGGATTTGCAGAGACTATTGTGAACATGAAAAAACTGCCATCCCGCCTGGGCGAGATGGCAGTTTTTTCATGTTCACAATAGTCTCTCTTAGCCCCGCTCGTCAATCGGCAGATATTCGACATTTTTCGGGCCGACGTATTCGGCGCGGGGACGAATCAGGCGGTTATTGGCATATTGTTCGAGGACGTGAGCCGTCCAGCCGGTGACGCGGCTGCAGGCGAAAATGGGTGTATCCAGATCGATGGGAATGCCCATCATGTAGTAGACCGAGGCGGAGTAGAAGTCAACGTTGGGATTGAGGCCTTTGTGCTCTTTCATATATTCCTCAACAATGCGCGAGATCTGATACCACTTCGACTGGCCGGTACGCTCGCCCAATTCTTTCGACATTGCCCGTAGATGCGTGGCGCGAGGATCTTCCGTCTTATAGACGCGATGCCCGAAGCCCATAATGCGTTCCTTACGTTCAATGGCACCCGCGATGTAGGATTCGGCATTGTCAACATCGCCAATCCTCAAGAGCATGCGCATCACCTGTTCATTTGCGCCGCCATGCAATGGGCCGGAAAGAGCTCCGATAGCAGAGGTGATCGCAGCATACATGCTTGCCAGGGTACCGGCAGTGACGCGCGCGGCAAATGTGGAGGCGTTCAGTTCGTGATCGGCGTGCAGGATCAATACCACGTCCAGCATATGCGCTTTATAAGCATCCGGCATCTCTCCGGTTAGCATATAGAGAAAGTTGGTCGCGTAATCACTATCAGGCAGAGGAGTAACCGGGTCTTTGCCATTGCGAATGCGATCCCAGGCTGTCACGATGGTTCCCATCATGGAGGTAAGACGTATGGCACGTCGCTGGTTGGCCTCAGGAGACCTATCATTGGCTTCGGGATCAAAAGAAGAGAGAGATGAAACAACCGTGCGCAGTACATCCATGGGAGTTGACGTTGTTGGCAGCAATCGCATCAGTTCACTAACGGGTTCAGGCAATGTACGATTGGCGAGCAGCTGTGCCTTGAACTCATCGAGCTGTGACCTGGTAGGTAGAGTACCGTTCCAGAGCAGGTAAGCTGTTTCCTCAAATGAAGAATGATTGGCTAAGTCGTGAATATCAATGCCAAAGTACGAGAGTTTACCAAGTTTGCCATCCAGGTCGCAAATGCGCGAATGGGAAGCTACAACGTCTTCGAGTCCATCGGTGGTGGTCATAGATAGATACTCCTCTAGGAGATGTACGCCTCGCCACGGCGCAATCAGGTCGGCGCCTGGTATTTTTTGCAGCTGTCGGGAAACTGCTGCTTCCACGGCGAAGCAACAACTTTCAACACAACAAATGATATGCGGTTCTGTAAAGTATTATAGCCATATAACCTGTAGAATGTCAACGGAAAACGAGCTGGCGATTCCCCAGAAGTGTGCCAGGTGACTAAAACCGGGAGGGCTGGCCAGGGCTAGAGGCTGACGGCCTCTTGCTCCCTGGCAATTTCTTGATCCATTGGAGTTGGGTGCGCGGCAGCCTCTTTCGCCTGTTTTTTCAAGGCCAGCTTCGCGCGATGCTTCTGCTCGATGCTGCGCCTCCATTGATCGCCCAAATTCATCCATGGTTTCTCAATTATGGCATAGAAGAGCAACGCAAATGGGAAGATGACGAGAAAGACCCAGACCCAGTAGAGGCTGTAGGCGAAGTAGTAGTTTTGAATATGCAAGAGTGGAAGCACTCGCGTCTGGAAGAGCTCGAGTAAAGGCAGATGCCACATATAGAGGCTATACGAAATCAGACCGATCCAGCGCATCAGAGGCCACGCAAAAAAGCGTTTCAAGCCGGAAGGCCCATACAGGATAGCCGCGATGCAGGCGCCATAGCCAAATGCCAGCACCATTTCACTCAACCAGTTGAAATAGGGCATCAGGCCACTTAAGAAAGGCCATGCCGCCGTTGAGTTCGCCTTAAAATGCCACATGGCGCTGAAGACGAGGATGATGATACCGGCGCCCCAGAGCCACATACTGAGGCGCTCCCAGGTTTGAGCAAACTTCCTGTCAGTTGACGGATGCTGCGCATAGATGTAACAGAGGCTGACAAACATACCTACGGCGAAATCTTCGGTGTATTTGCCGGTCATACCAAACGTGAAGAATAACACGATGTTGAGATCGTTACGCGGGATCAGAAATGTTGCCGAGGGATGGGACTGAAAGTAAAAGCCCCAGAAGCGCACAAATAAGCCCAGGACAATGACGCCCGCGAGACAGCATGTGACGGCTTTCAGACGTTTTTGAATAGGAACACGATGCACAAGCAGAACGAAAACAAGCATCATGATGGGTAGGATCATATAGAATTGCCACTCGGTCGCCAGTGTCCAGAATGGGCCGTTCAGTTGCCGGAATGTTGCCCGCGAGGAATCCATGAAAAAGGTGACAAACAACAAGAGGTCTTTCAAGTGATCGCGCTGTAGATACTGCGGATTCGCAAACAGGATCAGCAAAAAAAGCGAGACATAATAGCCGGGAATGATGCGCAGGCAGCGGCGCAGGTAGAATACACGATTTAGGGGCCATTCTGTCTTAAATAAGAGCGCTTTGGCAAACGGCATGAAAAGCAGGAAGCCTGATAGCACGAAAAAGAGCGTCACGCCGGTTCCCCCTGCGGTGGATATAGAACTGGCCAGGGGATACTGAACACTGCTCCAGAGCCTGTCTCCTGTCATGCGATTGACATGAAAGATGATCACAAAGAGGATAGCGCAGGCGCGTACACCATCCAGAACAGCTATCGAATTTTTACCTTTATTCTGCTTACTTTCCTCAAACAGATTGGCTAGCCATTGACCTACGCGATGGATGACAAATTGTAGCCAGAGAAAGGGGTAGCGAAGATAGGCTATGAATGTACTCATTCCATTACCGGCTCTATTTGGACTCTTTTAGCAACTTGCCTCTTACCAACATCTTTAGTAATAACGAACGAGTTCAATGGAAAGACTTGGTTTTGTACCTTTGGGCAATTTTTTCTATCTTTATTCACCTCTATAATCCGGCCCCTACATCCCCCAAAGGGTGTAGATCATGAAGTATCCTGTATGCATATGCTTTGAATTATGCTACACTGGCATGGAGAGGAGAGGAGAAGAAACGAGGCGGTTCATGGCAGAATCAGGGCAAGAGAGCGAGCTACAGCTCATTATTCGCAGCCAGAACGGGGATGTTAGCGCGTTCAATGAGCTGGTGTTGCTTTACCAGCAAATGGTTTATAACGTGATCTTGCGTATGCTCGGCAATGCTGATGTCGCGGCAGATGTGACGCAGGATACGTTTATTGCTGCTTTTCGCGGCGTGCAAACCTTCCGGGGCGGCACCTCATTTCGCGCCTGGCTGCTGCGTATTGCCTCTAACCAGGCCTGCGATTACTGGCGGCGTACGCATCGCCATCCCATCGAGTCAATAGAGGCAATGACCGATGAGGATGAGCCGCGTAGCGCCGGCATCCTGAGTTCTTTGGCGGCAAGCGATCAGGAGGGGAATCCTGAGGAAGCCCTGCTTAGCCAGGAGTTGCAGGAGTTGATCCAGCGGGCTTTAGAGGAACTGCCTCTAGATCAACGGGTGGCGGTCGTTTTATGCGACATACAGGGTCTCTCCTATGAAGAAATCGCGGCCACGACTCAGACTACGCTGGGAACTGTGCGCTCGCGTATTTCACGGGGGCGCACACGCCTGCGCAAATACCTGTACGAGCACCGGGAACTTTTACCGAGGAGTTATCGTTTACATACAGATAGAGAGTAAGCAGCATTCATGCCAGCATGGAGTGGACAGTGACAAAACGGGACGACGAGCATCTGACAACCGAACAGCTTTCCGCACTGCTCGACAAGCAGCTTTCCGCGCAGGAACAGGTGATTGTCGATGCTCATCTTCAGACGTGCCAGCAGTGCCGGCTTGCACTGGCAGAGTTGCGGCAGACAGTTGCACTGCTGCGCGCGCTGCCCCAGGTAGAAGTACCTCGTTCATTCACACTGCCTGCTCGCCTGGCGCTTGTCCAGGAACAGCCGTTACCCGGTCATTCAGGCAATCCGGTAGTAATACCTATCCCGGCAAAAAGGCGCGCAAGGCGAAATTCTCTACAACTTGCATTTCGGGCGGTGAGCACACTGGCGGCTGTGCTTGGTCTGATCTTTATCCTCTCGTTCTTTGCGACGGCACTATCACAGGGGGGAGCTACCAATACCGCGTCGTCGGGGTCCGCTCCCGCTGTTACTTCGGGAGGAGCTACTCATAATGCATCGACTGCAACCCAGCATCCAACGACAGGGGTTGGTACTCACCCGGCAGGAGTAGGGTCGCCATCGGTAACGGGAGTGCAAACGCCCACTCCAACTCCCCCGCAGGTTGTCAAACCGGCTCCAACGAGTACGGGGCCGCCGGTCCAACCTTCGCCTGCAGTTTTCGACTTGAGTACGCCTTCGAGTCACCTGGTTATCGGTTCAGTCCTGCTTGTGCTGGGTATCCTGGGATTCGCGCTTACGAGGCGAAGGTAGGTTCTCACTTATATTGAGCGCCTGCCCCGCCCGTTCAAATATCTGAAGCCGGGCGATTTCTGCGCTTGTATTGCAGAAAGCAACTGCGAACTCCGGGTCTTTCAAATCCTCACACAAGCGTTGATGAAATCGGCTCCTGCTCTTCAGCCAGCTGTTGCTGCTTCTAATCATACATGCACTCCATCCGGACGGGTATGTGTTTAGGCAGCAATTGCTTCTAAGTAGACTCTACCATCTCCCGTAACTGGAGAGTCAAGCCTTTTTTGCCAGATTCCAGCACTCCCTGGCAATTTCCCAATCTTCTTGCGTGTGGATGATGAGGACGCGCACTTTTGAATCGGCAGTAGCAATATCCTGGTCGGGAGGGGATTGCGAGTTCTTTTGCTGGTCGAGTTTCAGGCCGAGGAAGCTGAAGGACTCGCAGGTGGCCGCACGCACATCGGGGGAATTCTCGCCGATGCCGCCGGTAAAGACGAGAACATCTACGCCACCCAGGGTCGCAAGCATGGCGCCGGTGTAGAAGCGCAGATGATGCACAAACATGTCGAATGCCAGCCTGGCGCGGGTATCACCAGCGCGCATACGTTGTAAAACCTGCCGCAGGTCGCTTGAACCCGCAATTCCTTTGAGGCCCGACGATTTATTGAGGGTCGTATCAAGGTCTCCGGCTGATTGGCCTTTTTCGCGTTGCAAGTAAAATAAGATGCCGGGATCAATCGAGCCGGAGCGGCTACCCATCATCAGCCCTTCGAGCGGCGTGAAGCCCATGCTGGTGTCTACGCTCTGACCGTTCTGAATAGCGGTTATGGAGCAGCCATTGCCGAGGTGAGAGGCGATGATACGCAAGTCGCGTACATTGCGTCCAAGTACCTGGCCTGTGCGCCGCGTGCAATATTGATAGCTGATGCCATGGAAACCGAAGCGGCGAATGCCCTGCTCGAACCAGGCATAGGGGACGGGATAGACGACATTCGGTAAAGGCATGGAGCTATGGAAAGCCGTGTCGAATACGGCTACCTGGGTAATTGAGGGCAGGATATGCTCAACGGCTTCGATGCCTGCTAAATTGGCGGGATTATGCTGTGGCGCAATTTCGGCAAGGCGCGCAATGGCATCCTTCACCTCCGGCGTTACGCGTGTACTCTGCTCAAATTCCCGCCCGCCGTGAACGACGCGGTGCCCCACCATATCGATATCCGAGGGTTGCCTTATGACAGCGGTCTTTCCGCTCCACAGCGTTTCCAGTATGTGCCTGATGACTTCTGGACGCGAGTCGGTCTGAAGCTCTTCTTCCAGTGACGCGCCTTGACTGTTCTTCACTTTGAGCGTTGTAGCGCCTGGATGCTCTCCCCAGTCAGCATCGGCTTCCCACAAAGGTGGCGGGGCGTTATCGGGGAGAGAATCGCCTATTTCATAGAGGCGGCTCTTCTGGCCGCTTGATCCCGCGTTAAGAATGAGTATTTTCATATGATCCTGTTTTCCAGGGCGACCACCAGGGTACGCCCTGGCTCTTGATATAAAGCTCAACTCCAGTGCCAGTCAGTGATTTCTTTGGGATCGACGCCGTTTTCCTCGATGTAGCGGCGGAAATCGGCGAGGACATATTCGTAATGATGAACGAGTTCGCTGGCGCGTACCGCAACACGCGGGTTGCGCACTCCACCCATTCGGATGGCCTGCGTGATGAGGTGGAAGCGGTCGGTGCCGTTGCGCACGTTCATGTCAAATGGAGTAGTGGTTGTGCCCTCTTCCTGGTAGCCGTTGATCTGGAAACGCTGCGTATGGATATGATAACGCCCGAACAGCAACTGCTTCACAGCCGAGGGATAGCCGTGGAAGTTAATGATGACGGGGCAATCGGCGGTAAACAGGGCCTCGAACATCTCATCGTCCAGCCCATGCGGGTGAGCAGTTTCTTTCTCCAGGATGAACAGGTCGGTAACGTTGACGACTCGCACGCGCAGTTCGGGCAGTTCTTTGCGCAGGATGTGCGCGGCAGCCATGACTTCGAGCGTGGGGCTATCGCCAATTCCCACCAGTACGACATCGGGGCTTATGCCATCATCGATGCTTGCCCACTTCCAGATGGAAGCGCCTGCGCGACAATGAGCAATGGCATCGGTCATCGAAAGCCATTGCGGCATGGGTGGCTTATTGGCGATGATCAGGTTGACGTATTCTTTACTGCGCAGGCAATGGTCAACGGTGCTGATAAGACAGTTGGCATCCGGTGGCAGGTAGACGCGAGATACCCTGGCTTTCCGGTTGAGCACATCATTGATGAGCCCGGGACTCTGGTGCGAGAAGCCATTGTGTTCCTGGCGCCACAGAGTGGAAGTTTCGAAGTAGTTGAGTGAGGCGACAGGCAGGCGCCAGGGTATTTCCTGTGACATTTTGAGGAACTTGGAAAACTGGTCCATCATCGAGACAACAATGTTCAGGAATGCCTCATAGGAAGGGAAAAGGCCATGCCGGCCGGTCAGAAGATATCCCTGCAACCAGGCCTGGATGGTGTGCTCGCTGAGTATCTCGATCACACGACCATCATGAGAAGTGACCTTCTCGTTAAATGGGGGAACGGGCCACTGGTAATCGCGCTTCGTCACATCTAATACCGCCGTCAATTTGTTAGATTCAAGTTCATCAGGACTGAAGATGCGGAATGTGTGCGGGTTGCGCTTCACAACTTCTCTCAGATACAACGCTACCTGCTCAACGCTACTGACAAATTTGCTATCCTCGGAGTCGGAAATGCTTTCGGCCACGCGCTCGGCGGGGATCGCATAATCGAAGATGTTGGGGAGATCGAGGTCGCGGCGGATGCGGCCACCAAAGGTATGGGGGTTGCTGCCCATGCGCCGGTCGCCTTTTGGACATTGATCGAGAATTTCGGGCAATGGGCGCCCGTCTCCGTCGAAGAGTTCCTGTACATGATAGGAGCGCAACCAGCCTTCTAAGAGTTGAAAGTGTTCGGGATTGGTCTTGGGATCGGTAATTGGTATCTGGTGCGAGCGGAAAGAACCCTCGATAGGCTCGCCATCCATTTCCTTGACGGTCGTCCAGCCCTTGAGAGAACGCATGAGAAGGACAGGCCAGCGCGGCTTCTCGATGGGATTGCCTGAGCGGGCTGCTTCCTGAATATGACGGATTTCATGATAGGCCCAATCCAGGGCGCCATAAAGCGCGGCATCCAGGTCATCGCCCTCAACGAACTGGACGTTGTAGCCATAACCGGTAAAAAGGGCCAGCAATTCGTCGTCGCTCATGGTGCCATAAATAGTGGGATTGGCGATTTTGTAGCCATTGATGTGTACGATGGGCAGAACGGCGCCGGATTCGGCGGGGTCGAGGAATTTGTAGCTATGCCAGGCAGTGGCGGTAGGGCCTGTCTCTGCCTCGCCATCCCCTACGATGCAGGCGACAATGAGGTTTGGATTATCCATCGCTGCGCCGAACGCGGTGGCGAGGGCGTAGCCAAGTTCTCCCCCTTCATGGATGGTGCCGGGGACGCCGGGATAGAGATGGCTGGGGAAACCGCCGGGCCAGGAAAAACGACGCACGAACTTTTCAAGCCCTTCCCAACCGAAGGATAATTCCGGGTAGTAGTCATGCAGGGTGCCCTCTAAATAGAGATTGGCGAGATTGGCGGGCGCGCCATGACCGGGTCCTGTCACCAGGAACATGTCGATATCATAACGCATAATCAGGTGATTCAAGTGCGCGTAGATCAGATTAATGCCGGGACTGGTGCCCCAATGGCCCAGCAGGCGATCTTTGATGTCTTCCGGTTTGAGCGGCTGTTGCAGCAAGACGTTGCGTTTTAGATATAACTGCGCGGCTGTCAGATAGTTGGTGACGCGGCGAAAGCGTGCGATAGCATCCAATTCTTCACTGTGAGCCTGGCGAATTTCCTGGATGGAAAGTGGGTGAGCGTTGGCTGATACGCGAGATGTCGAGATTTCTATGGCCATGTAGTTCTCCTTTGCGAGCCAGAATGTGTCATTACAGGTTGTACCTTGAATAATACGTGCTTGACGCTCATGGCGTTTCTAACAGTCCTTATTGCTTTGTGAATGAGGGCGTAGGGGCCAGATGATGTTGTTGAACAAAAGAGTTCAGCAATCTCGTGGGGCCGATCAATCGGCGGTGGGCGCGATCAATCGGCCCCTACGTGGCAAGGGATGCGGGCCGATCAATCGGCGCTGGGCGCGATCAATCGGCCCCTACGCAACATGTACGCCTATCGAGGCCAGGCCCTGCTGCAAGGTTTTTGTTGTGAGCTGCTCTACGAAGACGGAGCGCACGATGCCATTGCTGTCAATGAAATAGGTTGTGGGAATGGCAGTGACACCGTATGCAATATTGGTTTTATCTCCTGGATCGAACAGGAGTGGATAGGTGATCTGAAACGTCTTGCCAAAAGAGGCGATGTCATCCTTTGGATCGGCCTGATCGACGCCGAGCAAAACGAAGGCGCCGTGCAGCTGCGTGTAGGTGTGTTCGAGAAACGGCATTTCGCTGCGACAGGGTGTGCAGGATTCGGACCAGAAGTTGATGACGACGGGATGGCCGCGCAGGGCACGCAGGTCTATAGATCCGCTGCCTGAACCACCATAAATTGGCAAGACAAACCCGGGCGCAGCAGTACCCACGGGTACGCCGCCCGTTGGCTGTTGCGTTGGCGATGGCAATAAGACGAGAAAAGCAAAGATGCCGGCCAGGACTGCGATGATGCCGAGGACGACAAATGTGATAGTCCTGCGCCGGTTTCGAGGGGCGCGCGGACGCTCTGCGTAGTGTTCTGCCAGTTCGGCTTTCAATTCTTGCCGCTGGGTACGCGCCAGTTGCTGCTCCTGTTTTGCCTGCTCTTTTGTTTTCGATAACTGCCGGGACATACAAAAAAACTCCTTCCAGACCATATATAGTATAAGGCCATGGTTGAGTGCGTGCAAGAGGAATCAGCCGGTGACATGCTGGCGCTTTTTCTCCTGATAGATGCTCATCACATCGTAGCATGTTGAACGAAGTACCATGTGATGAGCATCTACAGAGTCGCTTATGGTGCGCCAGGTCGAGGTTCACTCTGTGTGGTCGCGGGCGGCGAGGCAGGAGCGGCAGCAGGAGCGGCCGCGCGGCCTATGGCGAGGCCAACGATGTCTACGAGGAGCGCCACCAGAGCCAGAATGAGAAAGAGCAATGGCGCCGGGAGGGAGATGCCGAAGAGGGCATCTAGAGAATAGCTGCCCGGACCGGTCAGGCCAAGAGCCATGGCAGCTGCGAGCAACTGTAGCGGAAACTCAATGCCCCGCTTGCTATTCCAGAAACCGTTCTTCCAGTGGCTTTTGGCAATCGCCATGGACATGGCGCCAAATATACCTGCAGCTCCCAGAGGTGTCAGGAAGCCGAGCGCTAAGGAGAGGCCGCCGCCAAGTTCGCCGAGGATAACGAAACTGGCCCACAGCACATACGGCTTCAAGCCCATTCTTTCTTGCATTTTCATGGTTCCGGCTAAACCCGGACCGCCGAACCAGCCAAAAAGTTTTTGCGCCCCATGCGCGGCAATCGTCAATCCGGCGACCAGCCGGAGAAGAAGGAGACCGAGAGAAAGCGAGATACCCATACACATAACCCCTTTCCTGAAAAGTATTTGATGCAGGCTTCGTGTGGCTCCCCCCTTTCCTTTATGGGCGTCACACACCTTGCAGAAATGTTCTTTATTAACGGTGAAACATAAAAGTAAGTAACTTTTATTCCAATAGCTTGCTCTGAAAATACCTCCTCGCTTGTCATTCTGAGCGCAGCGAGGAATCTGTAAGAACCAGATCGATCAGGGGCTTGCTTCAGATTCTTCGCTGCGCTCAGAATGATACGTCCGAACTGGCTTTCAGTGGCAAGCCATGAAAATCGGTATCAGAGCTATACATAGTATTAAAGCGTTTGTTTGTTGAGCTTGGAGCATTCAACGGGCTTGATATATACTTGGGGATATAAGAGGATAGGCACAAGGCGCTGTCCCTACAGGTCTGGCTGGGAAGGAAAGGTATGCAACAGCTTATTTTCCGGCTCCTGGGGCCACCAGAGATATCTTACAATGAACGACTGATCCGCATACCGCGCAGGCGCTCGCGTGCCCTGCTCTACTACATGGTCTCAACGCATACGCCCCAGCCACGGGAGCGTCTACTGGCCCTGCTGTGCGGCGAGATGGATGAGGAGAGCGCGCGCCACGCTTTCAAGACCGCGCTGGCCGAGGTGCGCGCTCAACTACGCAGCTTCGACGCTTCTGTCGAATGGATCACCGGCGATGGTGACCTGCTGACCTTCAATCCCCTCGCCCCCATCTGGCTCGATACCGAAATCTTCGAAAAAGATACAGCGGCCACGTCACGCAATCTGAACCAGGCGATACAACTCTATCGCGGCGATTTTCTTGACGGATTTTTCCTGAAGGATTCTACCAGCTTCGATGCCTGGGTGCGCAGCACACGGGACCACTTTCGCCATCGCTACCTGTCGGCCCTGCGCCAGCTGGCGGAGCTAAATGAGGCCGACCAGCAGTACGAGCAGGCCATTACGTGTCTTCACCTGCTGCTGGATGCCGACCCGCTGGCAGAAGAGGCGCATGCCTGCCTGATGCGCCTTTACTGGACGATGGGTGATAGAACCGAGGCCCTACGTCAATACGAGCGACTCCGCACAGTGCTGGCGCAGGAGCTTTCGGTAAAACCCTCTGCTACCACGCGGGCTCTCTACGAGCAAATCGTGCATAGCAGTAAGTGGCCTGCCACCTCAACGCCCTCGCGAATCTCATCTTCCCCATCGCCTCTCTCTTCAACTTTATCTCCAGCGATACAAGGCCCGCCAACCTTTCTTCCCGTTCGACCGGCGCTGGAGCCAATCGAGGCCTCGCCGTCGCTTCTGGTTGGGCGCATCCACGAACTGGCGTGGCTCCAGCAACGGCTGGCCGGTTCCACGCTAGACGCGCCTTTATTATTGCTCTTCGGTGAGGCGGGCAGCGGGAAGACAGCCCTTCTGAACGAACTACGCAAGCGTTTGCCTGCCGACTGGCTGGTGTTATGGGGAGCCTGCCAGCAGGTCGAGCGCAAACTTCCTTATCATGCCATCATCGAGGCCCTACGAGGCGGCCTGAAAGAGCAGGATATTCACCGGGTGAACCTGCCCGGAATCTGGTTCGCCGCGCTTGCCCGCTTTCTCCCAGACCTCTTTCCATGCGAAGTGACGTGGCAGGAGCGAGGCCCCATCGAGCCACTCATCTTCGCCGACGCGATTGTCGCGCTCTTCGACCAACTCGCTCAACCGCAACGCCCTGTGCTGCTGCAACTCGATGATCTCCACTGGGCAGACAAAGCGACCCTGGCCCTGGTCGGCCACCTCGTTCGCCATACCAAACGCGGCAGTGTCTACATCCTGGGAACGGCCCGCACCGGGCGCGCGGAGAAACGATTGACGCCTTTACGCCAGAGCGCGTTTCGCCAGAATGCACTCGCCGAACTCGTCCTCTCTCCTTCGCTACAATAAGGCGAAATGTGGCTTTCTTTCCTTTTTTGCAACCACGATGTAACCTGTCTGTAACGTTATTGTGACGCTTGCTCGTTACACTTCCTACAAGGCGACGTGCTGGATCAATCCGCACTCTATCCTACAGCATTTCCCGGAGGAGTACACCGGCGAGCGTATGTCACTTCTGTTATGGAGGGCTTTATGGTGGTTCCCCCTATCGAACAACAACGCTTGACGCTCGAAGACGTGCGAGTTCAACGCTGGCCCTGGTCACTTGAACATACTGCAAACCTCGACCAGCCTTTTGTTACGGCAGGCAACCGTGTCTATAGCATCGCCACGCAAAATGGCGAGTTTCCTGATATCGGCTGGAGACAGCCTGGTGAGATGGCCGGCGTCTGGGATCATCCCATCAAATTGCTGGATGGCTTCTGGCTCGGCATCTCTTTTGGAACCGGCAAGCTGGCAGGCGCCGGTGAGAAGATTCACTGGTTGACTCAGGCCAGCCACTGGCGTATGACGCCCGGCGAGGTAGAGATCACCTACCAGTTACCGAAGCTCGAAGTGGCCCGCCACGAATACGGCGTGGATGATGAAGAAGGCATGCTGATCCAGCTGGTGCTGCGGAATCAGCACCGGAAAAAGCTGGCTCTCGTGTTGCATTTTCTAGCCCGCACCGACCTGCGGACAGCCTGGTTGGGCGAGAACCGCCTGCCCTGGCGCGATGGACGCGATGAGGCAGCCTACCTTGATAAACAGGCATGTATCGCGGCCTACAATACTGTCAATCCGGCTTTTGTACTCTTTGGATCGCAGCGGCGACCGTTCGCCGTCACCATCGGAAACGACCTGTGGGCGACCAGGCAGACCGGCGGCCAGGGCATCAGCGGGTACTTGCGCTACCAGGTGGAACTGCCGCCTGAATCGACAAAGGAGGTGATGTGCATCATAGCAGGCTCAACGCGCTCCGCTGATGCAGCTCTCGCGACCTACCAGCGTCTCTGCGCTCACTCTCGCGAACTGATCGAACGACAGAGGCAAGTCTACCAGGAGATCATTGAACGCTGCGCGCTGGCGAGCGACGATGAGTTAATCGACACGGCCTTTGGTTGGGCCAAAGTCACGTTGCAGATGCTGGAACGCAAGGTTCCCGGTATCGGGCAGGGAATGGCCGCCGGGTTGCCAGACTTCCCGTGGTGGTTCGGCAAGGATACAACCTATACGACCCTTCCGCTTGTCGCGAGCGGCCAGTTCGAGCTGGCGCTAACCTCGCTGCGCAACCTTGCCCGTTATAGCCAGGCCATTAACAAGGATGGCGGAGTCGTTCATGAAATTCTGACGCAGGGACACGTGCATGATAGCGGACACCTGGTTGAAGTGCTGCTCTTCGTCCGCGCCTGCTATCACGCGTTCATGTGGACGGGCGACCGCGAGTTCTTGCAAGAACACTATGCCTTCTGCAAACGCGGCCTGCTCGACCTTGTGCTAGGGAAGCGCGACCTGGACGGCAACCTGTGCGCGACCGGCAAGGGCCTGGTTGAATCGCGCGAGCTGCAATATGGCGAGGGATTCAAAACGCTGGATATCGCTGCCTACACCTACGAGGCGCTGCTCTGCCTGGCAGAACTCGCTCAAGCTGCCGGCGATGAGGCCCTCGTTCCCGAACTGCGGCAAAAGGCGCAGCAACTACGCGCGCATGTCAATAGCGTGTGGTGGATGCCCGGCGAGGGCATGTACGGTGATATCTTCACCTCCGCGCAAGCGCTCGCCACCTCGCACCAGCTTTTGCGTGCAGAAAAACCCTTGTGGCCGGGCGACCTGGTCGAATTGGAGTACAGCGATAGCATGCTCGAACGCTTTGCCCAGCAGCATCCTCTTGACCAGGAAGCGCTGGAGCAAGAACGTCCCTGGTTGCTGAAGCATATGATCGCCCTGACTCCCATGGAGACGGGACTGGCAACCTATAAACAGGCGGAACGCGCTTTTGCTCGCCTGGAGTCGGACGAGTTCATGGGACCCTGGGGCATCTACCTCAATCCAGACCGGCATCGCGTCACCATGACCCTGCCCAGCGGCTTGATGGTGGCAGCTGAGGCACGCTACGGACGCGTAGAGCAGGCTTTGATGCTCTGCCGCAAAATAGCGGCCACACTGCCCTATGCCATGCCAGGCGCGATGAGCGAGGTTTCGCCGGATGGCGGGTGTTTTATCCAGGCCTGGTCAAGCGTCGGCATTATCTGGCCCGTGGTTCATTACTTTCTTGGATTCCGGCCTGACGCCGCTTCGCGTTCTGTGCGCTTCGTTCCGCATCTTCCCGCCAGCTGGAAGCATGTGCGCCTCAGCAATGTGCGTGTCGGGTCAACCAGCATGCATCTTCAAGTGGAAGAAACCGGAGCGGAAACGCGCCTCATTCTGGAAACCGGGGACCCGCTGTATCAGGTAACACTCGGTATTACGTATCCTGATTCAAGGGAGCCTCGTTGTGTCTCCTTGAACGGGGACGCCATTCAGTATCATAGATACATCGTAGATGATCGTACAAAGGAGCATGATCAACCGGCATGGCAGGTGGTAGCAGCCTCTCCCATCAGAGGATACCACCGGTATGAATTCCTTGTAGCCTGGTAGTGTTGTGAGTCGCTTCACTCATCTTCCTGAGTGCCGTCGCTCGCCCTACCAGGCAGCACAAAGCGTGGCTTCTCAAAAGTCACCTTCAGGAGGCTTGTTATGAAACGACTCATTACAACGCTCGTACCTATCTTTGTTATCTTTACCTTGATCCTGGCCGCCTGCGGTAACAACAACGGCAGCAGCGGTGGAAGTGGCAACAACGGAGTGAGCCAGCAGGGGCTTGCGGGTGGTAACCCCTACAACTCCTGCCCCAGCAGTACGAACACGACAGCTGCCGCGCCTGAAAGCGGCAATATCTCGCTGACCGTCTCCGGTTGGACCTCGACGCCAGCAGAGGACGCGCTGGTGCAGCAAAACCTGAACAACTTCGAAAAGCTGCACCCCAACATTCACATCACCTGGGCGCCCATCACCGGTGATTATCCCACCAAGATGCGCGCCAACATCGCCAGCAACACCGTTCCCGACGTCTTCTACCTGCAGCCGGCCATGGCCAGTGAGTACATTAGCGGCGGCAAACTGCTCAACCTCTCACCCTACATGGCGCGCGACGGCGTGAAGGCCAGCGACTACTACTCCGCCTTGATCAACCCGTTTGTCTGCACCAGTGGGCAAGTATATGGCTTGCCAAAAGACTGGAACAGCCTGGGTGTCTTCTACAACAAGCAGATGTTCCAGGCAGCTGGCTTATCTGCCCCCAGCGCCAACTGGACCTGGACCGATTTGCAGAATGACGCCCAGAAGCTGACCAAAAATCCTGGCTCCCCCAACTCGGTCTACGGCATCGTCCTTTCCGCCGACCTGTCCCGCTGGGGCGCCTTCCTGTTCGCGGATGGCGGCTCCGTCCTCAACAAAGACGGCACGCAGGCTACCTTCAACAATCAGCAAGGTGTCAATGCGCTGAACTACTATGACAGCTTCTTCAAGAACAACACCGGCGCGCTGCCAACAACGGTGGGCGCGGGGTGGAACGGTGAAGCCTTTGGTAAGCAGCGTGCGGCAATGGTAATCGAGGGCGGCTGGATGCTCCCCTTCCTGTCCTCAACCTATCCAAACGTCCAGTACGGCATCGCTCCCCTGCCGGTTGCTCCTACCGGTAAGCGTGCCAATCTAACTTTCACCAATGCCTGGTCAGCCTATTCCGGCACCAAGCATCCTGAGGCAGCCTGGGAACTGATTAAGTACATGACTGGCTCAACCGTACAGGAGAGCCAGTTGAACGCGGGCTTCGCCCTGCCGACCCTCAAGAGCCTGGCCAACGCGCCCTACTTCACCACCAACCCGGGCTTCAAGGTACTCTTTGACGCAGCGCCATATAGCTACGCCGACTACTATGGCCCACAGGACGCCACCATCCATACGGATGTCAGTAACGCCATCGATGCCGTCCTGCTCGGCAAGCAGGACGCACAATCGGCCCTCAACGACGCTGCTACCAAGGTCAACAGCCAGCTACAGGCCCCATGACGCCCTGTAGCAACCCGTGGCATGAACGGGTCGATTCTTGAAATGGCGTGTACCAGTAGGGGCGCGGGCTGTGGCGGCTAGGTGACAGGGGAGCTTGCTCCGTTCTCCTGGGGAAACGGGAGAGCAGGCCTTGAGGATATCCGAGGTTGGCCCCTCCCCACCCCGCGGCGGAGCAAGCTCCCCACCACCCTGCTCCCGCCCTTACTGAACCAATGTAGATCGAAGGAGAACATTTATGGCTACTCAACCGGTAGGACAATCTATGTCCACAGCTCCTGCACTTACTAAAGAAAAGGGCCACCGGCTCTCGCAGGGTGGAGGGAGCCGGTCAAATCGCGACCGCGCCGAAGCCATTGCCGCTTACCTCTTCCTCCTGCCATACTTGCTCGTACTGGCGGTCTTTCTCGTCTTTGTTTCAATATTTGGGCTGGGGTTAAGCTTCTTCCGCGTTGACCTCGGCTTCACCGGCCCCGTCTTCATTGGACTGAGAAATTACACCTTTATCTTCAATCAGCTTTCCAATGTTGGCCTGAGCGACTTCTGGACTTCCATGATCAACATCGTGAAGTTCACCTTTTTTGTTGTGATCGGGCAAACCATCCTCGCTCTCGCAATGGCGCTGGTCTTACAGGCCATTGTACGCGGGCGTGGCATCTTTCGCACCATCTTCTACGTGCCGGCCGTGACTTCCTCGGTTGCCACTGCGCTGATCTTCCTCTGGCTGTATAATCCTGACGGGATCATCAACTATATCCTCTCGCTGGTTCACATCAACGGGCCAGACTGGTTGAACAATGTGTTCTGGGCATTGCCCGCGTTGATGCTCCTCAACATCTGGACGACAGCCGCTTCATTCATGATTTATTTCCTGGCAGCATTGCAGGATTTGCCACGGGAGTTGATCGAGGCATCCGAAGTTGACGGCGCCAACCGCTTCCAGACCTTCTGGTACATCACCGTGCCACTGCTGCGCCCAACCATCTTCCTCGTAGTGGCGCTGGGAACCATCGGCGCCTTCCAGATGTTTGACCAGGCCAAGTTCATGACCAACGGCCAGCCGCTCAATTCCACCCTCACTCCCATGCTGGAAATCTACAACGCTGGCTTCGCCGATGGTCGCTTTGGCCTCGCCGCGGCAATGTCCGTCATTCTCTTCATCGTCATTTTCATCGTCACCATCATACAGCGCCGCTTCATTGATATTGACGCTTCACGATAAGGAGGCTAACCATGGCACAAATACAGGCACGTCCAATCGAAGCCGTGCAAACAATACAGAGAGAACGTCCCACCATACGCTGGTGGCAACTGATTGTGCTCATCTTCCTGATAATTTTCACTATCACCTCGATTGGGCCGCTGATCCTGACGATCATCTCTTCATTCAAAACTGAACACGATGTGCTGGCCTTTCCGCCCACGCTCCTGCCCAATCCTTTTATCATTTCCAACTACGTGACAATTCTCAGCAACCCGCTGTTCTTGCGCTGGATGCTAAATGCCTTCATTTACGCCGTTGGTGCCATGGTACTCAATGTCGTCTTCTCCGCAATGGCAGGCTATGCATTGGGTCGAATGCGTTTCCCCGGCAAGAACTTCATTTTCCTGCTAACGTTGGGCGTCATGATGATCCCTTCGGCGATCTACCTCATACCCAAGTTCCTGGTAGTCAATAGCCTGCACCTGACCAACACCTATTTCGCGCTGATCCTTCCGGCAATGGCACAGCCGTTCTCGGTCTTCATCATGGTGCAATTCATGAAAGGGTTGCCAAAAGAGCTGGAAGAATCCGCCTTTATCGACGGCGCGTCTCGCTTCCGTACCTTTTTCCAGATTATTCTCCCTCAGGTCAGGCCGGCCC
Source organism: Ktedonobacteraceae bacterium (assembly GCA_035653615.1). Taxonomy (NCBI): domain Bacteria; kingdom Bacillati; phylum Chloroflexota; class Ktedonobacteria; order Ktedonobacterales; family Ktedonobacteraceae; species Ktedonobacteraceae bacterium. The sequence continues at coordinate 68,431 of DASRBN010000015.1, read as the reverse complement.
TCACTGCCGTGGCTATTATCACCTTCCAGGGCGCCTGGAACGACTTCCAGTGGCCCCTGGTCGCATTAGGCACGCAGGACATGTACACGCTTCCACTGGGATTGTTCTTCTTCAAATCCGAACACTTCACCCAGTACGCGCTGCTACTGGCCGCTTCGATGTTCAACACCATTCCCATCCTGGTCTTGTTCTTCATCTTCCAACGTTACTTCATTGAAGGAGCCGTCTCTTCTGGCGTAAAAGGATAAGTATCAGTAGTGGATAGCTTTAAAATCGATACACAGTCGCATGGCGAGATTGACCTCAGCAGCGCCGTGCTGGCGATCCTGTGGGAGAAATCGCTCGGCGCGTTGCACTCTTTGCGCACCTCGCTGGGCGTCATGGCAAGCGGCCAGAATGGTTTCTTCCATGCCATCTTTGGCCGTGACTCTCTCTGGACCGTCTTGCTGGCGCTCGAGGCCGGTCAGCGACTGCGCGCCCTGGGGGAAAACCATCTCCCCGTCTCATCTATCGTGCCTTTCCCATCCTACGATGACTGGCTGCATAGCCTCGCTCGCGACGTACTGCGCGGCCTCGCCAGCCTGCAGGGGCGCGCCATCAATGACACCAACGAAGAGCAGCCAGGCCGCATCATTCACGAGTACTGGAACCCCGTCCCGCATCGTATGCTTGTCGCTCGCTGGCCCGTCATCGACGGCCGCTATTACGGCGCCTTCGATGCCACCTTCCTCTTTCTCATCACGGCCGCGCGGGTCTTCACCTACTTCCATGATCGCCAATTGCTCGAAGAACTCTGGCCATATATTCACGCCGCCTTGCTCTGGGCCTTAGCATGGTCTGACCTCGACAACGATGGCCTCGTCGAATACCTCCGGCGCAATCCCGAAGGAATAGGCCTCGATAACCAGGTCTGGAAGGATAGCAGCGAATCGATTCAGCCGCGCGCAGGCGAAACGCTGCTTCACCCATTCGCCTGGATAGAGATGCAGGGATATGCCCTCGCCGCCTATGCCAGTTATATTGAACTGGCCGAAACACTGGGACATAGCGATTCCGAGCTGCGCCAGCAAGTTCAGCAGCGTATCACCGGACTGCGCCAGGGCATCTCCCAATTCTGGATGGCCGGCGAGGGGTTCCCGGCCATGATCCTCGACGGCAACAAAAAACAGGTCGAGGTTGTTTCATCCAATCCCGGCCACCTGCTCTGGAGCGAAGTACTCGAAACACAGCAGGCGCAGCAGGTCTGCCGGCGCCTCTTGCAGCCCGACCTGCTCACGCCCTGGGGCATCCGCACGCTTTCCGAAACCGCCTACTACTACAACCCCTCCAAATATCACTGTGGCGCCGTCTGGCCGTTCGACAACGCCGTCATCGCGGCAGGCATGATGCGCTATGGCTTGCAGGATGAAGCACGCCATATCGCTCACACCATCCTGCAGGCCATGCACACCATCAACGAGCCCGTCGAACTCTACGTGGTTCTTCCTTCGACCTGGATACGCTCCCCGCGCATCGCCCAGCCTTATGTGCTGGTAGACTACTACTACGCCAGCAGCATCCAGGCATGGACGGCCGCAGCTACGCTCTACCTCGTCTCGCTGCACCTGTAACGTGTAGCAAGTGACCGGGTCCGCTTGACATCTTGCTCAAACTCAGGTAATCTTCAACAAGAGCCAGTAGAAGCGCTACCGGGTTCGTAGACATTTACGGTAAAGGATTATTCGCATAATATGGGCAGCTTTGTGGTGAGATTCATGCGCAAACGCGGCTTTCGCACCCGCTGCTGTGGGCATTGCACTACCTGTACAGTCGCCCAGGGGTTTACTATGCCCTTTTTCGATTGTAGAGCTTCTTAAAACGCAAGGGGAAACAGCATAGTGGCCGCGGGCGATTGTTCAGCTTCGCCCGCGGCTTTTTGATTCTCCTAACTACATAGCTGAATTGTTAGATCGATAGACCGTGAGGCGAGCGCGCAGGCTGCCCGCTGTCATCTACGCATAGTTGCTTGCCTCTGGTTCGCCTCCCGCGTTCGCACTCCCATTGCAGAAAGGGAACATTCTTATGCCTTCTTCACACGCCGGACGCACTTTGGACGAAAAACTGGCGGCCATCGCGAACCATTTTGGCCTGGGCCAGATTCAGTCATTTGAGCGCGCTCCCGGCACCAACGAGAACTACATCGTCAACACGACAGAGGGCGACTACCTCTTCAAGATCATCGTCAATACGACGCTTGAGGATATACTGCGTGGCCTGCCTTTCTTACAGCGCCTGCAGGCATATCATTTCGAGGCGACCGCCTATTACCTTCAGGCGCCGGACGGCTCGATGTGCTATTCTAGCCCGGACTGCGAAGCAGTGGTTATGCACAGGCTGCAGGGCGCAATGCCCGAACTTTCAGATGCTGTTAACCGCGAGGTTGGCCTGCACCTTGCACGACTCCATCTCATCCCATGCGATGGCCTGCCGGAGAAACGTCACTGGCTCGCTGCGCGCTACCTGCCCGAGTCTATAGAGGCGGCTGTCCAGAAATATAGCGCCGGTAGGCTGCGTGAAACACTGGCAGTCTTTCACTCCCTAGACGATTTTCGACCCGCGACCTTCCCGCAGAGCATCGTGCATGGCGACCTGGATACAACCAATTGCCTGTTCGATGGGGACAAACTGGTCGCGTTTGTCGATTGGCAGGAAATTGGCGTCAGCGCGGCATTGATGGATTTTGCGATGACGATGCTGGGCTTCTGTTTCGTCGATTCGCCTGCCGGGTCTTATTACTGGGCGCTCTTCGATCCCAGACTGTACCGCGCCCTCTTTGAGAGCTATACCAGCGTGCGCCCGTTCTCAGCCTATGAACTGGCACATCTTGAATCCGCCCTCAAATACGTGGGCCTGACGCAGCCCATATGGTCGATGCTCACCTGGGATCACTATCATCCCGGCCAGGAGATGATCGAGACGAACCTGTTGTACTGGAAGTTTGGCTTGCACGAATTGTCATTGCCTGCTTTATAACGACATTCGATACGAAAGGAAACCGTAGCGACAATGACCGTATTTCGCGCACTTTCCCAGCGTTCCTTTGCACTGCTGTGGTGGGGGTAGACCATCTCGCGCCTGGGCGATAGCCTCTATACGATTGCTCTAGCATGGTGGGTACTCGAAAAAACCGGCTCGGCGACGGCTATGGGCATCGTCCTGATCTGCTCTACGACCCCATGCTCCTGCTGCTCCTGGTTGGTGGCGTTGCCGTGGACCGTTTTCCCCGCATCCGTCTGATGCTCGCCTCCGACCTTTCACGAGGAGTAGCGGTCGGCATCATCGCATTGCTGGCCTTCACGCAGCGGCTCGAACTTTGGCAACTCTGCACCATGAGCGCCTTTTTTGGCCTTGTAGGCGCTTTTTTCTACCCGGCCTCTACTGCTGCCATTCCCGACCTGGTACCAACTGAACACCTGCTCAGCGCCAACTCGCTGCGCAGGATCAGCCTGCAAGTGGCACAAGTGTTCGGGCCGGGCATCGGCGCGGCAATTATCGCGCTGGGTGGAACTCCGCTCGCATTCGCGCTGGATGGGGCTTCCTTCGTCATTTCGGCGGCATGCCTGTTGGCCCTGCCTGGCAAGCCGGCACGCCGCAATTCCAGCTCAAAAGAAAGAACAAGCCCACTCCATGACCTGCGGGCGGGGATAGGTACAGTGTTGCAATCTCCCTGGCTGTGGGTCACTATTGCGGCCGCCTGTGTCAGCACGATTTTTCTCAGCGGCCCGATGAGGCAGTATTGCCCCTGCTGGTGAAAGAGCGATTCGGGACACAGGTAAACCTCTACGCGCTTCTCACCTCGCTGTCCGCGCTCGGTTCCATCAGCACGGCGCTCTGGCTCGGACATTTCAAGCGACTGCGGAGACGCGGGCCATTTATCTATGGAGCATAGATTCTTGCCAGCTTGATGCTGCTGGTCGCAGGCTTACCGCTTCCCGCGAGCATAATAAGCCTGGCGTTCCTGATCCAGGGCGCGTCATACACTTCATTTGGGCTGGCATGGATAAATACATTGCAAGAGTTCGTTCCCGCTGGCAGGTTGGGGCGTGTTGCCAGTATCGATATGCTGGTCTCCACGGCGCTAGCCCCCATCGGCTATGGACTGGCGGGTATTGCAGCAGATCGATTGGGGGCATCGCCGGTCTTTGTGTTCGGCGGGGCCATCAGCGCAATCGTTATTGCGCTGGGGCTGCTGCACCCGGCTATTCGGAAGGTGGATTAAATAGCTCTCATGCCTTGCCCACCTCCTGAGCAATTCTTGTTCTTGCCCGTACACTTGTACATGCACATGCCACTAGAGCTATCACACCCGGTACAAGGGATCAGGATGACACAAATACTACCCCTGCCGCAGGCCGCATCAGAGCCGCAGAATTCTAAGCCGTCACAGGTCTGGTTACATGCGCATTCGGCCCTGCCGTTAATATCGGTCACGCAATAGCAGTTGGGGTTGGAGTTGCCTGGGCAGTTCTGAAAACCAGAAGAGCAGGTTCCCCCAACACGGTACGTTCGTTGCTTCGTCACTTTCGGGTTTCTTGAGCAAGGCACGGGGTTGCTCACGAGGGACCCAACAGGCAGCCTGCCGGTGTCCTGCTGGCGATAGTCTGGATGATGTAATAATCGATATGCCCGGCTTGATTCGTCCAGGCCTGGTTGGCCAGTCCATTATCATAGAGAAAGGGATAGGAGCCCCCAAAATCTTTGGAACAGATATCGCCGATCTCACCGTTCCCATACCAGCCGACACTTCTGAGAACCGGATCCGTAACCGCCTCCAGTTGCTCATGGGCCGAGACATCGATGCTGCTATCGATGTAGATATTCCCGCTGGGAGCCGTTGGCACATGTATCGGACAGCCACTGAGGGAATCGCCAGCGGAAGGAAAGACGATATGGGCATAGATGGTTGGACTATCGAGTGGTCCCCAAAAGGATTGATAGCCACAGGTGCCATCGTCGCTGGGATCGGCTACCTGCTCACCCAGCAGCGTGTAGACCGGAAAATAGTTGCTGTAGCCACTTGTTGGCCAGCCATTGGTGGCGATGGCGAGCTTGACCTCAGCGACAATCTCCGATTTGCTCAGTGAGCAGTTCTGACACGGGTAAGGGGTCTGAGTATCTTCCCACCAGTTAGCCAGCACAGCTGAATGGATGCTACCATTGTCGCCGGCATATTCACTGGCTACCAGTTGATAGAGGCAATTGGGACCCACATCCTGATAATACTGATTGATATGGCTGATGTACTGGTCGTTAGCTCCATTATCATTGGGGAACCAGTAGATGGGGGTACACATTGACCACCCCTGGCATCACTGGACCTCCATAATAGGTCACCGGGGATCCATAGGTGTTCGGGGCAAATGGCTTGCCACGAGCGAGAGGAATACTTTTAGTTCCCAACACTTGAGGAAAGATGAGGACAGCACTCAATACGCTCACTAGACCAAGGACAAGAGCAAAGCAACATTTCGTTTTCATATATAATTCCCCCTCTATGATGACGAGCGTGAGGAGAGAGCCAGCAGGACACGCGAGGGAAAGGAGAGGCCTGACCCATGATTCCTCAAACCAAGCGAGAGACTCGACGCGCATAGTTATCTCTACAATTGCCAGTATACCAGCGATTATCGTGAAAGTTAACCTTTTGCATGAGCAAAAAAGAGAAAAGTTATGCGCACACAGAAATGACTCAAGAGGGTATTTGCAGAAAAGGAAAACATACCAGGGCATAGGCTACAACGACTAGACTTTTCGCTGGGCAGCGAAGCAAACTAGCAGTAGGCCTCAATAAGTGTTTGCTCATCGGTGCCATTACTATAGTAGCCTACTGCCCAGGCCCGACTAGTTCCAGGTACCAGCGCTACTCCTCTCAGGTTATCAGGTCCCGGATTGGGACTCTTCACCGCCTTCCAATGACCACCAGTCCAGTGTTCGGTCAAGTTCAAGACGGTCGAGGGGTTGGGAAAGTAGTACCCAACCGTCCAAACATTGCCGTTCGGGAGTGCAGAGACAGCGTACAAAAGATTAGCAAAGCTGCCAGGATTGGGGCTTTTCACCTTCGTCCACTGGGAGCCATTCCAGTGTTCAATGAGGGTGGCTGCCCCACCTTTACGCGGTGAGTAGCCTCCGACCGCCCAGACGTCGGTGTTGGAAGCAGCCGCGACCCCGTAGAGATAATTGACATAGGGGCCAGGACTAGGACTAGCGACGACACTCCACTGGGAGCCATCCCAGTGTTCAATTAAGATATAGGTCCCTCCGCTAGGAGGCGAAGAATAACCCACCGCCCAGACGTCATTACTGGAGACCGCTGAGATACTATAGAGATAATCGACATTCGAACTGGGATTGGGACTGGGAATTACGCTCCATTGTGTGCCGTCCCAATGTTCAATTAAGGTGACTGCATCCCTGACGCCCACCGTCCAGACATCCGTGCTGGAGATGGCCGCGACTCCATAGAGATAATTGCCATTTGTGCCGGGATTGGGACTGGGGACGAGATTCCACTGCGAGCCATCCCAGTGTTCCGTCAACGTCGATGAACCACCGCCTGCTGGCCCGTACTCGCCTACCGCCCAGGCAGCAGTGCTGGAGATGGCAGTGACCCCGTAGAGATAATTGCCGGCCACACCGGGACTGGGACTTGGCACCACATGCCAGCCCTTACACTTGAGCGGCGTGGAGGCAGCAACTGGGCTCGCGTGCAGCAGTGGAGAGAGGAGAATGAGCGAGCAAGCGAGGAAAAGCCAGCGAAAGCGATGCGTGATAAACCTTTTCATGATCTCTATAAATAATACAGCTGGACGAAAAGCGCGAGCCAGGCCGCAATAGCTTGCTCGTTTCCTACTCATACGCGAGATGGTATCATCAGGGAAAAGATTCGCTTCTGCTTGCAATCATACATGAGTTTGTATGGAAAATCAACCAGCCTCTTTCGGCAGGCAGGGCTATTTAAAAGTCGAGTCAGTGAGGTCAACTTTAGAAGGCGCTCCGACAAAATCAAGCTCGTTCTCTCGACTTTTCAATAGCCCTGTTCGGCAGGCGGGAAATTTTAAAGAAGCTACAAGTCTTGACAGCTTGCTTGCTTTCATGTATACTTGCTCATGAAGACGAGCAAGCTTCGTCATTCATCTCAGTAATGAACCCCGGCACGGTAACGGGCAATCACAAGAGTTACATCTCTTCCATCACCAGCGTTCCCACCCTTGATGAACTTTTCCAGCCGAATCGGGAATCCTGTAGGGACAGCGGCTGGTCCCTGTCCCGGTTCCCTGAGGCAGACAGGGACCAGCCGCTGTCCCTACAGCACGGTTGTACATCGAAGACGCGGACAGGGACCAGCCGCTGTCCCTACAGCACGGAGCGAGGTGGCTTCCCATTGCCCGATTCGGTAGTCAAAATTCATCAGGATTCCCCAATCTGGGAATCAGAATTCATTAGAACACGTGCTGTTCGGAATTTGTTAATACCCACCAGGAGCTACCCATCATGGCGCTACCCCCTTTCTTGCGCTGGCTCAAACCCTCTAACGCAAGTGAACCAGCCTCAAGCATGCACATCCAGGAACAGATTAACCCTACATATGTTGCCTCCTCGCCAACGCAGGAAGACTGGTACTGGGGGCGATACGCGACCGGTGTCGAAGAAGACCGGTATTGGCGGAGATTAAGCGACAACTGGTACCAGAAGGACGTAATTCCCTCGACTTACCTGGAACTGCATAACTCCTGTTACGAGGCTTATAACGCCAATCCCCTGGCCTTCGCCATCGTTGAGATCACCACCAGTTTCGTGCTGGGAAAGGGCGTTACCGTCGCGGCAAGCCGGCCCGAGGTGCAACAGGTCTTGATGGATTTCTGGAACGATCCCGATAATCACATGGATACGCGCGTCTATGCCCTCTGCACGGAATTGTCGTTGTATGGCGAGCAATTCATCCGTTTCTTTGTGAACCCGTATGATGGGCGCGTCAAGATTCGCCAGATCGATCCCTCTATCATCGATGAGATCGAGACCGACCCCAACGATATTGAGACGCCGCTGCGTTTCCATCGCCGTCCAATCGGTCCGAGCGCGGCCATGCCCGGCGACCCGGCACCGGTAACACCGCAGGATGCGCGCAGCTTCGAGGGCGAGTGGTTCAAGGCCGGCGAAGAGGTCGTGCAGTTCTGCATCAACAAGGTCTCCAATGCCAAACGCGGCAAAAGCGACCTGGCCACACTGCTGCCCTGGCTGCGACGCTACAAGGACTGGCTCACCGATAGGGTGCGTATCAACAAGTACAAGGGCGCCTTCCTGTGGGATGTGCGCCTATCCGGCGCGGACCGCAAGGCCATCGAACGCAAGAAGGCCGAATATGCCTACCCGCCAGAACCGGGCAGTGTCATTATTCACAACGAGGCGGAGCAATGGTCGGCGGTCAAGCCGGAGATCAGCGCCAACGACGCCTCCGCTGACGGTCGGGCCATAAAGTTAATGATAGCAGTTGGCGCGCAGCTTCCAGAGCACTACCTGAGCGATGGCGATTATGGCAACCGCGCCACAGCTGCTGAAATGGGCCTGCCAACATTCCTCAAGTTCCAGCGCCGCCAGTATGTCATGCGCGCCATGTTGCGCACGATCCTCGACCGTGTGCTGCTGGAAGCGCGCAAGGCCGGCGTGCTGGCACAGCAGATCGATACACACTACGACATTATCTTCCCGGAGATCGATGTCGCCGATCACCAGACGCTGGCCTACGCTACACAGATGCTCGTCGCCGCTCTCACCGAGGCCAAAGCACAGGGCTGGGTCAGCGACGAAACGGCCATGCGCCTGATCTTCCAGTTCGCCGGCGAAGAAGTCGACATCAGCGAAGAGCGCGCGCGTATTCAGAAGGAACCTTCAGCATGACCTATATCCCTAAAACCCAGAGCAGATCAGCAGCGAAAGGCCATTCCTCCGCTCCAACGCTTGATTCCTCTACCCTCACGCTGTCCTCGGACATAAGCCATCCCCGGCATCATGGGCACAATCATGCCCGGCAACATTCCTCTCACCGGCAACTGACTCACCTTCCCGTGCATAGCAGTCCACATCCTTCAACAGGCGTGGAACAACCATCCTTTTAGTTACGTCAAGTTCAGAAATGGCGAAAGGAGTTGATCAATGCCGCTCGATGCGCGTAAATCGCAGCACATTTTGAATGTCGTACCCAAATCCTGGACCGGACGGCAGCGCACCGTCGTCGTAGTCTACCTGGCAGGTGGCAGCTATACCTACAGCGCCATCCAGGTCATCATGCGCCCCGAGCAGATTATTGATCCGCAAATCTACGATGCCAGCGGCCAGCAGCCGCAGCACAATGCCGATATGGAAATGGTCGCGCCGCTAAGCATCAGTTTCACCGGGGCAGTCTATGTCGCCGATACTCCGACGCCCTCACAATCGGCCGTCGCTGCCGCGCCCAAATATGAAATCATCGAGGTACTGCCCGCCGGCATGATCCCTGGCGGCAGTCACCTGCGCGTCCTGCTGCGCCGCCTGCGATGATAGTTCAAACCGGCAAACAATCCGCCGCATGTCATGCTGAGCGCAGGAGCCGAAGCCCCGAGTGGAGCGAACGGCGAAGAATCTCGGTGGGCCTGGACGCAGATTCTTCGCTGCGCTCAGCATGACATGGTCAGGGTCGCTCAGATTGCCGATCTTGCCCGGTAAAACTCGTGATCGACCCTGGCCACATTTTCGACTCTTTCGTCCATTACCAGATCATCATTCACACAAGGAGAACCGCGAACAATGTCCACCATCCCCCAGAACGAACAGGAATGCCAGCAAGATGCCCTGCGGCGTGTTAACCAGTGGCTGAATGTGCTTGAGGGGCGCATCACCGCCCTGCTCAGCAACAATAACCCCGAAGACATGAAGCCCGGCGAGCGCGAACAGGCCGCCTGTCGCCATTTCACGCTCATGCTGCGCCTGCTACAATTGCGGCAGGACTACGCGCAGGCCAGTCCGACGGCTGGCGAGCAAGCCCTGCTGGACGCGCTCCTGCACAGCATGGACGACGAATAGCCCTCCATCCCCCCAAATAGTACTAACTGTCGGGCTACTGATTTCGCAGAATCCGGCAAATATGCTACCATGGTAAACAATAAATCACGCGAAAAAACCGTTCTCATTTAACAACATTTTAATGTTACTGAAAGCGTCGATTGTCCGTTCCACTACACAGAAGGGCCGAAGCCTTTCCGCAACCACCGGAACTCGCATAGCGACTATGCGCGGATCTGTAGATGCATTGCTATTGCTTGCATGGAACGGACAAGTTATTAGCACTAGCCATCGAAGGGACTGTAGCGCATGGCCAGGGTGGAAACCAAGGAGAATTCCTGGTCCTTTGACCAGATTTACGACGAATATAAGATACCTATTTATAACTATGTGTATCACCTGGTTGGGGACCGCGAACAAGCAGATGATCTGACCCAGGATACCTTTCTCAAGGCATTCCGGGCTCTGCCAAAAATGGATGCGAACCTGAAGCTCTCAGCCTGGTTGTATCGCATTGCGACGAATACGGCTTATGACGCGCTGCGTCGTCGTAAATTGATTGCCTGGTTGCCATGGCAAGACCTTGATCACGAACCGGCGGATGTAGAGAGCGCAGACCCACAAGAAATCTATGGTACAACCGAATTAGTACGCGCGGCACTTCGCCGCATGCCTCAGCAATACCGGGCCGCACTTCTGCTGTACACCCAGGAAGGCTTTTCCTATAGCGAGATCGCCAGGGCCTTGAATATTGCCGAGAGCGGTGTCAAAATGTATCTTTCTAGAGCAAGACAGTCTTTTAGGGAACACTACAAAGCGTTGGAACATGGAGGAGGCACAAAATGAACTGCGAGCAAGTCGAGGAACTGCTGAGTGCTTACCTTGACAACCAGCTCGCCACGGAAGAACGCCACGAGGTCGCTGCACATTTGCGGCATTGCGCGCACTGTAACGCTATCCTTGCCGACTTTCGTCGCAATGACACCTTGCTCAGACATCTACCACGTGTCAGCCCTGATCCGGCCTTGCGCCAGCGCATCTTCTCCTCCCCGGAATATCTCGAACTTACCGGTACTTTCGATGCTCGGAGCAGCTCACCTGAAGAAGATTGGACCGTTCCCAACCTTCCGGCAAGCCGTTCCCGCCGTAATGCCGCCGGTCGCCCGCATCTAGTAGCTCTTCCCGGCGGGCGCAGTACCACGCCCAATGCGGCAGTCAGGCGCTCCCCCACAAGAGGTAACCTGACCGGACGCCGCCCTCGCAAGCCAGTAACATGGCGCTTGCTGGCCGTTGCTGTCGCCGCAATCCTGTTCATCGTCATCGGCATTGGTGGCTTCCTCGGCTACAATCTCTGGTCCCAGCATCCATCTACAGCCGGTAATGGCGCCATTACTCCGCCGGCTGCGTTCCAGCAGCCAGGAGTACCGCTCTCGGCCGGCATGCGTTTCGTTTTCCTGCGCAATGGAACGTTGTGGAGCGCGCTTGCCGATAGCAGCAGCACACAGATTGACCGCCTGACACCCGCTAACGTGGCCGTCGCAACAGGATGGGCCGTCAGTCCCCCCTTGCCCGGTCGCTCTGCCGGGGATATGCTCGCCTATATTGATCTGCAACAGGCCCGCGTCCATATCATACGCAGCGATGGGCAACAGGACACGGTCATTCCGCTACCATTATTCAAAGCCGGTGTATCGCCTGCATCGATGTGGGATACCACTACCGGCATGAACATCCTGAACAGCCTGGCATGGTCCGCGGACAACAGCATGCTGGCATTTGTCGCCGATCCCAGCGGTAGCGGTCAGACAAATCTCTATATCTATTCCACGCAAACCGGAACCGTCCAGATGGTATCACTTCCTGTAAAAGGAAGCGCTGTACATCCCACCTGGTCGCCTGATGGTGTGCGCCTGGCATTTGAAGTAATCAACTCCGCGGCCACCAGTATCTTTGACTACAACACACAGAATCATGGCCTGCTCATCATCACCGGCAATGCCATCGCCAGGGACAATGCTGGCGATTCAGTACTCACGCTGGATTGGTCACCCGACATCAATGCGCCTACCATCACCTGGAGCATAGGCAGCATAGGTCACGTACACAGCCTCTGGGAGCGACGAGTAGGAGAGGGCGAATCGCCACAGCCTGCCCTGTTGTTATCGGGCGACTTCGCGCAGGCCATCTATAGCCGCGATGGTCACGGCGGTGTTGGAAGCTGGCTCGTCGTCACCTCTGCCGCCGGCAGCCCCGGCGATCTATCGCGCATCGACATCACGCCCGGCGCTGGAATGATACAGTTGACCGCCGGAAAACAGGTCAGCGACCCTCAATGGTCACCCGATGGCATGCATATCGACTACCTGGACGCCCTGAACGCGGGCGTTGGCGTGCTGCATGTCGTCAACGTCGCGACAGGCGTCGATTCGCTCATCGCCCAGGGGGTCGCGAATAATCCTATCCCCGCCTGGTCAGCCGATAGCCAGCAGCTGGTCTACAACACTGGAACCAGCATAGGCATCGTCAATCTCCAGGCCGGCAACCAGACCCGGTACCTGAAACTACGCGGGTCTGCCTCGGCTTTCATCTGGTCTGCCACCTCAGCGCACCAGCTCGTCGTAGCGCTGAGCGATGAGCAGCCTGGCATCTACCTGGTAGACACCCAGCACAATACTTTACAGCAACTGGATAAGGAAGGTGCTGGTGGCCCTATTATCTGGACGGAAATTCCTTAAGAATTGACGAATTTTCCTGAGTTGGAAAAAATTCATGTCCAAAGTGATAACAATTTGCGTGATTATACGTTATAATACATAGGCCTGAGACGGAAGGCGGGGTATACGTGAGCAAGCATTTCCACCTCGACGAGCAAGCTTGTAGCGTTTACCTGAACATTCGTGCAACCTTTTCCCCATGGGGTTTGCACGCGCACCTCTCAGAGTCTCGCGTATGCTTCTAGTATACGCGTGGTAAGGGGAAGACGAGCTGGCACCCCGTCTTCCCCTTACTTTTGCATCATGGGAAGGTTCCAATGCGATTCACAGTCCGATCCCTGGGCGGAAAATTAATCATAAGCGCCGCGCTCACACTGTTATTGTGTATGGCGCTTTTTGCCGTCACATCCTGGTATTTGCTGAAAACCTTCTACGAGCACCAGGCCAATAGCGATGCCCGCGCCCACCTGGCTTCCATCGAAACATCCTACCATACGCGCAGCTCACAGATCATTGAAAACCTTTCCGCGTATGCCAATGCTTCTGATTATTCAGCCAACAATCTCCAGTCTATATTTTTGAAATTCGGCAATTCCCTTTCAGATCTTGCCTTTGTCTCCAATAAAAGCGCCGTCGTTGACGTTCAGCAGGATCATCTTCTCAAAAGCGCTCTTCCTGGCACCGGCGCCGTCCGCCAGGCGTTGCAAGGAAAACCCGCAACTGCCCTACAATCAATTCCCGCCAATGATTGTGGAGCCGCTGCGAGAAGTTGCTGGTTCATTGAATATGCCGTACCCGTCCATAGTAAAGGTGAAGAACAAAACGGGGTACTGGTTGGAATACAGTTCATCAGTGACGAATTTGCGAATGACCTCGTACCTGATACATCCTGGAATGTAGTACTCTGCGAATCACAGCAGGTAGTAGGCACGAATATACACGGTATCCTTCTGAACAACGATGCAGCGAAAGGCAGGCTCTGCCAACCAGATACGGTTGCTATCATCGCAACAACGCAGCACTATCTTACTTTTTCGGGTGAAGCGCATACAGCGGATCAGATTCCAGGCTCGCCATCAATAGCTGTCGTCGATGTTGAGCCACTCTACAACATCAGCGCGAACCCGGAAAAGGCCCTCGAAATCCTGCTGGGAACAGGAGTATTTTACATCTCGCTGGGCGTAGTGGTGTACATGTACGTGGCGCGCACCTTCTTCATTCGCCCCATTCGTCGACTTCAGGCTCGTATATCGGCTCTGGTCGAGGATCATGGCAGGACAGCAGTTCCCGCCTCTACCATCGACGAACTAGGCATGCTGGCGCGTTCATTCAATTTGCTTTCTGAGTCGCTGCAGACGCGCGAAACCGAAAGCAACGTGATTACGAAGCAGATGAGCGATTTGCTCAAGATGAGCGATGTGTTGATCTCCACGCTGAACCTGGATCACCTGCTGGGCGAGGTCGTCTCGCGCCTGGGAACCATCATGCGGGCCAATAACGTCTCCCTGCTCTTATATGGGCGCGAGATGCTTTCTCCCTGGGCCGTGGCGCACTGGTCGGATAGCCATTCAAATGGGTATATGCCCGCTACCAGCATCACACAGCAGTACGGTGCTGTGACGGTACATACCGACCCGGATGGAGATATCACCATGGCCGCGACCACGAAGATGATTGCCATGCCCGCGGCATCGCCCCGACCTGTTCCTTCTTCCAGTGATAAACGCCGCGCGATACGGCCCCACAAGCTCACCTCGCAGCCAGAACCATACGGGCTGCGCCGCCCGCGCATTCCGCGCCCGGCCCTGCGCGACCTCGATATGATACTGGCGCGCATGGCGATGCAGAAGCAGAAGATCACCTACGCCGAGGACATTGTACGCATTTATCAAGAGCAGGGCGAGGCATGGGCGCGTATGGCGTTAGAGGCAGGCTATCGTTCGGTTATCGCCGTGCCCCTTGTGCTGCAGGAGCAGCCCATAGGTAGTATTATCCTGTACGGTAACAAACCGCGCGAAGTCACCGGCAGCGACACGTTTCTTCTCAGCACAGCCGCGATCCAGGTAGCCATGGCTATCCAGAATACGCTCCTTTTCGTCGAGGTCAAGGACAAGAACGCCGCTCTCGAGCGTGTGAACAATCTCAAATCCCAATTCCTTGCCACCGTCACGCACGAATTACGTACCCCATTGCATAGTATTATCAGCTACGGCGCGTTAATATTAGAGGGATTTGTCGACGGTGAGCTGACGGCAGAGCAGGAAGAACACATCCAGTTCATGGTGCGGCGTGCCGAGGACCTGCATCACCTGGTAGACGACATGCTTGATCTTTCTAAGATCGAGGCTGACCGGCTAGAGGTCAAGGTCGAGCCATTATCCCTCGAGTCAAATCTGGTAGAGGTGGTGAATCAACTGAAGCCGATGGCAAACAATAAGGGATTATACCTCACGCTGGAGATCGATGATGGCTTGCCGATGGCGCTGGCGGATAGCTATCGCTTGCGCCAGGTAGTCATCAACATGGTTTCAAACGCGCTGAAGTTCACCGAAAAAGGCGGCGTAACCATTCGCTGTACACGGCTTGAGCGCTATGATATGCTACGTGTCTCGGTGCATGATACCGGTATCGGTATCTCACCTGCCGCGCTGGACTATATTTTTGAAGCATTTCGCCAGGCCGATGGCAGCACCACACGCCGCTTTGGGGGTACCGGATTGGGCCTGACAA
The DNA here is from genome assembly GCA_035653615.1 of Ktedonobacteraceae bacterium. Classification (NCBI taxonomy): domain Bacteria; kingdom Bacillati; phylum Chloroflexota; class Ktedonobacteria; order Ktedonobacterales; family Ktedonobacteraceae; species Ktedonobacteraceae bacterium. Next base: position 52,913 of record DASRBN010000015.1, on the reverse strand, counting down.
TCGCGCGTAAGTTAATTGAGTTACAGGGCGGGGAAGTCGCCGTCGAGAGCATTGTTGGACAGGGTTCCACATTCTCGTTCTCACTGCCCATTGCCCCCTCTCCTTGAACCCGTAGGGGCCGATTCATCGCGCCCAGCGCCGATTGATCGGCCCCGCGTCCATTGCCGGAATACTTTGTGAAAAACCATTATGTCACTATAAAACAAAAGGGCCAGAACATATGAACAGACCAACACCTTCAGGCACAAATTCATCCGGGCCAACGCCCAACGGACGGCAGCCGGCAATTCTGATCGTCGAAAACGAAGTGTCTAATCGCATCCTCATCGAGCGGGTCTTATCCACGCGCGGCTACCGCTGCATTTCCGCCTCGAACGGCAAGGAAGCGCTGGATATCCTCGATCACGAGCGCGTCGACCTGATTCTCACCGACCTCTCGATGCCCGTGCTGGACGGCTACCGTACCGCGCAGTTGATCCGCGAGCGCCCGGCATTAGCCCATGTGCCCATCGTCGCCGTCACCGCTTACGCCCTCAGCGACGAAAACGAGGCCGCGATACGCATGGGCTGCAACGAATACCTGACCAAACCCTTCAAGCCGCGCCAACTGCTAGAAGTAGTAGATCGCTTATTGTCGCAGGGGTAGGAATAAAAACGAACAAATATACAGAATCGTACTAAAAGTAGCAGTTTTCTTCAGAATTTGCTACGATTAAGTTACAATTTACCGATCTCCTCTGACCGGTTCCCTGGTGGCCGGTCTATCTCTTTTGGAGTACCGATTCTCTAGAAAGCAGTATGATACCCTATGGATATTCGTTTAACAGCTTCAAATGTGCAGGATATCGCGTGTGATGCGCTCGTCATCGGTGTCGCCACGCAGAAAGAAGAGCGACAAGAAAGCCCTATCGCCTTATCAAAAACAGCCGCTAGAGTCGATCAGACACTGGGTGGCCTGATCTCCGAGATGTACGCCGCCGGAGAATTCAAGTGTACGCTGGGAGAATTGACGACCATTCACAGCATGGGCAAACTGGCCGCGAAGCGCGTCGTGATTGTAGGGCTGGGCGCAAAGAGCAAGATAAGCCCACAAAGACTGCGCCGGGCCAGCGCGACCGCCGCCCGCCATTTGCAAAACACCGGCGCCCATTCGATAGCGCTGGCGCTGGATTGGGATGAGAGCGAGCAACTCGTCCAGGCCGAAATCGAGGGGGCATTGACCGGACTGTATACGTTCAGGAAATATTTGCGCGCCAAAGAGAACAACAACGGGCGCGGAATAAGCCAGATCCAGATTCTGACGGCGGACGCGAACGACAGCAAGCTGCAAACGGCGCTGCATCGCGGCACGGTCTTCGCCGAGGCCACAAATTTTGCGCGCGATCTCGTCAACGAGCCACCCAACGTGCTTACTCCTACCGAACTGGCAAATCGCGCCACTGCGATGGCGAAACAATTCGGGCTCGAGTACCAGGTATTCGACCGGCCCAGGATGCAAGAGCTGGGCATGGGGGGGCTGCTGGCCGTATCGCAGGGCAGCGCGGAACCGCCCAAATTCGTCATCCTACGCTACAAGGGCGATCCTGGCAACACGAAAGGTATGGCCCTGGCCGGCAAGGGCATCACTTTCGATTCGGGTGGCATCTCTATCAAGCCTGCCGAACGCATGCACGAAATGAAAGGCGACATGGCGGGAGCAGCAGCAGTCATCGCCGCCATGCAAATCATCGCCACCCTGAAGCCGCCCATCAACGTAACCGGGTTCGTATCTACAACTGAGAACATGCCCGGCGGCTCCGCCTACCGGCCTGGAGATATCATTCGTATCATGAACGGAAAAACGGTCGAGATTCTGAATACCGATGCAGAAGGCAGGCTGGTGCTGGCCGATGCCATTTCCTATGCCGTGAAAGAGGGATTATCTCCCATCATCGACGTAGCAACGCTGACCGGAGCGATTGTCGTTGCCCTCGGCACAACAATGTCCGGCGTGTTCTGCAACGACCCGGAACTCTGCAACGAGATTATTGACGCGGGAAAGGCCGTCGGCGAAAAATTCTGGCCAATGCCCCTGGACGACGACTATGAAGAAGAGATTCTCAGCGATATCGCCGATGTCAGGCAGACGGGCGGCAGGCCTGCGTCCGCGTGCAAGGCCGCCAAAATCCTGGAGCAGTTCGTAGACGACGCGCAATGGGCGCACCTGGATATCGCCGGAACCGATTTTATCGACACGAAAAAGCCCTACCAGGAGAGAGGCGCCACCGGATTCGCCACGCGCACACTGGCAGAACTCGTACTTCGGAGAGCAGAAGAACAAGTGAAAGGATGATAAACTGCGTATGTTGAAACAAGACACGATGGTGCCCGACTTTACGCATCAGGATGCGCGCATCCGGGAACTACTTGATTGCGTGCATGAAATTTCCGATCTCAACGCCCTCAGTGCGCTGGCGGAATGGGACCAGAACACTTCCATGCCGGGCGGCGCCGGAGAGATGCGCGGCGACCAGATGGCCACGCTGCAAGGAGTGCTGCACGAGCGTTGGACGGCGCCCAGGCTGGGACAATTATTGCAAGAACTCACTGAAGTCGTTGCACAGGATTCTTTTACCGATGCCGATAGAGGGTTGGTACGGCAGACACGCCGCTCTTACGAGCATGCCACGAAGCTTCCACGCAAGCTGGTCGAAGAGATGGCGCGCGTGCAGGCCGCGAGCTTTGAAGCCTGGCGGCGAGCGCGCGAGAACAACGATTTTGCCAGCTTCGCCCCCTGGCTGAAACGTATCGTCCTCTTACAACGTGAAATCGCGGACCACCTTGGCTACGACGAAACACGCTATGATGCACTGCTGGATCAATTCGAACCCGGCATGACCGCCAGCAAGCTAGATCGTCTCTTCGCGCCCATCCGCGAGGTCAGCCTGATGATGCTGCGCCGCATCCAGCAGAGCGGTCACACGATAGACGATTCCTGCCTCACAGGCGATTTTGCGCTAGAGGAGCAGGTGGTTTTGAGCAAAACGCTGCTGCGCAACATGGGCTATGACTTCTCGTTTGGCGGTATTGCCGAATCTCCTCATCCTTTCACCACCAGCTTCGGCAGTCCCTTCGATGTGCGCCTCACAATTCATCCTGACAGGCACTTCATCCAGCCGGCAGTGATGGCCGCGATTCACGAAGGCGGACACGCTTTATATGAGCAAGGTTCGGCTCAGACGCTGGCACGCACTCCTGTGGCAGGTGGCGCATCCATGGGAGCGCACGAGTCACAGTCCCGGCTCTGGGAAAATCCCATCGGTCGCTCCCTACCGTTCTGGCAGGGCCAATATAGCGCCGTACTCGCGTCATTCCCGCAGCATTTTGCCAGCGTGGACATCTCAACATATGTGCGCGCCCTCAACAAAGTGCAACCAAGCCTGATTCGCATTGAGGCTGACGAAGTGACCTATAACTTACATATCCTTATTCGCTTTGAACTGGAGAAGGCGCTTATCAACGGCGACGTCGCTGTTGAATCGCTGCCGGGCCTATGGAACGCGAAATATCGCGAGTATCTGGGCATCGAGCCTGCCAATGATGCCGAGGGCGTTTTACAGGATATTCACTGGTCGTCCGGCTTCGGCTACTTCCCGACCTACACGCTTGGCAACCTCTATGCTGCGCAGATTTTCTACGCGCTGCACAGAGCATTCCCGAACTTCGACGAGCGACTGGCAAGCGGCGATACATCTTTCATCCTGAACTGGCTGCGCGAGAAGATGTACATCTTCGGCGCCATCTACCAGCCCGATGAACTCATCGCGCGCGTCACGGGCGAGCCACCCAACCCCGACTACTTCGTCCGCTACCTGACGACCAAGTTCGAGGCTGTGTATGATTTGCCAAAGACGGTACACTAGCATATTCAGGTTCAGCGCTGCATTCAGCCACGGCTGAATGCAGCGCTGAACCTGAATATGCTATACTTTCTGTATGAACATTCGCATGCGTTACTTTGCCTCGTTCCGCGAAATAACAGGACAGAACGAGGAAATATTGACCTTGCCCGCAGGCGCAAGCGTTGCCGATGCGCGCACGTTTCTCATCACACGCTATCCACGCCTGCAAGCCATCATGGAACGCTCCGCCTGCGCCGTCAATCATGGCTATGTATCCCCGGATACAGCGCTGCATGATGGCGACGAGGTCGTTTTCATTCCTCCCGTCGGCGGGGGAACGCCACTTCAGGAGAATCATATGGAGCCTTTGATTTCGATTACGCGCGAGCCGTTAGATCGCAGCGCCTTGATTGAGGCTGTGAGCCATCCCAGCGTAGGCGGCATCGTCGTGTTTGAGGGAGTGGTGCGCGACAACGCGCGTGGAAAACAGGTGCGCTACCTCGAATACGATGTTTATCCCGAAATGGCAATTCAGCAGATACGAGCAATCGTGACAGAAGCTCAGCAGCGCTGGGGCATAGAGCGCGTCGCGGTCGCCCATCGCGTCGGCAGGCTTGAAATCGGCGAGGCTAGCGTCATCGTCGTCGTGGCAACTCCACATCGCGGCGAAGCGTTCGAGGCCTGCAGGTATATCATTGATACGCTCAAAACGACCGTGCCCATCTGGAAGAAAGAGGTCGCCACCAATGGAGAGGAGTGGGTTGAAGGATAGGAAGACAAGCAAACAGAACTTTTCTGAACTTCTTTTCGTGTAGAAAATAATAGCGCCTGGGGTTACGTTCCTGGCGTTTTTATGGTACAGTTAGCAGTAGGAATAGTGTTTTCCTGGAGAAAAGCGTTCCATTCAGTCCCAGGTAACAGTTATAGGCTTTCTCCCGGAGGGTTGCGCATGAACTTATTCGAAAAGCAGTCTCGTCTCAATCAACTCTTCACCCAAAGTCCCGTCAACACGGCTTATCTTGCCGGTTCGCTCTCAACTCGCACCTCGTTCGGACACCTCACCGATGTAGATATCGCCATCCTCCTGATGGAACAGATCAAATCAGACCAATTCCTTGACTACCAGCTCTACTTTTTTAGCGAACTGGCCAAACGGCTGGAATCCGATAATATCGACGTCGTGATTTTAAACCAGGCCTCGCTCCTGCTCAAATTGCAGGTCATTAAGTACGGCCAGATTCTCTTCAGCCGCGATGAAAAATCACGTGTGGCATTCGAGACGAAAGCGGTAATGGATTACCTCGATTTCAAGAAATTCGATGAAATTCAGAACCAGGCTCTGAGCCGCCGTCTCTATGGGCAGGTGCTGCCGGTTGATAAAGAACTGGTACAGCGTCACCTTAACCAGTTGCGCGAAGCCGTGACTATTCTACAAGACCTGGCAAAGACGAAGCGCGAAGAATTTACCTCCGACTTTCGCGTCTATGGTCTTGCCGAGCGCTACCTGCAGCTGGCGATAGAGGCCTGCCTGCAAATCTGTGGAACCCTGGTTGCATCGCTTGGCTTAAGGCGTCCCGAAGGCTATCACGAACTGCTTAGTATTGTCGGTTCGCAGCAGATTATTCCGCAAACGCTGGCCTTCCGCCTGGAAATCCTTACCAACCTGCGGGATGCGCTGGTCTATGACCCCAGCACGCTCAATCGCGACCTGCTCTACGACCACCTCCAGCATCGTCTCGGCGACCTGGAAGCCTTCGCGACCGCGGTCGAGGAAAGAATCGCAAATAAGTAAGAGAAACCGATCATCACAAATTTCCCCTCGCATGTGAGGGGAAATTTGTGATGATCGGTTTCTCCTTTTTATTCTGTTACCACACGCAGGGCATTGGCTTGCTCCATAGCCTCAGCAGCCTTATCGTTGCGGCCCATCTCCTGGTAAATCTGCGCCAGCGTCTCATAGGCAAGAACCATGCCAGGGTCTAGAGCAATAGCCTGCTCTACCGTCTCCAGCGCCTCGTCGTAGCGTTTCACCTCGCGATACGTATCGGCAAGGTCGTTATAGTAATCGGCATTGAGAGGATCGCTATCGATGGCGTTCTCGTAGTTCTCAATGGCTTCCTCATAACGGCCAAGCGCATCATAGGCGGTAGCCAGCTGGTAATAGCCTTCCGGGTCATCCTCAAACTGCTCCAGAAGAGCCTGGCTGGTCTGGATAGCATCATCGTAGCGTTCCATGCTGTTGTATGTATCAGCAAGTCCGGCATAGGCCGCGGCCACGTCGTCAGGCTCCAATTGGTCCGCATCGTCAATGAGGCCCTGGTAGGTGGCTCGCGCCTCTTCATAGCGTTCTGCTTCAAGATAGGCTTCCGCCAGGCTGAAACGGGCGGTAAAACGATCAGGGTCAATCTGAATCGCCCGCTGGTAGGCGGAAATAGCCTCATCTGAATTGCCCTGAATCGAACGCCAGGTGCCAAGATGTTCCCAGGCCTCGGCGTCATCGGGGTCCATTGCCACGATACGCGCATATGTTTCTGCCGCCTGGTCACGGTCCTGCATTGCCTCATAAACAGAGGCCAGTGAATCGTAGCCGGTACGGTCTTCGGGGTCCAGGCTCACCATCTGGTTTGCTATCGAAAGCGCCTCATCGTAGCGCCGCATATCCAGGTAGAGGCTGACCAGCTCGGCATAACGCGCGAGATCGGCGGGGTCTTCGTCCACACGCCGCTCCTGCTCCATAATGCGACGCAGCTGGTTATTGATGCGCTCGCGTACATCGCGCAAATTATCGGCGGCCAGCGTGTTATCGGGATTAAGGATGAGCGCCTGTCGATAGGCCTGAACGGCATCCTGGTAGAGGTTCTGCGACCGGTACGCGTCACCAACATTAATATAAAGCTCATCATTTTCGGGATCGAACTCCAGAGCCACGCGGAAGATCTCCAGCGACTCTTCTTGCATTCCCAACTCACCATACAGGTTTCCCAGGTTGGTATATGCATCGATCAACTGCGGATCAAGGTCTATCGCTCGCCGGTAGCCCGCAATGGCGCTTTCAGCATCGCCCAGGTATTGCTGGGCCAGCGCCAGGTTATAGCGCGCCCGCGCATCGGTTGGATTTGCTTCGACGGCATGTTCAAAAGCCTCTGCTGCGGTTTCGTAGTCTCCCTGCTCAGCGGCGGCGTTGCCCCTGTCCGTCCATTCCTGCTCGCCAAGATGCTGTGCCTGTGGTGCTGCCCCATCCGGGCCGGTACTATCGCTATTGTCGAAGGTCTGCATTTCATCCATAGTAAGCGCTCATGCTCCTCTATTTTCTTTGTATTGTCCTACTCTTAAAAATATAGGCGTTGCCAAGATGAATCGTATTGTGAGTAAGTCCTTGCGTAGTATAGCGGATTGAGCGGACTACCGCAAGGGCCGGACGGAATACCCTCCCTACCTGGCTATACGCAAAGTCACCTGTGTTTCGTAACGTGAACCGGGGAAGAACGTTTCGGAATACTCGATTGGCATGCCCGTTTGATCGAAGGTGGTACAAAAGATGCGCAATCCCGGTTCATCCGGCTGGACTTTCAAAAGTTCGGCGGCACGCGCGGAAGGACGATCCGCCATGATGATCTGTTCCGCGATATAAGGACTCAGGCCTTCACTGGCCATCAAGCTATAGAGAGAGCCATCGGCAATTTCTTTCGCACGCTGGTAAATGCTGCTGGCGCGAGGATAGGGCAAATAGTCAATTTCATAGGCGATAGGAATATCATCGGCAGCGCGCAGGCGTTCCAGGCGAATGGCCTGTTCTTCATCTGTCAACTGCAAACTTTTGCGAATAGTTTCATCGCCTCGTACCAGCTCACTGACAAGCAAGAGGCCTCCTGGCTTTTTCCCCCGTTTGCGCAATTCCTCACTTAAGCTGGTCAGTTCGCTTACCGTTTGCTGCACACGTGGTTCGCAAACGAAGGTTCCCTTTCCATGCTGCCGGTAGAGTAACCCTTCGTGTACCAGCTCCGTCAGTGCCTGGCGAACAGTTGCGCGACTGACATGGTAGCGGGCTACCAGTTCGGGTTCTGATGGAATAGCAGTATGGGGCGCAAGGTGCCCAGCTCGTATTTGCTGTCGCAGCACCTCTTTGAGCTGGTAGTAGAGTGGCAACGGATTTGAACGTTCTAACGTCGGCATATGCAGTCTCCCCTATGTCCATACAACCATGAATAGAACAACAAGATACCGATGAATATAGCACAAAAGCGGACAGGCGTCGAGGGGTTAGGACACGATTTTATGGCATTGTCATAAAATTCGCGAATGACAGGAAATTCTGACAAATGGTTAGCCCCGGTCGTGTCATTCTGAGCGCAGCGAAGAATCTCCGCGGGTCTGGATGTGGATTCTTCGCTGCGCTCAGAATGACAGGGCCGGAGCCATTCAGCACGACAGGGCGCGGATTCTTCACTGCGCTCAGAATGACAGGGCCGGAGCCACTCGGGTTGCCGATTTTGATTGTTTAAAATCATTATCGGCCCTCGCTCCTACCCATTCATTCCTGAAAACCACATAGCAGGTCAGGCGACCTGAACTCCGTTATCGGCGAGCACCTTGTCAATCATACTCTTCAATCGTAGGGGGTGGGGACCAACGAGACGACCAATTTCCCTGCCGCCCTTGAAAATTAGCAGCGTGGGAATAGCCTGGATGCCAAGTCGTCCGGGGACTTGTTCATACTGGTCGATATCCATCTTGGCAAAACCCAATTTGCCCAGGTACTCGTCGCTCAACTTCTCATAGACAGGCGCAATAGCTCGACACGGACCACACCATGCCGCCCAGAAATCAACGATCACCGGCATATCGGACTTCAGTACCTTCGACTCGAAATCCTGGTCGGTCACGTGGAACAGATTCGGATGTGTATCCATTATTTTATTCACTCACTTTCACCTTGATGCAATCAGCGACATTGAGATTATTATATTTTCTCAAGGAACATCTAATCAAGTGAACAAGGCCGTAGTCAATCTTATTCCACCCTGTTTCTTCTTCGGCACAAAGAAAAGGCTGAACTTTACCAGTTTCATGCCGTAAAGTTCAGCCTTAGCCTTCTCCAGGAGATTTCCCCTAGCGTCTGCGACCGCCGCCTTGCAGAATTGTGAGCAGTTCCAGGATATAGAGGAACAGGTTCATCACAGTGATAAAGAGCGAGACGGTGATACCGATTGCGTTTGGCAATGTATCGGCCATGTAACGTGCGCGCTGCACGTAGTAGAGTACATAGCCGGAGAAAATCGCAACGCCAAAGATCGAGATGAACAACCCTACCAGCGGGATCGAGAAGATTCCGCCGAAGAAGATGCCCACAATACCCGCGACAATGAGCAAGAGGAGACCGAAAAACAGGTAATCAGCCAGCCGCGAAAAGTCACGTTTGGTTGTCCAGGCGTAAACAGAGAGACCCAGCGACATAACCGCCGTGATCAAAAAGGCTTCACTCAGGATGTACCCGTAGCCGGCTCCCAGGTATATATTAATGATCGGCGAGAGCGCCAATCCCTCCAGGAATGTGAACAGGTACAGCAGGAACAGGTTCCATCCCGGTTTATTGATAGCAAATCTCAGGATAAGGAGTACGACAAGTCCGGCGATAGCGACGACAAAGTAGCTTGAGATAGACAGGCCAATGGCTAAACCGGCAAATGTGCCGAGTAAAGCGCAGAGGAACGAAAAGGCCAGCAAGCCCATCACTTTGCTGATCAAACTACTGGTCTGGGCCGGAGTACCCACCGCGTAGCCATAAGGCGAGGCTGTCTGATATTGATAGCGAGAGCCCCCGAACGGCCCGCCTCTGCCGAAAGGGCTATTACTTCGTGGATTGAACATAGCTAGCAAACCTCAGCTTTAGAATTTTATGCTTCAACTCCCATGAAGAGCTGTATGGTAACTTTCATCCAATATACGAAACACGCTATGTTCTGGTTGTATTCCAGGCTCACTTCTTGCGGTTACGTTTCCTGGAAGGCTCATCTTCCTGCTCAACGTCAACAGGCAAGGCCACGTCTGGAGTATCGGCAAGATTAGTAATATCGCAGCGTGGATGATTATTATCGGCATGCCAGAAGAGCGTACTTCCGGGCGGTTTGCGCATCAGTCCACCGCAGCGCGGGCAGCGCCGGGTTACAGGTTCCTCACGAGCTTGAGTCATGGGTACTCCTTAGAAAGAAGAAACCGGTGGAGCAATATCCGATTTAGCAGTTCAAGACAGTTCTACCGGAGAACAACCAGCTACATGACACTCCAGACGCCGCATATCTCACAGTAAGCGATGCCGACCTCGCCAAAAGTCCGGCTGCGTGTGTTCCAACGGTCGTAGGCGATGGCAATGGAACCACAGCTCCAGCAGCGAGCGCGACCGCCGGCTTTGCTTTCTTCAGACAGGCGATACAACAGCAGACCGCGAGCTTCTTCTGCCCCGGTATAGCCGGGATTATAGGCCAGGTGCAGCAGATTGCCGAGAGGCAGCGAAATCTCGTGTGTCGGCGCCGGAGGTGGGGTCGACGAAGCGAAACTGGTCGGGGCTGGTTGTTGTTGTGGCGGCGGTGTGACCGGTGGCCGGCGGAACAGTTCGCCGCGAGCAGTCCGTCGCCCGCTCTCAATAGGAGGCGTGTAGTCTTGCCGCTCCCCACGCTCTAGACGATCTCCATTGGAGACCGGCGGGAGTGCCGGATTCATGGGAGCAAAAGGCGCTTCTTCCGCCTGTTCGAGCGGCGCCCCCGTATCATCTCCATTGTTAGAGGCAGCGGATGCAGACTCAGCAGCTAATGCTTCTGCCGCATTTTCGGTTTGATCGGCAAGATGATTGTTATTCTCCGGCTGATCGGGTGGATTTGCGCGTTTACGACGTGTAATAGGCATTGGAGTTCATCTCCTTAGAAATTGGTGTGTCCATTCATGAGAGTATTTCAATCCCCTCCGGGAACCAGTACGAATTATCTTGATCACCCATCGACGACTACACCAGAGAAAACCGGGCGAGCTGTGGGCGACCACTGTCGTGTTTGGGGATTTATCCAGCACGTGATCGCCCCTGCCGGGTAATGTACTATCAATTATTTGAAGAAATCCGCGTTGATCTTGATATACTGCCTCCATTCTTCGGGGGTCGCGGATTCCTCAAAAATGGCGGTGACAGGACAGGCGGGCTCGCAAGCACCACAGTCGATGCACTCATCAGGATTGATATACAGTTGCTCAACCGTCTCGAACTCCTCCTCGTTCTGCGTGGGATGGATGCAATCGACAGGGCAGACATCCACGCAGGATGCATCCTTTACACCGATACACGGCTGAGTAATAACGTAGGTCATGATTAAGATATCCTCCTCTTAGCCCGCTATGCCATGCACGTAAAGATTATGGGGCATAGCAGCGAAGTTTTGATGTTTCTGGCAAAAGCTATGTTTTAGCCACGTTCAGTATAGTGTGTTATGAGTTTGATGTCAATTATTTTGGCTTGCAAGTTCTACCTATCGGAAGGATAGGTGCGCCAGAGCGATCATCAGGAGTTAGCCAGACAGCATATGTAAAGAATGGCGTTACCCCCAACTGGCATCCAGTCATAGCTGCGTCACATACATATGCGAGAATACGACCTCGGAATTATCGTTCTCCACGCAGAGGCCGACCTCGCCCTCGCTCAATGCCGCCTGCGAGTGGTCAACGACGGGTTTACCTACAGGCTTACCGTTGATAAAGAAGCTGAATGTATCGCCTTTCGCCACTACCACCAGGACATTATGCTGCCCCAGACCGGTATGCAAGGAAGGCGCGGGACCCGAGGCCAGCACATGCCATTGACCATCATAGCGATAGAACGTGTATTGCCCATCTCCGGCAGTCCCCACATCGAAAAGATAATAGTGCGATTGATCAACGGAAGCGCGAAACACAAGGCCATAGAAGTCAAAGCCATTCTGCTGGCTACGAATTTCCGACACGGTAACCGAGAGGCGGAAATCGCTATACTGGTGATTGGCGTACAATGCCAGGGCAACATCTTTTTTCGAAGTGTTTAAGATCGTATACTGCCCGCTCTCATTAAAGAAATAGGTTTTGCTTTTCTGCCAATCGTCTTGATTACCGGCCAGGATATCGATTGAAGATGGAGTCACAGTGCCACCTGTGGGCACTACTTGTGGGTATGTCTGAGCATGGGTCAGCAATTTGACGATACCAAATGTGGCCCCGGAGAGAAGCAGCAACGGTATCAATACTATTGCTACGAGCATAGTACGTGAAAATCTGGAAGCGAGGCTGGAGGACTGCCTGATCTGCGCAACCGGCCTCAGAATCACTGAAGGCGGCCGGGACTTGCCGGAATCGCCTGCCAGGTATGCGGAATATTCCACAGTATCAATAGAAGCAATAGCCTTATCAAACGCCTCCCTGAACTCTCCGGCGGTCTGATAGCGCTCCTCCGGCCATTTCGCGAGGGCTTTTCCAATCACGTTATCGATTTCGGGTGTGATATCGGCACGAAATAAACCCAACGGTGGTGGAGCTTCATGGACATGTAAGAGCGCCATAGCAATGGAAGATTCGGCTTTGAAAGGTGGCCGGCCCGCAAGGAGATAGAAAAGAGTCACGCCCAGCGAATAGATATCGGACCGTCCATCCAGCTGCTGCCCCAGCGCCTGCTCAGGCGAGATATAATCAGGCGTGCCCATCAATCCTTCGGTGGGTTTCGCGGATTTCTCGACGGCGGGAGCATCGGGCTGCATCAGGCGCGCAATGCCAAAATCCGAAAGCATGGCATTACCGGCCCCATCCAGTAAGATATTGGCCGGCTTGACATCACAATGCACGCATCCCTGTTCGTGAGCATAATCCAGGGCGGACGCAATCTGTTCAAGGTAGCGCTGCGCTTCCCTCAAGGACAGGGGACCATGCTTGCGCACATATTCGGAGAGCGTTCCGCCAGGCATGTAGGGCATGACGATATAGGGCAATCCATGATCCTGACCATAGGAATAGATGGAGAGGATGTAGGGGTGCTCCAATTTGCTGGCGGCCTCGGCCTCAAGCAGAAAACGACGGTAAAAGTTTTTCTGCATCTGCACATCCATCGTGGAGCGCGGCAGAAATACTTTTACAGCGACCTTCTCGCCCGAAGCAGGGCTCTGGGCCAGGTAGACCGCACTGGAGCCACCGTAGCCCAGCAACTGCTCAAGGACGTAAGAGGCCACCTTCTTGCCAAGTAAGTGTTGCCCCCTGGTCGTAGTCACGATACGCTCGTCCCCTCAAGAGTAGCAATTTCATTATCCAGGCTTCTGTAAAACAGAGCAATCAACCTGGCTCATCTTGATTGTATCAATAATGGAGTTTCGATGTCAACACAAATTTAGATGACGAATTCCCCATCACGCATGATGATGCGATCATCAACCTCGATGGTGCAGGTGCTGGGAATGACATCAACATGGATTTTGGCATGCCAATCGGCGCCCGTGAACTCTGGATAAGGATTGCCGAACGCCACGTGCAGACCTGGCATCTTCTCATCCTGTAGCAGGTTGCCGACCAGCCGCTTCAGGCTGGTGAGCGTGCCGATAGCAAATTCACCCACGCGATTACCGTTGGGAACCGAGAACAGGTAGTCTCGCACCTCGTTTGCCAGTTCCGCGTCCTCGCTGGTGACTTCCGTCACGTAGCCATCCTTTATAGTGACAACCACCGGGTGTTGCAAGACGCCATACCTGGCCGAAAAGAAATCTCCCAGCACATCGCAGACAATCACGCCGTCAACGGTGGCAGGAGCCGTGAAAACTTCGCCTTCCGGCAGATTGCCCCACTCACCTTGCGTGTTATAGCGTCCATGGCAAGGAATCCACTTCCAGTCTTTGTTGAATGTGGCTGTCACATCGCTGCCCTTTGCCGAAGTGACATGGATGCGCTGCGCGTTGCGCACAACATCGTAGACCTGGTTGGTTAGACTAAATACTTCATCGTAATCGGCACACATGCCATTGGCCATGACTTCTTCATCGATACCGATCATATGCCCATGACGCACCTTGAGTTCGTTGACCAGGAAAGGCAGCAGCGGCAAGCGGAAGGTGATTTCCCCCGGTTTGGCGGTGGCGATATAAAACGTGACGGTGGGATGCGCCTGCAACAGATCATTGCGCAGGTCTTCGGAAAAAACAGTCAGTGGCCGTTCCCCATAATGTTCCAGGAAACGCACAGTGACATCAGCGTGCCGGTCGAGAGCAGCCAGCGCGACCAGGCGGGCGATACTTTCACGCTCGTAATCGGTGATGATAAAAACGCGGTCCTGCGCGCTCACACCCATGCAGCGTACAGCATTCTCAGCTCCAAACTGCAGGCGCTCCTCAAAACTCATACTCGCCAGATCAGGCCTGCTGGTAGCCGACTGTACATTACGTGTGTCGATTGACATCCGTTTCTCCTCTAGATTTTTTTGAGAGATATTCATTCGTTCATTTGCATAGTCGCCGATCGCAAAGTCCCCCTACCTTCATTGAGCAACTTGCTCGGCTGCTTATCCTTGCTAAAAGGGCCGTCTTCACGCCAGTTCGAATGATGAATGAGTTCTTCTACATTTATAAGACGCAGGCGACCCCTCTTTAATAGCATACTAAGTATGTGAAATGCCAAAAGTCACTTGGATGGGCAGGCAAACAGTTTCTGGCCCTATGCAAAATGCCGAATGAGGGTTATACTTTTTCACACAGATATTACGTTTGTAAACCGGGAGAAGATACACATGGTAGACAAGAGTACTAGTGCTTTATACCGCTCGATTCACGCGCAGCCGGCAGAGCTACGCAGGCTGCTCGGTGATTGGGAAGGACCCTCACAGGCGGCGGAACGACTCGCGCGAACCGGCCGCATTTTCCTATCAGGCATTGGCACGAGCTATCACGCCGCCTGGGTGGGAGAATACCTGTTGCGCTTCGCAGGGGCAGATGCCTGGGCTGTGCGCTCGTTTGAATTTGTGAATTATCCGCGGCCACTGCGAGCTGATGATGGAGTGATCGTCATCAGTCATCGCGGCAGTAAAGTACACGGCAACAGGGCGGTTCAGCGCGCAAAAGAGGCCGGCGTCCTGACAATCGGCATCACCGGCATGAACTCCAAAATGCAGGGAGCCGATTTGCAACTGGAGACGGTGGAGCAAGACCCATCCTCGGCACATTCCATCAGCTATACCGGGGCGCTGACTCGCCTGGGCCAGATCGCGACACGATTGGCTGCGCTCAACGGCTACAAGCAGCAGGCAGAACGCCTGGAGCAGGGACTGATGCAGATCCCCTCATTGATGGAGGATATCCTGGCACGCGAAGATCAGGTGCGGCAGATCGCCCAGGAAGCCGTTGCTCGCTCCAGGCGTCTCTTTTTCATTGGCGCCGGCCCCAATGCTCCAACCGCGCCGGAGGGGGCATTGAAGGCGAAAGAAGCGGCCTATGTAACCGCCGAGGGATTTGAGCTGGAACAGGCCATTCACGGCCCCCAGGTCTCTTTTGAGGCCGAGGATTTGTTGATCCCCATCACCGTGAAAGGCCCGGCGCAGCCACGCATGGCTGACCTTCTGCTGGCCCTGGGCGAGATCGGCTCGTATGTCTGGCTAATCGGCGAGGCGCCCAGCGAAGAGACGGCGCATCTTTTCAGTCGCGACAACTGGACGCGCTTCCCCATTAACGACACTATTGAACTGCTCGAAGAATTGACTCCATTTTTGGCCGCACTGCCCGTACAATTGCTGGCCGATTTTCTAGCAACGGCGCGCGGCACCAATGCCGATCTGTTCCGCGCAGATAACGAAATATACAAACGCGCGAATGGGAGATTCCGGCTTTGATGATGGTCTGACAGCAGATAAGAAGTGGGACGGCAGGCTCGATCAGACCTGCCGTCCCACTTCTTATCTGCTGTCGAACCAATATTTCTACCGGCCCCGAAAAAATGCCGTCAGATGCTCCATAACTCAACAAAATATGTTATACTTGAACGAGATGGTGGAGTTTATATTCATATGCCACTTTCTTCCTCTCCGGTCAGCGGTTTATAGTCTGGTGTTTCAATCCCTAACGGGTTCAGGAGAGGATTTGATCTCTGGCGCTTTCTGCGGGAGCCATATAGCTGCTAAACCCGAAAACGTCAAGTGTACCAATCTAGTAAGGAGCATTGCATGGCCGACGGTTTTGGTATATCCCAGCTTGTTGATTACCTCTATCAAATGGGTGTACGTATAGCGAACCTGGATGCGAATGCGGAGACAATCGAACTCATCTTTCACAGCAAACATGGACAATGGCGCATGATTTTGGGTTTCCAACAACACGATGAAGTGCGAAAGTTAATGCTTGTTGTTCCTCATATCAACACAGTCACTACAAATAAACGTCTTGAATGCCTCGAAGCCCTGCTCGCGGTGAATTTTCGCATCGCGATGGGCAAATTTGGTCTCGATCTTGAAGATGGAGAAGTCCGCCTGGAAGAAACGGTTCCCCTGGCCAGGGACAGCATCACTAAAGAGCAATTCCGGCTGGCTTTTGGCGCATTAATGCAAACGGTAGCAATGTATCACAACCTGATCCCACGCATCGTTTACGGCAATATGACGCCACAACAGGCGTTGCAGGCTTGCGAGCAAGAATATTTCGCGCAAGCAGGCCCGGCATACAAGCCTGAGCCACAACAGGAGCCGAAGTTACTCACAGCAGGCGCTACAGAAACATCCAGCACACCTCCCGAACTGGATGTGAACGATGTCCTGGCAGAGGTTGCGCGTATATTAGAGGGAAAGAAGGACTAGTTTTTAAATACTAGTGAGGCTTTTTACTCTCTGAATAATGGCCGTTTTGCTTTGCCCGCGTATGAAGATCCAACTCAGAATCTTCTTCGTCATCAGCATCCGGCAACAATTCTTGCGTGGCACCAGGGCGGGTGGAATGAAAACGATCCCAGGTATGGGGAGGGCGAAGATCAAAGTGCGTCTTCCCGTACATCCTCCTGCCCAGCTCAATAACCGCCCAGATAATAATGAGCGCGGCAATTACAAATCCAATATACTCGACCAGGGTAACTGTCGGATCCATGCAACTTTATCCCTTTCAGATACGAGGCAAGCATTCCCGCCATCAGTTCCCTTATTCTAGCTATCAAATAAGAAAGCGTCAAGTATTATCTTTTCCCGCCCACAGCGGTCGGGAGGGGGAGAGAGGGGAATGCACCCGACCGCTCACAAGAGGTTGTTTCAGGAGAGAGAAAGGGGTTGAGAGAGCACATTCAGTTTTAAACATTTGTTCTAACGAGAGACATTTTAGCATGAGAAGGCGCTCTTGTCAAGAGGTTTTTAGAACAAATTTTCAAATTTCAGCGGGTTGCTGGCACTGCCCTATCGCTGAGCTTGACAATCGCTGTTTGCTTCAGCATACTATACTCTAGGGAACAGTCTTGTAGGGCTTAACTGACTGTCGTCATTTTCTCTGGTTTCCATTCCCTGGTCGTCAACTGGTTTCTTTTATTATCATAAGATTCCACGAACGGAAGGAGAAAAGTCATGGTTACCCGTCCTGAACGGAAAGGCCGATCCTGGCTCCTGTTGCTGTTACTCATCCCTTTCATCGTCCTCTTGTGGCCCCCGTTCTACAACACCGATCAGCCAACATTCATTGGCATCCCGTTTTTCTACTGGTTCGTGCGACATGAAGTCGCCTGAATAGCTGTTCCACGGGAAGAAAACCCGTACGGAACCTGCTGTCCCATCAGCAGTACTCTAGGTGGAAGTGCAGCAAGGTAACGCGCTGTACAAAGCACACCGACAATGTACCCTTCGCGCAAAGCGCGAACATCGATCTCGTGAGAGCGCGATGTCTCTGTTAGCATAAGAACGGAGAAGGGGCTAGAGTTGGAAGGTATGGTTAGCAGATGCGAACGCTTAATAAACGTCGTAAAGAAGAACAAGCCAAATATGCTGAGAGGCTTGAGCCAAAAGGCACTGTGGCGGGTAAAGGGGCTGAACCATCCCCTTTCATGGGCAAACAACGCCACCGGCGGAGTGAAGCGAACCTAACCCTTCCAGGTATTCAGGCGGAACATGGTAAGCCCGTAGCTCTCCCGACAAGGGTAAGCAAACCGCAAGGGATGCGAGATGAACTGCGGGTAGAGGAAGATGGAAAAAGCGAAGGCCATCCTGTAATGGGGTGGATAGAGGTTGCGTCTCAAAAGAGACAACATCACCTCGCGCGAAAGCGGGCAGACTTCCATCAGCGGTCTTTCCTCACGAGAAAGTTTGACTAACCGACTAAGGAGGTAAAGCAGATGGCGGCAGAAATTTCTGCTGGTGCGACTTCCCACACTGTGGAAGGATGGCATGACATTGACTGGCACGCCACCCAATCCAATGTGCGTCGGCTCCAAGCGCGTATCGTGAAGGCAACGCAAGAAGGCAGATGGGGCAAGGTCAAAGCCTTGCAACGCCTGCTCACTCACTCGTTCAGCGGGAAAGCACTCGCGGTCAAACGAGTGACGGAAAATGCTGGCAAACAAACACCGGGGGTTGATGGGGAAACCTGGGACTCCCCGGAAAAGAAAACTGCGGCAATTCAAACACTACGGCAACATGGTTACCGGCCACAGCCATTAAGGCGCGTCTATATCCCCAAAAGTAACGGCAAGAAACAGCCTCTTGGTATCCCGACGATGAAAGACCGAGCGATGCAAGCTCTGTACCTGCTCGCACTCGACCCCATCGCCGAAACCACCGGAGACCGCAACTCGTTCGGTTTCCGACCGGGAAGATCGGCTGCTGATGCCATTGTCCAATGCTATCAGGCATTGGCAAACACCACGTCGGCAGAATGGATACTGGAAGGAGATATCAAGTCGTGCTTCGATAAGATCAGCCATGAATGGCTCTTGGCAAACGTCTGTTTAGAAACACCCATTCTTCGCAAATGGCTCAAAGCTGGATATATGCAAAAACGTCGGTGGTATGAGACGGAAGAAGGCACGCCGCAGGGCGATATCATCTCACCCGTCCTTGCCAACCTCGTCCTTGATGGTCTGGAGCAACGGTTAAAGAAGGCTTTCCCTCACATCCGGGCAGGACAGGGGCCCCAATTCAAAATTAACCTCATCCGCTATGCGGACGACTTCATCATTACTGGACGCTCGAAAGAGCTTCTAGAAAACGAAGTCAAACCGCTGGTGGAAGAGTTTATGCGTGAACGTGGACTCACCCTCTCCCAAGAGAAAACCCGCATCACCCACATTGAAGAAGGGTTCGACTTCCTCGGCCAAAACATCCGTAAATACAAGGGCAAGTTCCTGACCAAACCGTCGCAAAAGAGTGTGAAAGCGTTCCTGAGCAAAATCCGCACCATCATTAAAGAAAATCCAGCCATCCCCGCCGGAGCACTGATCAAAAAGCTCAACCCCATCATTCGAGGGTGGGCGCAATACCACCAACACGGAGCAAGCAGCGCGACGTTCCGCAAAGTGGACCGTGCCATTTACGAGGCGCTCTGGCGGTGGGCCAAACGCAGACATCCTAATAAAGGGGCAAGGTGGATACGGCAAAAATACTTCCGTACCATTGGAAACCGGAGTTGGACGTTCTGTGGGGAAACAGATGAACAGGTAACGGCAACGCTGTTGTATGCAACCGATGTGCCAATCAGACGGCACAGAAAGATTAAGGGGGAGGCTAATCCATACGACCCCGCCTGGGAAGGCTACTTTGAGGAACGCCTCGGCGTCAAAATGGCACGCAACCTACGAGGTCGAAGGAAACAACTCTCTCTGTGGATGGAGCAAGAAGGTATCTGCCCGGTATGCAGCCACAAGATCACAGAAATCACGGGGTGGCATGTCCACCATGTTGTTCCACGGGTCTATGGAGGAAGCGACCGGATGGACAATCTCGTCCTGCTGCACCCAAATTGCCACAGACAAGTTCACAGCCAGAAAAAAACCGTTGCGAAGCCGCGTCCTGTAAAGGGCGAGCGAAAGGCTTGAGCCGTATGAGGGGAAACTCTCATGTACGGTTCTTAGGGGGCTGATTGATGGCAACATCGATCGGCTACCCGACCAGTTGCTCTGGATCATTATTACTGCCATTTTGATGGCAATTGTCTACTTCCTGAGAGCGTGAAGATCTGAAAGGCCCGTATCAGTGAGGTCTCTCAGTCGAGCGTGTCTGAGGCAGTAATTCATTCGTAAGTAGTCGTTCTGCTCTACATCAAGACGATTGTGGCCCGTTCGATTTCATTCGTTTCTGGTAAACAAGGATGTACGGGGACGCGATTGCGAGCCGATTTCTTAAGGCCGCCGGGAGTCCTCGTGAGAAAGGAAGAAGTCGTTGAAACCACCGCTTGACCCAGTCTCATTAACCGTCTTTATTGTCTTTTTTCTGATTGTCACGGCCATAGGTTTCGTAGCATCGCGCTGGCGCCGGGGAGACCTGAATCAGATTCATGAATGGGGTCTGGCAGGACGGCGCTTCGGAACTGTAGTAACATGGTTTCTGCTGGGCGGCGACCTCTACACAGCCTATACCTTCATTGCTGTACCGGCGGCAATGTTCGGGCTGGGCGCATTGAATGGTTGGTTCGCCGTACCCTATACCGTTCTGGTATACCCCATCGTCTACGTGCTAATGCCAAGATTCTGGACGGTGTGCAAACAGCGCGGATATGTAACCGCCGCCGATTTTGTCAAAGACCGGTTCGGTAGCGGCACGCTGGCACTGGCCATGGCAATTACGGGCATTGTGGCAACGCTGCCCTATATTGCCTTACAGATGTTCGGCATTCAGGTCTGCCTGGCCGCGCTCGGCATTCCGCTTAGCATAAGCGTTGGCGGCGTGCCGGTCGATATCCCCCTGCTCATCGCGTTCATCATCCTGGCCGCCTACACCTACACGAGCGGCCTACGTGCCCCGGCGATGATCGCGCTGGTCAAAGATATCATGGTACTGACGGTGGTATTCGTAGCGGTCATCTATATTCCTATCAAACTGGGTGGATTCGGCAACATTTTCGCGGCAGTACATGCCAAGGCCGTCGCTCATCCCGCGGTTGTAAATGGCAAGGCTAACCCCACCGCCTTTTTCGAGTTCCTTTCAAGCAAGCAGTACCTGGCCTATACGACGCTGGCGCTTGGCTCCGCCCTGGCGCTGTTCCTTTACCCACATTCGATTACAGGCACGTTGAGCAGCAGCAGCCGTGATGTGGTCAAGCGCAACACAGCCCTGCTCCCCATCTACTCGTTAATGCTGGGCCTGCTGGCGCTGGTCGGCTACATGGCCATCGCCGCCAAGATCAACCCGCTGGCAACCTTCGGCTCCAATGGCTCAATCCCGGCCCTGATCTTGACGGAATTCCCGAACTGGTTCGCAGGCTTTGCTTTTGCCGCTATCTCCATTGGCGCGTTAGTGCCCGCCGCTGTCATGTCGATTGCGGCGGCGAACCTGTTTACGCGCAATGTGTGGAAGGAGTATATACACCGCGACGCCTCTGCTCGCGAGGAGACGCAGGTGGCCAAACTCGCTTCGTTCATCTTGAAATTTGGGGCGGTGCTGTTCATCGTCTACATTCCCACACAGCAGGTCATCAACTTCCAGCTGCTTGGCGGCATCTGGATACTGCAAACGCTGCCCGCGGTATTCCTCGGCCTTTTCACCAACTGGTTCAACCGCTGGGCCTTACTCATCGGCTGGCTGGTAGCTGAGGTGCTTGGGACGTTGATGTTCATTGCGGCCAACCTCAAAGCGGTCTACACGCTGCAACTCGGCTCGCTGACCATCATTGCCTACGCAGCCGCGATCGCGCTGGTGGTCAACCTGGTACTCGCGATTGTCCTCACTCCCATCTTCGAGGCCATCGGGGCTAAACGCGGCGTGGACGCAACCTCACCCGCGGACTACGAAGAGGAACTTGCTCCTGTCGAGCCGGTGGAGGCGGGTAAAGAGGCGCTCGGATAGAAAGGATTCTCTTTCATAGAATAGAGACGAACGCTTACCTTCATGCACGAGCCGGTATGGTTTTTGACAAACTACTCCGGCAACGACCGCTAAGCCGATCAATCGGCGGTGGGCGCGATCAATCGGCCCCTACGGGACCCCGCGGCGAAGCCGCGTAGGGGCCGGTTTACCGTGCCCACCGCCGATTGATCGGCCCGGCGGTCGAACGCCCGTAGGGGCCGGGCAGTCCTGTCTGGGGGACAGGCATACCGTACCCAGCGCCGATTGATCGGCCCGAATTTCCCATTAATTTTGTCAAAGTCCCTCATTGACTTTCCCCCATCCAATAGCGTAGGATTGCGCAAAGATGATGTCGTTCCCGTATACTACAAACACAGATAGCAGGTAAAACACAGGCAACGATGGACATAGACGACGAAACATCCGGCGAATCCAATGAGGTAGGCAGCGACGAATTACTTTCTGAGGATAACCTGCGCCTGCCTGAGAGCGCGAATATCCTTGTGCGCGTGCATGCCGTGCGGGCCTGGCTCGCCCGGCGACGCGAGGAAGCGGCCATTCAGGTAGGAGAAGCTGCTTTACAACTTCAGCAGTTAGCCATGGAGGAACCGCGAGAGCCACGTATGCGTCGCCGCGCCCAGCAACTGTTGACCGAGAGGCGAGAGCAAGCTCAGCAGGCGCTTACAGATGCGCAGGAGCGATTGCGCGCCTATGAAGAGGCCCAGGCGCTATTGGAAGAATGTCTCACCCACAACAACGGCGAGCGCGTGCTGGTAGAATATTACCTTTTACTGGAAGAGCAGGTAAATGGAGAACTCCCCTCGCGCAATCAAAACGAAGAAGCCGCGCTTGTAGAACAGCCGGCCCACTCACCTGCCTGGCTCAAGGCGATTGCCGATGTGCAGAATCGCATTGAACGTGTGGGGATTCCTTCTGAGGAAGAATGACAACAGGTCAGATTTGAGGTATCTCTCACCCGCTAAAAGCCACCATTTCCCCATTGCCCATGCGAAAAGCCAGCGTAGACAAATCGACCTGGCTGGAAACGGGAAAGTCGATGTAGCCGCTTTGGGGCGTGTTGGGTAGGACGACCGGGGCGATATCTACCAGCTTGGGCGCGATTACCTGCCCATTGTCGAGTACCAGGCGCGCAAGCGAGGCATAATCGATGCCGATGGGCGCCTGCGTTTTGCCCATGTTCTGCTCTTGCATTGCCACGCGGACCGTAAAAATGCCTCCATGCTTGCTATCATCGGAAAATGCTGCTGCCTCTGTCACCTGGGTAATGGTAATATGCACATTGTTGTAGTCTATGGCCCGATTGACGGTCAATGTACCGACCGGGTGCGTTACCGTGACAGTTGCCGGCAGTGAATCGCCTGTGACATTTGCATCATCTTTTTCAGGCGGGGCGAAAAAGCTGAGAACGGCAAGGATAACTATAATGGCAAGGGCTATCGCTATCCGTATCCGTGGTGGAATGGATGCGAAGAGGCCCTTTTTCTTTGTTTGTGACATGATCTACTGTGCTCCTGGTTCAAATGTAACCAGGATATATTATAGCAAAGTTTGGGCAGACAATTATAGGGGCACACATTGCGTGGCAAGTAAGCATGGGGGTGCTAGTACCTGCCGAAATTGGGGGAACACAAGGGATGCCCCTACGTGCAGAATATTATAACACAGGTATAGAGCAAACAAGAAGACATGCTCTGAAATTTCCTGGTGCAAGACTACAAAGTACTAGAGTTTCTCAACTTTGACAACCAGAAGCGGTCATGATAGTGCCAACCCTCATATCCTGATGATGAACTTTCACGAACATCACCGGTCATCCGAGTGGCCTTGTCCATGTCATTGGCGGTTCATGTCATTCTTCGTTTCACTCAGAATGACATGAACCGCCAATGGCATGAACCGCCAATGATATGGACAGCCAATGGTACAGATTCTTCGTTTCACTCAGAATGACATGGACAGCCAATGGCATGAACCGCCAATGGCATGGACAGTCAATGACACGGACAGGCGCTCTTACCGATCTTGATGGCAAAAATTCATAATCAGGGTTGCGGTAGGAAATTCTGGTTGCCGAAAGAGCCGCCCAGGACATCTTGAGAAGACGCGCCCATCCAGCGATCCAGCACCGTCGCGTATACCGAGCGGAAATCGATAGTATATTTCAGGTTGCCGTTCTGATCGAGATTGCTCAGGCCTGGTGGCTCGCCGTAGATGCCCTTGTTGATGGGGTTGCCCAGCACAAACATGGGAGCCGCGGTGCCATGATCGGTACCCAGGGAGCCGTTTTCTTCCACGCGCCTGCCGAATTCGGACCATGTCATGACGACGACATTATCGGCCTTGCCATGCGCGGCCAGGTCATTGTAAAAGGCGGAAAGACCGTTGGCAAGCGTCTGCATGAGGGTATCGTGGGTGCCCTGCTCGTTGGCATGAGTGTCAAAGCCGCCAAGCGTTACGTAGCCAACACGCAGTCCCAGGTCACCTACAATTGCTTCCGCCAGCACCTTCAACCCGCTGGCAAAAGGCCCGGTGGGATAGGTGACGGCAGGGTGATACTGCGCGTCGGTCTGCCGCAGGCGACTTGATCCATCTTGTGCATTGAGCGCGGTTGTATCCAGCAGCGCGGCATAGGGCGATGTTTTGGGATAGGAGTTATAAAGCTTCAACAGGGCCTGCATGCGCGCATTGCCCCCATCGGTGTCTGCCGGGTCGGGATAGACGGTATAGGTTTTGACGCTCGAAAGTGTAGGCACCTGCGTGGTGATGGACATCAACGCCTGCGCCGTTTGCGTACCAATATCGAGCGATTTGAAAGGATGGCCTTGTTGATCGACGAGACCGGAGACGAGTTTGCCGAGCCAGCCCTCGCTGCCGTTGCCGGTGAGGTCGAGCGTTTGCCAGATATCCATAGCTTGAAAGTGCGAAAGGCTCTGATTGGGGTAGCCAACGCCCTCGACTATAGCCAGGTGCCCCTGATCCCACAGCTTTTTCAAGGGTTGCAGGTTGGGATGCAAGCCCAGGCGAGAATCGAGTTGCAATACTTTCGATTCTGGTATGGCCAGGGTAGGCCGCAACTTGATGTACATGGGATCGGTGTAGGGGACGACGGTATTGAGGCCATCATTGCCACCCGCCATTTGCACAACGATCAATACACGGTCGCTGGCGGTCTGTGCCACACGCGAACCATCCAATGCCTGCGCCCTGGCCGAGGCGACACCACGACTGAAGATGGAAGGCATGATCATGCCTGCCGATACGACCAGCAAGCCGTCTTTAATCATTGCCCTGCGACTGAGTTTCATCTATTTGCTCCTTTATCAATTCAGCTGGTATTCCGGCGATGCCATCATCAGGTACAGCGTCCCGCGCACACGATTGAGCGGATAGCTCTTGCCATTGGTCAGCGTAATCTGCCCTCCTCTACCGCTGCTGTCGGGACTCGTAAAGTAGTCGAGCAGCTGGGTGCGCCGGTCGCTTTCGATATTGCCATCGAGCAAGAACGACGAGAAGTAATCGACAAACTTCTCCGGCGAATCGATCTGGTTCGAATTGACGACGCTTTGCAAATTGACCAGCGGGGTAGAGCCAGTGCGAGCAAGCGTGCCACGCGCGAGCAGCAAGTCGATGTAGTTGAGGCGCGTCATCCACGTACCGCTATTGAGCCAGAACGCGCTGGTTTTGTCACCAGGCCAGCCAGCGACGTTGGGCGGATCAAACAGTGTCTGGCCCATCAATGTTGTTATAGCGGGCAGGCCGGTGCCATCTCCGTTAATAGCCAGGGCACGATACGCTCCGACGGTGAATTCAACAGGCGACTTCACGCGGCTACGATAGGCCTTTGGTGAAGAGAATTGGGGCGAAAGCAAGAGCGTGCGCACGACTGCCCCCATGTTATGCCCGCTTTCAACATAAGTATCAACCAGAGGTTTCAGGTCGTCGCTGCTGGGATTCTCATAGGCGAAGAAAGTAAACAATTTGCGACCGATAAACCAGGGCGTCGCAGGATGATTGGTGAGGATATGTATCACATCTTTATAGTCCAGGTTGCCCACGTGACCCAGGTAGTACTTGGTTAAGTTATTGTGATCGTTGGGATTGTAGTATGAGGAAAGCCCCTTGACATGCCAACCGGTGAGCGCTGCAGCTCCCTCGGAGACATCGCGCTGCGTATAGTTACCAAGCCCGATGGTAAATAGTTCCATCATCTCGCGGGCATAATTTTCATTGGGCGCGTTTTTCCTGCTCTTTGTAAGGTCGAGGTAGAAGAGCATAGCCGGGTCAGATGTGATGCCAAGCATGATGTTGTCGAAGGTATCAAAAGCATGATCGCGTAAAAACTGGTTCTGGATGATCATGCGCATATAATTGTTCTTGCCGCCAACCTTGCGAAAACTGCTGGTGAGCACGCCGTGCCAGAACAGGGTCATTTTCTCCAATAACGGGCGCTGCGTCCAGGCCATACGCAGCAACCACCAGCGCTGCTGGTCGGTAGGATTATTGAGGTTCAGATTCAAGGCTTTGAGCCGGTTCTCCAACTCGTCATCTGATACCTGCGAGTAGTTCAGCAGGCGGTCTACAGCGCCGTTGAAGCCAAGACTGCTATATAGTTGCATGTCGCTGGATGAGGCCCCGAAACCCGCGCGTCGCAACAGATGGCCGGTCTGGGTATTGCTCGCCATAGGACCGTGGAAGAGATTGCTCCAACCGCCGTGCTGTAACCATTGTTCTAGCGTGGCGCCACCGGCAGCCGCGACGATACCCGCGCCACCAATGGCAGCCATCGTCGCTAACGATTTGCCCATGAACGTGCGGCGTGAGAGTTGCGGCCCTTGTGACTGTCTATAGGAACGACCACGTGTCGCCTGCGGCACAGGTGGATTGGCCTGCCCAGGTTGAGGAGCCTGCGCGTGTATTTCCCCTCCATCGCTTTGCCCGGCCGCTTGCGATGAATCATCCCATTGAGGTAGCGTTGGTTGATCGTGCATATGCTTTAAACTCCTAACAGAGTACTACGCCCCACCCTCATACACATCAAAGACATCTGGCTTAATCGTGACGCAGGACCTCGCAACATCGTTTGATACCCGTGAGGGCCGGTGCAGGTCATGCGCCTTGACCTGTCTGTTTGCTCGTATTGTAGCAGACAAACATCAAGAAAGTCTCAAGAAGAAATACAGAATATTTTATGAAAATACTTGTGCAGGAGATGAGGCTCGCTCCACAGTCAAATGATTCCGTCTCAAAGAGCGATGGGCACCGCATAGGAGCGCCATTTATTGTGCTGTTAGCAATGATTGGCACTATTTTGCTGATCGATGCAACGCTGCCCCTAAGGGCGTTATGGTTTCATGAGGCGCTGCTGACCCAGCTGGGAACGTGGCCGGTGCTGCCTTCTGAGATCTTATTTCCAGGGTTCGCAATCATTCCGCCCATTCCGCATGTTCATATCACAGGGACGCCAGATTTGACCCTTAGCTGGTTGGAAGTAGCCTTCTTGCTGAGCGCGTTCATTGCCGTATTTGTGGTTTATATCGTTGCTTTGCGTCGTCTTCCTGGGCATATCACACGCCGTTACCTGCTCTGCTCCACTCTATTACTGGGATTCTTATTCTGTCTTATTCCTGTTGTCACCTCGCCTGATCTCTTTTCCTATATAGCTTATGCCCGTACAGGCATACTGTATCACCTGAATCCTTTAACGACGCTTCCATCCTCTATTTCTCAAGACCCGGTCTATGGCTATGTCGCCTGGCCGGACCAGCCTTCGGCGTATGGCCCCACATGGGTTATTATTACCGGCGCTATGCAGGGTATCTTTTCGCTCTTTGGCCTCAACTATCTTTTGCCAATGCTCATCATGTTGCGCCTCTTCGGGCTGCTGATGCATGTGCTTTCTACATGGTTGATCTGGTCAATCTGCGGGCATCTAGGGCGCAGGAATGCACGCATAAGCGAGAAAAAGCGTATGCTGGCAACGCTGGCATTCGCCTGGAATCCGCTGCTACTGTTCGAGGCCTGCACAAACGCGCATAATGATGCGGCGGTGTTGTTCTTCGTGCTGATGGCAATCTGGTTTCTGGTGCGCGAGAGGAATACTGGAACAGGTAGTTCGAGCATCCGTGCCGCTGTTTTCGCCATGGGCATGCTGGCGCTCGCGACCTGCCTGAAGCTCTATGTTGTGCTTTTCGCGCCAGGATTCCTGCTCTTTTTGTGGTTGCAGCCGTCGCGCCGGACGCTCAAAATAGCCCTGGTGGCCATTGTGTCGTATGCCGGTGTAATTGTAGCCCTCTATGCACCATTCTGGCAGCGAGGAGCTATCTTCGATGTGCTTACGGTCAATCCCGCGGCATCCCGCACCATCAACTCGTTGCCTGATCTACTGGCGCATCTTTATAATGCTATCGCTGCCCTGTTGGGATTTCCTCTCGGAGAGCCAATTGGTTCGCCGGCTGAGCATGTCATGCATACCTTGAGCCTGGCGCTTTTCGTGCTGACCTATTGTATTGTGTGCTGGCGGACGATACGCGGCACACAATTGGGAGGGCGACCCTTGAGGTCGCCCTTACAAGGCATCGCTACTGTTCCTGGCCTGGTAGGCTGGATGGCGCTGGTGTGGCTGCTATTTTGCATGATCGGCTCGCCCTGGTACTGGCCCTGGTATGTGGTGACGTTCTTCGGCCTGTATGCGGTTCTTGAGGCAGTGAGCGATGAGCAAATCTGGACATATTATGTGCGCCTGCTCGCTTTCAGCACGCTAAGCATCTATTGCTTCATTGCGTGGGGACCTCGGTATACTATCGTTCCAGGTCTGCCCGGCTTCACATGGGCATATTTCGACGCGCTGTGGGTCTGGGGATTGCCGCTGGTGGGCCTCGCATTGATACATAAGCGAAGACATGGCCGCGCACCTATTCAGGATGCAACTTTGCTTGAGGCGACAAGGGGTAAGACGCCACAGAAGGCTACTTAACTTCTGCCCTGAACTGCCGTTACGAAATTGTTTCCCTTTTTGTACGTTTATTTCCGATGGCAGGTTATGCCTGAGCCTGGCGATGGCAAGGGGCGCCACTCCATGTTGCTAGCGCAAAAGTACTCCTTGCTTTCTTTGCAAACCTGTCGATAGAAATAGAGATGCTATATTTTGAATTGAGAAGCGGGCACCCCACTCAACAGGATAAAGATCATGAAAAACTCACCGGATACAAAGCGTAATATATTTCTGCCTTTCCTCATGATTGCAAGTCTGGCCCTGCTCGTTATCCTGCTGGGGTCAATTCTGTGGGTTGTTATCAACACGGTGTCCAGTGGGCCTGTCAACAGGCATGCTACCGGGGGCGCGATGAATCTGACTCCTACAGCCCATTCCACAAGCACGAATATACCCGTCTCTCCGCTCCTTTTTGGCACGAATCTTGGCCTCTTTACCGGTAATGACCAGGTTTTAACCTCTCCCACGGCGCGCAACTTGCTGGTGCAGATGCACATCCAGATTATTCGCATGCCCCTGCGTTCGAGTTTATCTGAAGCTACCGAGATAGCGGCGGCGAGGACGATCAAAAATCTGGGCGCGGTCCCGCTAGTCGCGCTGCATGGAGCCACCGACCCGGGTGCTTTGAAGATCGATAGGCGCATGGTTTCCGATATGAATAGCATTTTTGGCAGGCAAACCGTCTACTATGAATTTGGCAATGAGGACGACTGGCACGGGGTCGATGCGACGACGTATACACATGCCTGGAACACTGTCGTGCCCCAATTGAAAGGCCTGGCCCTCAATGGGCAGTTTGTGGGACCGGTCAATTACCAGTATGAGCGCGATTACCTGACCACTTTTTTGCAGCATGCCAATCCGCGTCCAGATGAGATCAGCTGGCATGAATATCCCTGCCTGGATTCTTCGACACAAAATACCTGTATCTCGCACATCGATGACTGGACAACGCATATTACCGATGCGCGCCGTGTAATAGAGAACACAATTGGCACTACGCTCCCCATTATGATTACTGAGTGGAATTACGCTCCCGATGCTGTGCCGGATGATGGTAAGGTCAACGACGCGGCGTTTATGACGACCTGGACCACCAGGGCGCTGCAAACGCTGGCCGCCAATCGCGTCTTTGCGGCGATGCAATACTCCTGTACGAATACGGTGATCTCTTTGATCGATGACCGCAATACGCTGACAACGCAAGGGCAGGTGGTGCAGGACGAGTACCAGCGCATAATTGCCGGTGGTCAGGCACCCGCGTTGGCGCCGAGCGCCGGTCATGGCCAGTACGTCTCGTTCTCCTTCGAGGATGGAAGCACTGATGGCTGGGCAGCAAACAGTAGCAAAATCAGCACTGTGCAAAACAGTAGCGCTTTCGCCCGGGACGGCAAGCACTCCTTGCAGGTGACGCTCAGCAATAGTGGCAGCAACGATTTCCCCTATGTCGCGGTAGATAACGTTAACATGGCCAACCCTCCCGGAGGAGGCCAGGCGGTTTCCGCGTATCTCTACCTGCCGGACAAGAACATTGCGCTGTCCGCAAAGATATTTGTGATGGACAAGACGTATCACTGGTATTCCGCGGCATTCACACAGCTGCAACCGGGGATATGGAATCACCTGAACTACACTCTCCCCGTCACGATTAATGGACAGCCACAGGTGCTGGGCATTCAGTTCAATAGCCCGACAAACGCGACGACGAGTGTCTATATCGACGCGGTAAGCTGGACGTGATAGCAATGTAACGGGCGCGATAAATCGACGGGCGACCACAAGGTACACCCCTACTTGACAGGCATAATGCGTTCCTCTACAATCTCAGCACCAGCAGTGCTGGATTCCCCCATATCCCGCACTGCCTCCCCTCTATGGTTGCGCGTGCCAGGGCGACGGGTGCAGAGTGCGGATTCATCCAGCACAAAGCCGGTCTTACGGACGAGTTGCATAGAGGGGAAGAACTCACAAGAGATCAGCAACTGGTTGCATAGAGGGGACAGGCGACCATAAGGGGAAGGGTGACCATGTAGAGCGCGGGTTGGTAGAGTGCGCATTTATCCAGTACATAGTCGATTTATCGCACTCGTCGCGTGGTTGCCCCTACGGGTGCAAGATGAATCGTGTAGGAGAACGCCTCGGAAACTACCGCCTGGTGCATTTTTTAGGTCAGGGTGGCACAGCTGAAGTTTACCTGGCAGAACATATTTTCCTCAAGACAATGACGGCGATTAAGGTTCTCAGCGTACAACTATCGAGCAGAGAGCTGGAGCAATTCCTGCACGAGGCTCGTATTATTGCTGGCCTGGATCACCCAAACATTATACGCATCCTGGAATTTGGCATCGAGGGCGGCGATGCGATTTCAGACACCGGCGAGTTGAATAGAACAGGTGGTACGCCTTACCTGGTGATGGAATACGCGCCGAACGGTACGCTGCGCGGGCAATTTCCGCGAGGGACGCGGGTGCCGCTGGCAGTTCTTTTGAGCTATGTGAGGCAGGTGGCCGGTGCTTTGCAGTACGCGCACGATAGACGGCTCATTCATCGCGATATCAAACCGGAGAACTTGCTGCTGGGGCGAAACAACGAAGTGCTGATCAGCGATTTCGGAATCGCTGTAGTGAGCCAGAATTCGCAGTTGGAGCGCACGCAGGAAGTGGTAGGGACGATAGGCTATATGTCGCCAGAACAATTGCAAGGCAAGCCACGCCCGGCGAGCGATCAATATGCGCTGGGGGTTATCGTGTACGAGTGGTTGTGCGGGGAGCGCCCTTTCTCAGGTTCTTTCATCGATCTCTTTGCACAACATTTGCAAACGCCGCCACCGCCCTTGCACTTGAAACTGCCGGGTATTCCACCCGAAGTTGAGGCCGTAGTGATGAAAGCGCTGGCCAAAAATTGGCAGGAACGCTTCGCGACGATTTCACTCTTTGCCGGGGCTTTAGAGCAGGTCTGTAGCCCCTATGTTTCCCCTGCTACAGGCTCGCTGCCCGGCATCTCAACACGGGCAACAACGCCGCTATCGCGACCGCTATTACCGCCCTTGACGCCCGGCATCTCCGGGGAGACAGGAAGCGGCACGTCCAATACGCCGCCGCTGACGATGCCGGTGACACCGCCATTTAGCGGACCGGCCCCTATTGCGGGCATCGGACACGTGAGGGATGCGACTACGTTTTCCTCTACCACACAAGCGGACATGGCGGGCAGAGTTTCCGCATCCTTCAAGCAGGGAATGAGCGTGGAGGCGCTACAACAGGGGAGATCTCTGGGGGCCGATGAATCGGCGCTGGGCGCGATCAATCTTGCACCCGGCAGTGCCGATCAATCGGCGCTGGGCGCGATCAATCGGCCCCTACGGAAATCTGGGCATGAGGTTGCAGGCGAAGGCAAACGCAAGGTTTCCCGGCGCGCGGCGCTGATTACCCTGGGGATGGCTGGAGTTGCTGCCGTAGGAGGCATAACGGCATGGCAGCTACTCTCGCACCAGCCGCGGCAAACTGGCGGGTCGCCCCCGACCCCCACAACGACTATTGCCGTGGCAGAAACATTATTCACCTACACGGGTCATACGCTGGACGTTTATGGTGTGGCGTGGTCTCCGTCCGGTTTGCTGATCGCTTCCGTTGGTCAGGATATGACTGTGCAGGTGTGCGATGCCAGGACGGGGGCAAGGCGTTTCAGCTACACAGGACATAAGGGTTCGACGAACGGGCTGGCCTGGCTGCCGGAAGCAGGAACACGCATCGCTTCGGCCAGCTCTGATATGACGGTCCAGGTATGGGATGCTCTGAGCGGCGAACATGTGCTGATTTATAAGGGTCATAATGCTTTTGTGCGAAGCGTGACGTGGTCCCCTGACGGTAAATATATTGCCTCAGCCGGAGACGATAAGGTTGTGAGGGTGTGGGATGCTGCCAGCGGCAAGACGATATTTACTTACGATGGGCATACGGACCTGATCTGGTTTTTACGCTGGTCGCCGGATGGCACGCGCATTGCTTCGGCCAGCAAGGATAGGACTGCGCATGTGATTGACGCGGGCACGGGGGCCAGGATACTGATTTATAGCAAGCATACAAGAGGCGTGCAGGCGCTGGCATGGTCACCGGATAGTAGCCGCGTGGTCTCTGCCAGCTCAGATAAGACGGCGCAGGTATGGGATGCCGGTTCGGGGGCGACGAAGCTGATTTATCGCGGTCACCCCGACTCTGTACAGGGAGTAGATTGGGCGACGGATGGTAGGTCTATCGCTACGTGCAGCAGTAATGCGCAGGTATGGGACGCTACCACGGGAAAGAGGATTCTCAATTACAACCAGCCTCCTCTCATTCACGGAGTCGCATGGTCGCCGGATAGCACACGTGTTGCATCCGTTGGAGTAGACACCACAATGAGGGTCTGGCAGGTAAGCACATCTCGCTAATTGCCCACACTTTACGTTATCCTCTTCCATTTATTTCTTGATACAATTTGAAACGAAAACGAATATTGCTTCACAACTAAAGACGTGTTATACTTCGCATGGTTGCTTTCTACCTTTTAAGAGGCAGCGGGCCAGATAGCCAGCGTGTATTTTATCTCTTTCCCGGGCAGGCATGCTAATTAAATGGTTGTTTTTCACAGAATTCTTGCGTAAAGGTTCATTGACTGTTCACCTCTATTACTGTATGAAACATGCAGAGAGTCTAACCGGCACAGGAATCCAGTGATTCCCAGAAGGCGTGTAGAGATTCTTCGCTGCGCTCAGAATGACACGCCAGGGTTCTGTCATTCTTTGTTGCGCTCAGAATGACATGCCAGGGTTCTGCCATTCTTTGCTGTGCAATGAGGGCACTGCAAACAAGCGCGCTACTGATGCAGTAAGCGCTTTTCAAGCGGATTTCGTCAAAGTCAGGGCTGAATATCGTCACTTAAAACGGGGAGTTTTCCCAGGGGGAAACGCACAGATGGGAACAAACAGCTACATTGGCAAAACGATTGGCAACTATCGCATACTCGCCGAGCTTGGCAGCGGCTCCTTTGGAGTGGTCTATCGCTGCGAACATGTGTTTTTACAAAATCGCGTCGGGGCGATTAAACTGATGCACGCCTCTCACCTGGATGCGCAGGAGGAACGAGATAACTTTCTGCGAGAGGCGCGGCTGCTCGAAATGCTGAAACATCCTCATATCCTGCCGATTCTCGATGTTGGCATTCACGAGGGATTCCCTTACCTGGTGACCGAATACGCGCCGCCTGGCTCGCTGCGGGATCGCTTGCAGCGTATTGATCCGCGCCTGCTGCCAATGGAAGAGTCGCTGAAGATTCTCTCACAGATAGGGTTGGCATTAGATCACGCGCACGCGCAGAACATCATTCACCGCGACCTGAAGCCCGCCAACATTCTTTTCAATGCGCAAGGAGATGCCCTGCTTGCCGATTTCGGTATCGCTACAACGCTGGCCACGGCCTCGATTAAGTTCGTCGAGGCCAGCGGCTCACCGCCTTATATGGCGCCAGAACAATTTCAAGGTACGATCAGCAAAGAGAGCGATCAGTATGCGCTGGCATGTATCGCCTACGAATTACTGACCGGCCACCGTCCTTTCTCGGCGCCCGATCCTTTCACCCTGGGTTACAAGCATCTGACAGAGACACCTGTACCCCCGAAACAATATAACCCCGCCATTCCTGCTTACATTGAACAGGCCATTCTCAAGGCAATGGCCAAAGAGCGC
Organism: Ktedonobacteraceae bacterium; assembly: GCA_035653615.1. NCBI lineage: Bacteria > Bacillati > Chloroflexota > Ktedonobacteria > Ktedonobacterales > Ktedonobacteraceae > Ktedonobacteraceae bacterium. The sequence goes on along the minus strand of DASRBN010000015.1, from coordinate 18,302 downwards.
ATGGAGCGTTTCCCGAATGTAGCTGCATTCATCGCCGCTTTACGCCCCTTGCAGCTCTATCAACGCCCACCAGCCATGGAAGCGCGTCCCATTACCGGCGGTTCTACCGTCGTGGCCTCTCAATTCATGCCTACTCTCCCCAATAATGCCCCTGGCCTGGTTCCAGGAGGAATTCCCACGCCTGCGCCGGCTTCACAGTTCCCACCTTTGCCGTCAGGACCCATTTCCCGCAGCGAAGAGGTGATGTGGATGCAGTCAGGCCTCACTGTTCAGGCAACCGGCCCAGCGATGCCCACTCCAGTGCCTACACAAAGGGATATGCCGACCCTGCCCGCGCAACAATATGCAAACATGAACCCGCCGGCTCCCTATCCTGTAGCCTCGCCGCCAACCCCTCCACCTTTCACACAACCGGCCTACGGGCAGACTCCACCACCGCCTCCTGGGATACAGCCGGCTTATCGACAGGCCGCCGCGCCACCTTCATCTTTTCCAGCCCCGGCAAGCGCGGGTCAGATGCTCGGCCCAGGCGCTGGCCCTGCGCAAACAACAACACAACAGGCGCCACGGAAAAGAAGGCGCTGGCCGCTCGTGCTGGCAGCAATACTGGTGCTGTTGTTGATTTTAGGCCCCGGCGGGGTCGCGGCCTTCTACACCTTTGCCTATCCGGCGACCGCTACGGTGACGATCACCCCGCTTAACAGAGACCTGAAGAATACCTTTACGATTACCCAGGTGACAAAAAATCCAAATACTTCTCTCAATCAGGTTACCGGGGCGCGTCTGATCACTGCCACAAAGTCAAAGACAACCTCCGCTACAGCGACAGGAATAGCCCATACCTCAGCCACCGTGGCTTATGGGACGCTGGTGCTGGAAAACGACGACAGTTCCAACGGCTACATCTATTCCACAAATGTCGGACAAACCCTTACCAGCAATAATGGTATATCAGTGATTATCGACTCGTATGTGCAGGTATATCCGCAGAAGACGGGCACCTTCCGCGCCCATATGGTCAAAGCAGGAGCCAGTGGCAACATTGGCCCGCATGTTTTTTATTACTCATATAACGATGGTTACGGCGGTCTGAAAGTATACAACACACAATCGTTCGTTGGAGGTAAAGATGCCGGTACCTATACAGTCGTACAACAGGGCGATATCAATGGAGCCGCCAATCCACTCATGCCGTCAGTATTAGCCGAAGCGCAGCAAGCGTATGGGGCAGAGCTAAAAGCAGGAGAGCAGGAGGTCGGTGCGCCGAAATGTGGCTCCAAAGTGACGGCAGATAAAAACGTGGGGGATGCCGCCAGCACGTTCAACGTCACCGTTTCGTTCTCGTGCAGCGGCGAGGTATACGATCCCACAGCACCTGAAGCGGCGGCATCCGAAATGCTCAAAGCGCAGGCCAGCTCCGATCTTGACCCCAGCTATGTGCTTGCCGGCAATATACTCACCACCATCTTAAGCGTCAGCGTCACCAATGTGAAAACAGGCACACTCTCACTCGTTATCGCAACCGAGGGCATCTGGAATTTCAACTTCAGCACCACCCAGAAGCTGGCGCTGGCAAAGTTGATCGCGGGGAAATCGGTACAAGATGCGCAAGCAGTGCTGGCGCAGCAGAATGGCGTGAAGTCCGCGCTGGTAAACCTTGCCGGTACCTTCCTGTTCTGGAATAGCGTGCCAACCAATATCGATCATATCACGATCAGCATCAAGCAGGTAAGCGTGCCGGAGCCCCAGGTTTCACCTACCCCTGGGGCCAGCCCGGCGAATCAGCCTGCCACCGTCACAGCAACACCCTGATCCTGACTCTTTTGGAAACGTGATGCCGGAACTCGGTAAAAGTCGAGCATGCAAATCCTGATTTTGTCCTGATCTCATACAAGACATGGCCTGCTAGTGCTTGACTTTTATCGAGTCCTGTTAGGATACAAAATGAGTTGGTGACACCAGAAAATTGGCTATTGCTAAATCGTTGTAGTTTTGTTACAATAAACTCAATTTTCATGCACTGTTACTTGCATGCTCTGTAAAGATTCTGCATCACGAATAAAGGGGGATTTTATGAGTGATGATCATCAACTTCAGGTGGAGATCGGTAATTACCGTATTGTACGCGAAATCGATAGTGGCGCTTTTGGCCGCGTCTACCTGGCCCAGCACCTGCTACTCAAAAATCGCACGGTGGCCATCAAATTATTACACACTACGCGCTTAAGTTCACCGGAGGAACGCGAAAATTTCTTACGCGAGGCGCAATTTCTGGAAGTCCTCAAACACCCCTATATTCTCCCCATACTCGATGTGGGCATTCACGAGGGTTTCCCTTACCTGGTGGCGGAATATGCTCCTAACGGCTCACTTCGTGACAGGATCAAACGCTATGCTCCGCATCCTCTACCGGTACAGGAGACGCTGACAATCCTGACGCAGATCGGGCAAGCGCTCTATTACGCGCACCAGCAGCATATTATACATAGAGATATCAAGCCGGAAAATATTCTTTTCAATGCCAGAGGAGAGGCGCTATTGGCGGATTTTGGTGTGGCGACGATGATAGAGACAGCGAGCATCAAATTCGCCACGGTGATCGGTACGCCTTCTTACATGGCCCCCGAGCAGTTCCAGAATTCGATTTCGAAGGAGAGCGATCAATACGCGCTGGGATGCGTCGCCTATGAGTTGTTCACGGGGCAACGTCCATTTTCGGCACAAGATTTCTTCGCTATGGGGTTCAAACACATGCAGGAGGCGCCGATTCCACCATCAAAGCTGAATCCGCAGTTGCCTCAATTTGTTGAGGATGCTATTCTGCGGGCAATGGCGAAGCAGCGCACCGACCGTTTTCCTGATATCAAGGCTTTTATCACCGAATTGCATTTACCGACCAATTCTCAGGGACGCCTGCCCGCCATATCTGCCTCATACCCCACGGTTTCAGCTCCACTTCCCGCTGTACAGGCACCTCAGATGCCCAGCAGCCCTGCCGCGATGCAGTCTTCACAGGCTCCTACTGTCTCTTTACCTCACGCTAATACATCGTCGCAAAAACTCGCGGCGATGCCACCAGTGATTCCTGGAGATACCAGACAGCTCAGCACGGGGCCTCGCGAACAGCTGGCTTATCCCGTGAATCCAAACCCTGTAACCCCCTTTCCTCCCACATTGCTACCTGCACCAACGCGATTAGATTCAGACCCGGGTAAATCAAGCGGAGTTTTTCCCGCGGCTTCACCGGTATCCGGCAACTCGATGCCGCTACCTGTACCACAGTTTGCAGGGCCGGTGACATCTTCGGCCTACGAGGAAACATATGTGACACCGGTGCCCGCGAATCGGATTCCAAACAGCAATAACCGGCAAAACAAACCCCGCAGGTGGCTTATCATTCTGGCCGCGATCATCGCTATCCTGGTACTTATCCTGTCCGGCGTCTTCGGCTCACTGCTGATCTTCTTTCATCCAGCGCTTGCGATTAGCGGGAGCAATAAGGTGACGCCAGGCTCGACTCTCAAGGTGCTGGGCAACGGCTTTGTGCCGGGAACAGGTATCTCGCTTACCCTTGACGGTAGCACAAACCTTACCTCTATGGGAAGTGACGCGACAGGAGAAGCCTGGTACAGCGGCAGTGCTGGAGAACAGGCACAAGGCGCTGTCCCTACAGGATCGCAAAGCTATGCCTACAACAACCAGGCGGCCCTGGACGATCCGCTTAACAGTTCGCTTGTAGCCAGTAGCTCAGGCAGCTTCGCAATTACGATCTGGGTGAGCGATACGTGGGCAGTAGGAGTGCATATGTTAGATGCCTCGGCGGGCATCTGGAGCGCGCAGACTTCTTTCACGGTTGTACCCAGGGCCCCACAGATAACGATTAGTGAGAAGGTGCTGGATTTTGGCAAGGTGCCCATGGGAGTGCAACCGGCGCTCTCAATCGTGATCGGCAATAGCGGTGATGCAAGGCTGATCTGGTCTGCCGGGGCAGAGAATGCCCCATGGCTAAAGTTACAAAAAAATACGGGCATTATTGAGCCTAAAGCCCCGCAACAAACGATCAATGTCATAGCCGATACGCGTGCATTGAAAGAGGGCACATACGCGAGTATGCTGCATATCAGTTCTAACGGCGGGGATGCGCAGGTGCAGGTCAAATTACAGGTAGGGCCGCATCACAATGGAGCAGTGCTGGATGTCAACCCGGGCAGTATTGGTTTCGGCACGCTATTGACCAACCGGCAGAGTATGCAGCTCATCACGATTGGCAATGTGGGCAATCAGACGCTGAATTGGAGCGCCGACACAGGAGAATCCATCTGGCTGCATCTGACCAACAGCACGGGCACAGTGAAATCCGGCGACCTGCCACAGTCTACCTACGCGGTAGCCGATAGCACTAACCTGGTACCGGGGAACTATCTCGGCGCAATCACGATCCATTCCAATGGTGGAACTGCCAGCCTGAACGTTTCCTTGACCGTAACGGGGCCGACACAGCCGGGAATAACACCGACTCCAACAAGTTATCCAACGAGACCGCCGAATCCATCACCGACGCGCGGCCCATCGCCAACACCGACGCCGACGCACGCTCCGCCGCCGCCGACGCCTACTCCGACGCCCACTGAGACTCCGACTCCGACACCCACTCCGCCGTCGGTATCAGAGAGCCTTTATGTGCCTTTTACCTCGGGTGAAGCTGGCGTTCCTACCGTCAATGCGTATCATGGAACAGTAACAGTGCAAATCAGCGGTTATGGAGAGGCATACAATGTGCATGCCCTTTCGGATGCGTTCTACATCTTTACGAATGGCATGCAGACTCCTGTATCACCCTGGTACAGAAGTAGTCTTCCCACGTGGACACTCACTGTGAATGGTAATCCCGTCGATGGTTATCTCATCGACGGAAGACCCGGCTATAGTAGCTCCCACTATTATACATTCACGATGCAGGCTCCAGGAGGAATAATCTACTTCGGAGTCGGCGATCCCGATCCGAGCGATAACAGCGGAGGGTATTCCATCACCATTACACAGAATTAGCATTTTATGCTCTCAAACGAAGCAGGGGCTGAACTACGACGATTGTCATAGTTCAGTCCCTGCTTCGTTTTGTGACAAAGCTAGCCGGTGAATCCGACGACATCGGTGCCACCGAAGGCGGCGTTGTGGTTAAAGTCGAAGTACATGGGGCGTTCGGCGACGATGGTGCCGCTTTGCGCCTGGACAGAGAGCGAGACTTCGTAGCCGGCGCTGGGATTGGACTGCGCGATGGGGACCACGATGCTATTGATGTTAAGGGTAACACGCGTCTGGGGTCCGATGGTGACGATCTGTTGCGCGGTAATGCTGTGGGCAAGGTAGAGGGTGACGGCCACAGTCTCGCTGCTCGTGCTGGGGTTCTGCAAGGTCAGAAATTCGTTGAAGCCGCTGGCCGTAAACCCTTCGGCGAAGCTGTAGGATGTTTTGGCGGGGCCGGGTTCGCCGATGACATCGGTGCCGCCGGGGATGTTCTGGTTGAAGCGGAAGTACTCCTGGCGCTGGACGACGATGGGGGAGTCAGAAGTGACTTCTGCGGATAGCTCGGTGGTGCTTTGCGCGAAGCTGGCGGAAGCGGCATTGACGTCGAAGAAGTATTGCGACTGCGGCGGGACGGCTATGGTCGTGGGATAGACCTGTCCATTGCTGTATTCGAGAGTCACGGTGGCGTTTGCGGTGACGGTGGGGTCGAAGTTGGCTAGTACGAGGTATTCATGGAAGTTAGGACCGGTATAGCCTTCGGCGAAGAGCCAGTCATTTTCGGGCGAGGGGGTACCGACGACGGTAGCAGCGCCTGTGACAGGGCCGTTGATGTTGCCACGGGCAGTGGTGAAGTACATGGGGCGCTCTACGACGACGGGCTGGTCGGAATGCACGTACATGGCACAGGTACGGAAGATTCCGAGATTGATGGGGTTAGTAGTGCCACGCTGGCCGGGGGGAACGACGATGGTGGTGGTGCCGATCTGCCCGCCAGAGGCGATGTAGGTGACAGTGACGTTAGCGACCTTGCCACCGGGGGGATTGAGGATGGTGACGAAGCTGGAGTAGTTGCGCTCGGTTTCTATATCGGCGAAGTAGAAATCCTGGGCTAATTTTGTGGCGCCGAGAGCGTCGGTGCCACTGTTGATGCCGTGCCATGAGAAGTACATGGGACGCTCCGCTACGATGCCGACCTGGTTGACAGAGGTGACGACCATAGAGATGGAATAGCCCTGGCCGGCATAAGGGATATGGAGATCCAGATTGACGTTGACGGTGGCACGGCTCTGGGGTGGGACGCTATGCATGATAGCAGGGCCGGTTCGTCCCTCGAAGAGGTATTGCACGCGCACCTGAGCAGTCTGGAGGGGATCGGGATTTTCCAGGGTGAGAAATTCCTGGAAATCGCCGCCGACACGTCCTTCGGCAAAGTACCAGATGGTGCTGGTGGCAACGTTTTGCTGTGGAGCGCCCTGGGCAAGGATATTGAGGTTTTGGGATAATTTGTAGGCATCGAAGGAGCCTAGACCGGTGGTGAGGTCATAGGTGGTGGTGTCGGGATAGGCGCCGCCATCGCCAACGTAGTCGTTGCTGTTGACGCCGCCCTGGACGGGTACGACATCGTGGAAGGCGTCCGCGTAGGATGTGCCGGGCGCGCCATGGGCAATATCATAGAGGGCGGGGTTCAGAAAGCCCTGGAGGAAGCCGCCGGCTTTGATGGAGGCCTGATTGGCGAGCGCGACCATGGCGGCCCAGGCGGGAGCAGCTGCCGAGGTGCCACCGATGACCTGCCAACCGTGGCTTCCCGCGCATCCACCAACGCTGCAATAGATGTCGTAGCCAGTCTGCGGGTCGGCATCGAGAGCAACGTCGGGGACTTCACGATACCCATTGGTGTAGGCATTGGCGACGCCAGGCCCTTGCTGCCAGGAGGGCATCGGCCAGACCTGGCTGATGCCGCCGCCGCTGGCGCCATTTTTTATGGCACGGTCATTCCATACCTGCTCGGATTGAATGGTGTTATCGAAGTTGATACGCAGGGTGGTGCCACCTACGCCGGTGACATAGGGCTGCGAGGCAGGGTCGTCCACCGCGAGTTGCGTGTTCTGGCCGGTCCTGGGGTCGTAGCAACCCGATGCGCCGGAGTCGCCACTGGCGGCAAGGATGGTTTGCCCCTGGGCCGCGGCTGCCTGGAAGAAAATATTTTCCTGGGCGATTTCGGCAGACATACCGGGCGCCTCTTCACAGAAGACCCAGCTGGTGCTTACTACGGGTGTGACATCGCTGACGATACGGGCCCAGGCGTCGTTATAGGCAGCCAGCGAGCTTGCCGAGGCCTCATAGACGCGCAGGCTGGAAAGATGCGGGGCGAGTCCCAGCACAGTTTCGATGTCAAGTTCGACTTCGGCGGCATTCGCTCCCGCTGCTCCATTGTATCCATCGATGGGGATGGTCTTTATGAGGGTCTGTGTTCCGCCGAAGCAGGCGGTATAAGTGGCGATGTCTTTTGCTGAAAATCCATCGAGTTCAAGCAGGCCAACTGTTTGTCCTTCGCCGTGCGTGCCCGCGTTATAAAAGCCGTTAAAATCATAGGCGGTGGCAATTTGTTTGGGTACATAAGCGGTTGGGTAGGTAGGCGAACCGGGCTGCGGGCAAGTGGTGGATTGCCGGGACGTTTGTTTCTGGGCATTGGTATGCAAGAGAGCATTACCGGCAGTGATGGGCTGCCGCGAATACTGGATGGAATCGTCTAATCCACTTATCGAGGCGACGAAAGGCGCGACGTTGGCAGGAAGCGTGGGAGCGGCGGCGTTGGCATAAAATAGTTGTCCATTGTCGGCGCGATAATTATTGATCTGCACCTGAAATGCTGCTTCGGCCTGCGCTACGGTACCAACGGCGTCGACGAGCAGGTGATTGGAGTAGGTGGCGGTGATTTTGAAGCCATAGGAGCGCAGAAAGCCAGCAGCGGCGGCTTCGCTCTGGGGTAGTGGCGCATACAACGCGTCAAACGAGGCGGCGTTGAGATAGTGATGATAGTAGATGGACTGCGGGTCGGTGATCGCTTTCAGGTATGCGGCAAGATTATCGGTGTTACGCAATTTCAGGCCGAGCGCCACGGTGATTGGCTGGCTAGCGGGTGTTGAGGACGCGAACGTGCAATGTGTAGTCCCCTGACAAAGAGCGTTTGCCGAAGTGGCATTTGCCATGCTTACGCGCGGTATCACGGTGGTAGCATGCGTAAATGGCGAGATATAGAGGAATAATAGGGCGGCCACGATTATAAGGGACAATAGTGGTACTAACACTACCGGATAGATTGTACGTATTTTCATACTAAGCCTCTTTCACCTACCAGGGCGGATTTACAAATGTTGCCAAAAATGGTCAGAATGTTCTACCTGATTTGAACGCCATCTATGGGCTTTTCCGTGGATTTGGGAGTGAAGAAGCAGGGGAATAGTACTATTAGGGCGTACCCTGGTGGTGCCCTTCTCGCTCTCTCATGTCACTTTGCGCACAGCATCCAGGAGGTCGCGGACGTGAAAGGGCTTGACAATGACATGCTTGACAGGAGATTGGAACATATCTTGATCTTGCTGTTCAGTGGCGGCGGTAATAACAATGATGGCTGGCAAGGGATGTTTGGCCTCCCATTGCGCTCGTAAGCGCTTAATGAAGGCGTTGCCATTCATGCCGGGCATGGCGAGGTCAAGCAGGATGACGGAGGGATAGCGACCTTCACGAGCGGCATTATCGATCCAGGCCAGGGCTTCCAATCCCTCGGAAGCTTCCGCCGGTTCATAGCCATCCAGTTCGAGGGCCCAGGAGACCATATCGCGAATAGCAGGATTATCGTCCACGACCAGCACAATCGGCGCATGCCTGCCTGGATAATGCAATGGCTGTTTCATTCATCACATCCCGATTTCCCTCGCTCGCAGTATGTATGAGCGAGAGAAAAATGTTTATTTCTATTGCGCCGCATAAAAAACGTTGTTTAAAATGCGCTGCGCAAAAAACCGCCAATGGCCTGGAGAAATGCTTCTGGCTGCTCTAAATTCGAGAGATGACCCGCGTTCGGTATAGTGATAAATAGGGCGTTGGGAATCTTTGCCGCGTAGTCCCGCGCTACACCAGGCGGCGTCAAAGCATCCTGTTCGCCAACGACTACCAGCGTGGGGCAGGTAATACCCGGCAGTAGATCGGTTGAATCGACTCTCTGCGCCATGCCTCGCGAGGCGGCGGCGATGCCCCTGGGAGTTGCCGCGTTGATGAGTTGCCGCACGCGCAGTTCAACTTCGGGATGGTGCTGGCGTGTATAGTCCGAGATCAGGCGTGGCATTTGCATATCGGCGATAGCGCCGGTTCCCTGGGTTTCGGCAATGCGTGCCACATTCTCGCGATTGGCCCGCGCCTCTGGTGTATCGTCTCCGGGCCTTGTATCGGCCAGGATCAGTCCGGCCACGCGCTGCGGATATTTACGCAGAAACGCGAAAGCGGCATAGCCACCCATCGAAAGGCCGCAGAGGACGGCGGATTGCATTCCTAGCGTGTCCATTAACCCGGCAAGATAGTCCGCGAACAGCTCCATGGTCGAGATATCGGTGGCGATCTCGCTCTCACCGAAGCCCGGCCAATCCAGGGCGACGAGGCGGTAGCGTTCTTCTAGCAGCAATGCAGTCAATTCGCCTTCCCACATACTTCGATTTAGTGGAAATGCGTGCAAGAACAGCACCGGCAACCCTATGCCATGGTCGTCATAGGCTATATTGATGTCGTTAATGGTTGTCTTCATTTATCCCCTTTGTCGCGCCATCCGCCTGTTCGTGAGCATGGTATGAACTGCGCACAAACGGCCCCGATTCGACGTGACGGAAGCCCATCTTTTTGCCCTCGGCTTTAAGGGCCGCGAACTCTTCGAGCGGCACGTAGCGCTGGATGGGAAGGTGCTGGAACGATGGGCGCAGGTATTGCCCAATCGTCAGGATATCCACATCATGTTCGCGCAGGTCGTGCATGACTTCGATAATCTCATCCCAGGTCTCGCCGAGGCCGAGCATAAAGCCTGATTTTGTTGGAGCCGTTGGATTCATCTCCCTGGCCCATTTCAATACTTGTAGCGAGCGCTTGTAGATGGCTTGCGGGCGCACGCGTTTGTAGAGGCGGGGAATCGTCTCGACGTTGTGGTTATACACGTCAGGTCTGGCATCCATGACGACTTGCAGCGCCTCGTAGACGCCCTTGAAATCGGGTGTTAGCACCTCGACCCGGCAATCGGGATTCAGACGGCGAATCCAGCGAATGGTAGCGGCAAAAATGGCCGCGCCGCCATCCTTCAACTCGTCGCGATTGACGGAGGTCACAACCGCGTGGCGCAGGCCCATCTTCTGCACGGCTTCCGCGACGCGCTTCGGCTCCTCCCAATCCAACCCGATAGGTCTACCGGTTTCCACCGCGCAGAAGCCACAACTGCGCGTGCAGATGCGCCCAAGGATCATGAAGGTGGCCGTTTTATGGCCCCAACATTCACCGATATTCGGGCAGCGCGCCTCCTCACAGACGGTGTGCAACTCCTTGCTGCGCATCAACTGCCGCAGGTTTTCGTAATTTTCTCCTTTTGGCGGGCGTACCCTGAGCCATTCAGGGCGCCGTTCCGGAATCATGGTCGCCATAGTTGTTTTCCCTTTGGCCGATGAATCGGCGGTGTGTACGATCAATCGGCCCCTACATTTTCTACGTTACCGGCAGATGAATCGGCTCCTACATTTTCCAGGTTACCGGCAAATGTGCATTAATACACGTCGATTTCTCGCCCGTAACTTTGCAATTTGGTGCGCACTGCCTGTAAGAAACTCGCGGCACCCGCACCATCCAGAATGCGATGGTCGAAAGACAGGCACAGGTACATCATTGAGCGCACGGCAATGGCGTCATCCTCGATCACAACCGGTCGCTTGACTACTGCATCCATACTCAGAATGCCTGCATGCGGTTGATTGATAATCGGCACTGAGATAATTGTACCAAATGTGCCAGGATTATTCACAACAAACGTGCTGCCCTGCATGTCCTGTATGGTCAACTTGTTGGCGCGCGCGCGCTGGGCAATCGTCGCAACCTGCTTTGCCAGTCCCGCGATTGTATATTGATCGGCGTCATGAATGGTTGGAACGACCAGCCCCAGGTCGGTTGCGACGGCAATGCCGAGATTGATGCGCTTCTTGATGACGATCTTGTTGTCTTCCGTCCAGCTTGAGTTCATCAGTGGCACCTGGCGAATACCCTCGCATACGGCCTTCATGACGAACGGGACAAAACTGATGCCATAGCCCTCGCGCTTCTTAAATTCATCCTTATGCTTCTCTAGCCATTTAGCGATGTTGGTCATATCGACTTCGACCACCGTAGTGGCATGTGGTGCCGTGCGCTTGCTACGTACCATGTGTTCGGCGATTGCCAGTCGCATGCGGCTCGGCGTTACAATCTCTTCACCCTCACCGGCTACCGTTGGAGCAGGAGGAGCGACCGGGGCAGGCTCTGGCTTCATGGATGGCGCTGCCGGTACAGCAGGTGGCGGAGGTGTAGGAGCCGCAGGCCGGGTGGGTGCAGCCGTCTGGGTTGCAGCAGCAGCGGCGGTGACAGGCTCGCGCTGGGGCCGTGCCGCGATGTATGCCAGAATATCATCTCTACGCACGCGCCCGCCAATGCCCGTTCCCTGGATGGCATTCAGGTCGATATCATGCTCGCGCGCCAATCGCCGTGCCAGGGGTGAGATACGTTGCCGCTCCTCCTCGCCTATACGTTCTGGACGTGCCTGCCGCGGTGTTGCGCTTGCTCCATTACCACTGGCGGTAGCGGCAGTCTGTTGCTCCATCACCGGTGTGGCCGCCTGATTGGGAGTCTCCACGGGAGCCGCGTCAGGTCCTGGAGCAGCTTCAGCCGGTGGAGAAGCCGCGACATCGGCATTTTCTTCGATGAGTGCGATATCGGCCCCTACAGGCACCGTCTCGTCGGCCTTGACGAGAATCTTCGTCAACCGGCCCGCAACGGGCGAGGGCAATTCGGCGTTGATCTTATCGGTAATAATTTCCGCCAGTGACTCATCGCGCTCTACCCAATCGCCCTCTTTTTTCAACCAGTTTGCTACTGTTCCTTCAGCCACCGATTCACCCAATCGTGGCATTTTCACCGGTGTTGCCATCTTTTATGACTCCTTTGTCAGTTATGAGCATAAAAATAATCATGTTAATAGCGCGCTTACCAGCTCCAGCCGACCTCAAGGGTACGCCCTTACTAATACGCTGCCAGTTTCCGCGCCGCGTCGAGAATTTTCTCCTCGTCGGGTAAGTATGCGTCCTCCAGGGGAGGTGCGTAGGGAAACGGCGCGTCGGGCGCGGCTACGCGCGTAATCGGGCCATCCAGGTACTCGAATAGATCCTCGGCCAGGATGGCGGCCAGTTCGGCTCCGATACCGCCGGTTAGCGTATCCTCATGCACAATCAGTACCTTGTTCGTGCGCTTCACCGACTCCAGGATGGCCTCGCGGTCGAGCGGCGCCAGGCTGCGCAGGTCAAGCACCTCGACCTCCAGATCATCCTCTTCTTCCAGGGTCTGCGCCGCCCTCAGAGACTGGTGTACCATTGCTCCGTAGGTCAGGATGGTCATATCCTGCCCTTCGCGGCGCACGAGGGCCTTGCCTATCGGCACAACGTAGTCCTCGGCGGGCAGTTCCTCGCGCAATTCTGGCATGCGATAGAGCAATTTATGTTCGAGGTACAGCACGGGATTATTGTCGCGAATGGCGGCTTTCAACAGCCCCTTGGCATCATAGGCCGTCGCGGGCACGACTACCTTGATTCCTGGCGTATGAAAAAACCAGGCCTCCGGGCTCGCGGAATGGAAAGGGCCGCCTTTCGTGCCACCGCCGGAGGGACCACGAATGACTACCGGCACGGGCATACCGGAGCGCCAGTACATCTTACTCGCCATGTTGATGATCTGGTCGAAGCCACTGGCGATGAAGTCGATGAACTGCATCTCGGCGATGGGCCGCATACCCATCAAGGCTGCCCCAACCGCGGAACCAATAATAGCGGCCTCCGACATCGGGGTATCAATAACGCGCTCCGGCCCGAATTCTTCGAGGAAACCTGCGCTGACCTTGAACGCGCCACCATAGGTGCCTACATCCTCTCCAAGCAGGAAAACGGCCTCGTCGCGCCGCATCTCTTCGCGAATGGCCTGGCTGATAGCTTCCAGGTACGTCACTTCACTCATCTCCGTCCAACCTCCTCGGGTATAGTTTCCGGCGCATGCAGCTGCGCCGGGGCATTCGAGACGGCGGTAAAAGGTTCGCCTGTGCGTGTATCTATTGCATTGACATAACGCGGATCATTGGCTCCAGGCTCGCCGATAATGGCAATTGGTCCATCGGGAGCAAAGATATAATCGGCAACCGTCGCAGGATCCGGCGCCGGACTCTCTTCCGCGAAATGTACAGCATCACCGACCACTGCCTTGACTGTTTGCTCGATTTCGGCCTTGTTTTCCGCGGTCAAGATACCCTGCTCGCTCAAATAGTGTTCGAAACGCAGGATGGGATCTTTTTTCAGCCATTCGGCGAGGAGTTCTTTGGGAACGTAGTCGGCCTTATCTGCTTCGGAGTGCCCGCGCACGCGAAACGTTTTGCATTCCAGGAGCGCCGGGCCTTTGCCGCTTCTGACATGTTCTATGGCTCGCCCGACCGCCTCCATTACCGCCAGCACATCGTTGCCATCGACCGTCTCGCCCGGTATGCCATAGGCCACCGCGCGATCCGAAAGATTCTCAATGGCAAATTCCTTATTATTGGGTGTGGAGTAGGCATAGCCGTTATTTTCGATGAGGAAGACGATGGGCAGTTTCTGCACCGACGCAAAATTCAGGGCCTCGTGGAATGGGCCAGTATTGGCCGCTCCATCTCCGAATCCGGCCAGCACAATCGTCGAACGCTTGCGCATTTTCATGGTAAGGCCGATGCCGCATGCGACTGGCAGCGATTCGCCCAGCATGCTGATGCTGGGAGCAATGCCATGTTGGATATCGCCGATGTGCAGTTGCCCATCGCGTCCTAACGTGGGAGAGTTGCCACGCGCCAGCCACTGGCACATTACGGCGCGGGGAGATGTTCCGCGCACCAGGTGCATGCCGAGGTCGCGATGCTGGGGCACAATAAAGTCATCTTTCTCCAGCATCATCGCCGCACCCACGGTCGTGGCCTCGTGCCCCTGCGCGGTATACACGCCGCCCACGACCCGCCCCTGCAAAAATAATGTTCTCGTGCGGTCTTCCATAGCCCGCGTGAGGCGCATAAAATAGTAGACTTGCAGGAGATCTTCCCGCCCCAATCCCATAATGTTCCTTCCTTTTCTGATGTTTATCTGCACGCTGCCCGATCATAGTTTGACAACAGTGTCATCGACGGGCCGCGCAACTGATTCTTAGTGAGTTGTTCTGCGTTCATGCTAGCACGCGGAGAGAAAGGGTGTCAAGTGAGGCGGTGGCAAGCGGGGGCTATAAGGAAGTCGAACATGGAGAGATGTAGACCACGCAACGCCAGCAACCTTTTCATGTGCCAGGAGTTGCATCATATGTTAAAGATGAAAGTTGCTACGTTGACGCGCAACTGTTTTTTCGCTTGCTTTTTCCCTTGACATGTAGCTCTTGCCTATTATATACTTGTGCTTAGGGGGTACGTTTCATACCTTTCAGTACTATTTTTTCGCTCCCGCTGATCTTGATCCTCGTGCTCAAGGGAAATGGAGATATGCTATGTCGCCTCTTTTTTCTCCTCGCGACTTCTCCTGCTCGCATCGCTCTTTCCTTTTCTCCTCGCAAAAACGCGTGTTTTTCACCGGTCTCTTGCTTTGCTTGGTGCTCTTGAGTGGCGTGCTTGCGCCGCTGGCGGCACTCGCGCCTTCTTCGGTGTATGCAGCAGGAAAAGGTAATCCGAATCCTCCCATCACACCACCGGGATGGCTCAAACCACAGCGGCATATCACGCCTCCGCTTCCCTATACCTATGTCAAGCCTGATTCGCACTATCGCTATAGTTCACCGCCGCATTCCTGGCCGGTCACGATGACACCCGCTTCACTGAGCCTTACTCCGAACGCACTGCACTTTCTCAGCAATGATGGGCGCCTGGGGGTGGATGTGCTTGCCGGTACCATTGATGCGGCTGCGTTGCAGCAAGCGGGAGGCAGTATTACCCTCAAGATTACACAACTACTGCCGGGTTCAGGCGGGACGTATAGTGATCATATTATTTTTAGCACCTATCAAATGCAATTGCTGGCCGCCGATGGGTCTGCCCTCACGCAGTTGGTACTGTTGCACCCCATCACATTTTCCTATCACCTGCTCTCCAGTCAGGATGCCCTGGTGTGGCAAGGGCAACAGGTGTATGCGTTCCTGCGCGGCGGCGATGCCTCGACCTTGCTGCCTGGCACTCCGCCGACGGTTCCCGCCAACCAGGAACCTTCCACGACTACCCGGCTCCTGGTTGCTACCTCCGATCATAGCGGACTCACCTGGAGCGTCAACAGCGATCTGACCATTCCAGCACAAACGCCTCAAGAGCAGCCAGCACCCTCGCATGGGAGGGTCTCGCAGCAAGATGATTCTCCCTCGCCCTTTGCTGTGGCTCCCAATACGATTACGTTTGGCACGCAAACGCCCCAGGCGCTGTGGGGCACACCGCAGGACTCGCAGGTCGATTTGAACTCCGGCGGACTAACCTACAACTATCCGCTTGATCTGCCACCCGGCCCCGGGGGGCTGGTGCCACCGCTGGCGCTCAACTATGCCAGCGGCTCCGTCGATGAAAGCCATAACCTGCAGGCTACTGCTCCCTGGGTGGGGCAGGGCTGGAACCTTTCGCTCGGCTCCATTACCTGGAGCCAGGAGAATGTCACGCCCGGTGGCACGAATCATCTTGAGAATGTCTGGCAATTCAATGACCCCAGCGGCATCAGCGGGCAATTGATCCCGCCCAACCTGAGCGCTTCGACGATCCAGCCCTACTCGCCCCCGCTGGGCACCAATCCTCTCTGGTTTACGACGCCTACTAATCACGCGAAAGTGGAGGAGGTAGACGGCGGCGGCTGGCCCTGCTGGCGGGCCTATTTCCCCAATGGCATCATGGAGGAGTTCGGCTGCAACAACGCAGATGGCTCCGTCCAGAGCTTTAAAGTCAACGGCGTCTGGGAACAATATCGTTGGGACCTGGATTTGATCGTGGATCGCTATGGTAACCAGATTCACTTTAACTATCAACGCATCACCAACCCGAACTGGATTCAGGATGCGGTCCTCTCTGATATTGAATACGACGATCCCAATTGTCACCAGCAGACGGCCTGCAGTAGTTGGCACCCGCAAGTCAAGCTCATCTTTGATGCCAGTACCGTCGTCCAGCATCTCCTCAACTCCAACTGTAACGGCTGGAATAGCACGCAATTTCGCTGCGATAACCCGGTGGACGTGGGTGGTATTCCGGTGCCGGAGGTGATGAACTCGTTTGTCCTCAACGATCTAAAGGTGCAGGTGCAGGGCAACCTGTTGCGCGAGTATCATTTCTACTATACGCAGACGGGTCCGCAGACGATTACCGACCCGTACTCAGGGCAAGCAGAGAGCATGGCCGGTTATCTGAATCTCAATCGCATTCAGATCAATGGCGTCAATGATACGCCGCTCAATGCGCCGACCGTCAACCTGACCTACGCCGTCAACCACCTGCACTACTTCGATCTCTGGTACTATGCCACCCCAACTACCAATTGCAGTCCCGATAGCTGGGCACCGAGAGATGGCAACAGTGCTTGCTACTTGTGGTCACGCACCGTCTATTCGTGGTATCTGACCAATATTGATAATGGACGCGGCTGGAACGAGACGATCAGCTGGACGGAGGGCCATAATAACACGCATGGGGTCGATAGCGGGGCCATCGATGATCCGGCCAACTGTAACGCAGGCCGCAATTCCACCAACCGCTGTGGCAAGGCGGACGACAAAAACTGGAGTCACTACATGGTGACCCAGCGGCAGACGGTCTCCAATGGCGAGACCTCCACCTGGACGTATCACTACGGATTGGTCAAAGGCCTGGCCTCCAATTATGTGGGAGCCATCTGTGACGAATGTAATCAAGGCTTTACCTGGGGCAATCAAAACGATAATGACCAGGCCGACTATTACAATGGCCTGTTTACCAGCTATGCCTTTGCACAGGTGATCCAGCCCGACGGCTCCTACCAGGATCATTACTACAATACTACCACTGGTTGGGGAATAGCCTATAGTAATATCACCTGCTATATTCAATCCTGCCAGGTCGCGCCCTATTTTATGAATTACAACGGTTCCACGGCAACAGCCCTGGCCGGTCATGAATTGCACGAGCTGGATTACGGCAGCGATGGTTCTATGCTGCGCCAGCTGTACTGGACGTCGGAACCTGATTGCCAACCGACCGGCTTCCCCAAAAGTGGTGGTGGCCCCCCAATAATCCTGGCGATAACTACCTGATCAGCCAGTTAGATCAGAACAATCCGGTGGTGGCCTGCGACCCGCGCGTGGATCAGGAAGATACCTACCTGATGGATGGCGTCACGGACATCCATGATCCGCGCGTTGTGCATACCCAGGTAAACTCTACCTACGATGGCGATGACCAGGGCGTGACTCCCTATGACTATGGCAATATCAGCGATACCAGCACCAGCGGCGCGGACCTGGGCACCGGCGTCTATGTCGATGCACACGATACCACCTATCCGCATGATAATATCGATGGAGGCATCTTCCTGACCGACCTGCCTGCCGTGAGCCAGGTGCGCAACGGCAGCGGCACGCCGTCCAGTTGCAGCCAGTTCGTCTATGGCAACCTCTCGCAATACAACACCTCGCCCGACGTGCCTGGCATCACCCAGGCACAGACGCATACCGTTGGGGGAACGAGCGGCTGTGCCGATAGCAGTAATCTGATCACCGTCTTGCATAGTTATGATACATCGGGCAACCTGGTCAGCAGCACCGATGGCGATACGCACCTGGGCTGTACGATTGGCTCCTCGTCCTACAGTGCCTGTGCCACCTATGACGCCTCGACCTATGATACGCACATCGTTGGCGCGGCCAACGCCCTCAATCAGCAGGCCGGTTCGGTCTATGATCCTGGCAGCGCGGGCGGCTTCGGTCAATGGCTGACGTCGCTCACCGATGTC